>NZ_JBZGBY010000011.1:0-116361 GCF_059159975.1 Cellulosimicrobium sp. BMG9.22 | reverse complement strand
TACGTCGTCCCGCCCTGGTCTTCGCTCACCCGGGCGAACCGCCCGCGGGGCCGGTATTCGCCGCCTCGCCGCCGCCTCCCCTGTGCCGGCGCGTCGCAGCTGGCCCGGTAGGCCGCAGCTTCCTGCGGTCGACGCCCGAGCCCTGGGGCCGCCGTCGAGCACGACATGACGCGCGGTCGAACACGACCTGAAGGTCGCCCGGCCCCGGTTGACGACACTGAGGTCGTGTTCGGCGCGCGACGATCGTCTGACCTTGTCGAGCAGGCCACGGCACCACCTCGACCGACCAGGCCTCTACCTCGGCGGACCATGCCTCTACTTCGGCTGCCCGGGGCCTGTCGCCGGGCCGGCTAACCGGGTGAGGGGACGGCTGAGCGGTGGGGGTGGGCTCGGTGGCGAAAGGGCGTCAGAGCCGCGCTCCTCAGACCCACGCCCGAAAGCCCACGGCGACGGCGCGGCAGCCCCGAGCGCCGAGACCACCCCCACCTCGGACCCGACCACGCGGGCCTGAGACCCGACCACGACCCGCGGACCCGACCACGCGGGATGAGACCCGACCGCCCCCGTAGCGGACCCGAGTACGACGACGGCGCGGGCGCCGCCCGCGCGGCCTCAGGCGAGGTGGGCGACGACGTGGTCGACGCAGGCGGTGAGGGCGCGGACGTCGTCGGGCTCGACCGCAGGAAACATTGCGACACGGAGCTGGTTGCGGCCCAGCTTGCGGTAGGGGAAGACGTCGAGGATCCCGTTCGCGCGCAGGGCCGCGACGACGGCGGTCGCGTCGATCGAGTCGCTGAGGTCGATCGTGCCGACGACGGTGGACCTCTGCGCCGGGTCGGTGACGAACGGCGTCGCCCACTCGCGGGACTCTGCCCAGCCGTACAGGTGCGCGGCCGACTCGGCGGTCCGGGCCGCGGCCCACGGGAGGCCGCCGTTGCCGAGGATCCACTCGACCTGCTCCGCGAGCATGACGAGCGTCGCGATCGCCGGGGTGTTGAGGGTCTGGTCCTGGCGCGAGTTCGCCGCAGCCGTGCGCAGCGAGAGCGACTCGGGCACCCAGCGCGTGCCGCTCGACTCGACCTCCTCCGCGCGCGCGAGCGCGTCGGGGGAGCACAGGGCGAGCCACAGGCCGCCGTCGGACCCGAAGACCTTCTGCGGTGCGAAGTAGTAGACGTCGGTCTCCGCGACGTCCACCGGGAGCGCGCCGGCGCCCGACGTCGCGTCGACGAGCGTGAGCGCGCCGCGGTCCCGCGAGCCGGGTACGCGGCGGACGGGGGCCATGGCGCCCGTGGAGGTCTCGTTGTGCGGCCAGGCGTGCGCGTCGACGTCGTCGGCCGGCGCGGGCAGGGCGACGGTGCCCGGGGCGGCGGTGATGACCTGTGACGGCTCGAGGAAGGGCGCGGCGGTCGTCGCGGCGGCGAACTTGGCGCCGAACTCCCCGAACGCCGCGTGCTGCGCCTTCGTGCGGACGAGGCACGCCGTGGCCACGTCCCAGAACGTCGTCGAGCCACCGTTGCCGAGCACGACCTCGTAGCCGTCGGGCAGGGCGAAGAGCTCCGCGAGACCCTCGCGCGTGCGGCGCACGAGCGACCGGACCGGCGCCTGGCGGTGCGACGTCCCGAGGAGGGAGGCACCGGCGTCGGACAGGGCGCGGACCTGCGCCGCACGGACCTTGCTCGGCCCGGACCCGAAGCGGCCGTCGCTCGGCAGCAGGTCGGCGGGGATCGTGATCGGGGTGTTCGCAGGCTCGGGCACAGCGTCACGATACGCGGTCCGCCACGAGGGGCCCCGCGCCGTCCCCAGGGCGGGTCACGGCCGCGCCATAGACTGTCCCCAGCGGCCCGCCGGTGCGGGCAGGTGCCCCCGGGGCGGGTGAGTCGGCGCCCCGAGCCGACGAGCGACAGGAGCGTGACGTGACCGATCTGATCGATACCACCGAGATGTATCTGAAGACGATCTACGAGCTCGTGGAAGAGGGCATCGTCCCGCTGCGCGCGCGCATCGCGGAGCGCCTCGGGCACTCGGGTCCCACGGTGTCGCAGACGGTCGCGCGCATGGAGCGCGACGGGCTCGTGGTGGTGACGGGCGATCGGCACCTCGAGCTCACGCCCGCCGGCAACGACAAGGCGACGCGCGTCATGCGCAAGCACCGCCTCGCCGAGCGACTGCTGACCGACGTCATCAAGCTCGACTGGGAGTACGTGCACACCGAGGCGTGCCGCTGGGAGCACGTCATGAGCGAGCTCGTCGAGGAGCGGCTCATCGGACTGCTCGACCACCCGCACTTCGACCCCTACGGCAACCCGATCCCGGGACTCCCGGAGCTCGGTGAGCAGTTCGAGGAGGTCGACTTCCTCGAGGGCGTCGTGTCGCTCCCGGCCTACGTGCGCGAGCGCGCGGGGACGCGCTCGGGCGAGGAGGGGCTGCGTGTCGTGCTGCAGCGGATCGCCGAGCCGATCCAGGTCGACGTCGAGCTCCTGTCCCGGTTCGCGGAGGCCGGGGTCCTGCCGCGCCGCACGCTCGTCGTGCGCCCCGAGGTGGACGGCACGCTCAGCGTCCAGGGCGAGGGCGCCGAGGTCGTGCTGGACCTCCCCGACGAGGTGGCCCGCCACCTGTTCGTCGCCCGCGGGTAACCCGACGATCTCGGCGATACCGCTCCTGACCTGCAGGAATACGGGCGCCCACCCCCGGTCGTCATCGAAACGTGACTTTTGCCGGGGCGTCCTGTACGGTCGGTGCTGCTCCATCGGAATACTCATCCGAGGGAGTCCTCGAGCGGAACGCCGAACCCTGTCACCGCGAGAGGCCCACGACGACCCGAAGACAGGGGCGGGGGACCCAATAACCGGGTACCGGAGACGGTGCCCTTGGGGTGAAGCCCGACAGACCTCGGTCTGCCAGGCCGGGTGACTCTTCCACCCGAACCCGACAGCTGACCTCGTAGGCGTCATGGAGAGGCACAAAGTGACCGTGAGCTCGACTCGCGCCCGCCACCGCGCGGCGCGGCGTCCAATGACGCCACTCAGCACCATCGCCCAGGCCGCCTCGGACCAGATGTCGACGGTCGGTCGCCGCACCGCCGTCGTCGCCGCGTCCTCGGGCCTCATCGTCTCGATGATCGGCGCCGCCGCCCCCGCGACGGCAGCACCCGTCGACAACGAGTCCGGCAAGCTCAACGCCGTCGACCTCAGCGCTCTCACCGCGCAGGCGCGCCAGGCGCTCGAGGCCGCCCCCGTCGTGACCGTCGCATCCGACGCGACGTTCACCGTCGAGCAGGCGCCCGTGGCCGTGACCCCGGCTCCCGAGCCGGAGCCCGAGCCCGAGCCGGAGCCGGAACCCGTCCGCACCACGCAGACGAGCCGCACGCAGGAGCGTCAGTCCACCTCCGACGAGGCCGAGGCGCCCGCGCAGGAGCAGGCCGCCGTCGAGGTCCCGGCCTCCGCCTACGGCTCCTCGATCGTCTCGGTCGCCGCCCGCTACGTGGGCGTCCCGTACGTCTACGGCGGCACCACCCCGGACGGTTTCGACTGCTCCGGCTTCACGAGCTACGTGTACGCCCAGGTCGGGATCAACCTCCCGCGCACGTCGGGCGCCCAGGGCTCGGTCGGCACCAAGGTCTCGCGCGACCAGGCGCAGCCGGGCGACCTCATCTGGACCCCGGGTCACGTCGCCATCTACGCCGGCGACAACATGATGATCGACGCACCGCGTCCCGGGAAGTCCGTCGAGTTCCGTCAGATCTGGCAGTCGAACCCGACGTTCATCCGCGTCGCCTGATCTCCAGGGCCCGTCGAGCCCGATCCACGAACCCCGTCCCTCGCGAGTCGTCGCGAGGAGGCGGGGTTCGTGGCATTCTTGACTCGTTCATGACCCGTGGTGGACGGACGGCGGGTCTTCGTCTCGGTCGGGCGTCTCGGATCGCTGCACCCGGCCGTCGAGAGGAGTGTCACCGATGACCCGCACCGAATCCGTCCTGGTCGGCGTCGACGGGTCGGCGCCGAGCCTCCACGCGCTCGACTGGGCCGCCGCCTACGCGCGGCAGGTCGGATGGCCCCTGCACGTCGTGTGCACGTACTCGCTGCCGTCCTTCACCGCGGCGTCCCTCGACGGCGGCTACGCGGCGCTCGACGACACGGCCATCCAGGAGGGCGCGCGCGCCGTGCTCGAGGAAGCCCGGGCGAGGGCGGAGGCCGCAGGCGTCCGGACGACCGCGACCGTCACCACCGGTGACGCGGCGGGCGTGCTCGTCGAGATGTCGCGCGAGCACTCGCTCGTCGTCGTCGGCACGCGCGGCCGCGGCGGGTTCACCGAGCGGCTCCTCGGTACCGTGTCGTCCGCGCTGCCCGCCCACGCCCACTGCCCGACCGTCGTCGTGCCCTTCCGCACCGGAGGCAAGGGAGGCGACGGTGGTTCGCAGGAGCTGCCGGAGATCAAGCCGCTCCGGCGCGTCGTCGTCGGGGTCGACGGCTCGCCGTCGGCCGAGATCGCGCTGCGCCACGCGATCCGCCAGGCGCGGGCCTGGGGTGCCGAGCTCGTCGCGGTCGCCGGGGTCCCCGTGGGTGCCGGCGCCGGCCTGCTCGCGTGGCTGCCCGCCTCGATCGACCACGAGCAGGTCCTCGCGGACGTCACCGAGGGGCTCAACGTCATCATCGACCGGCACGAGGCAGAGCACCCGGGGCTCAAGATCAAGCGCATCGTCCTGGACGGCACCGGCGCCGAGCTGCTCACCGAGTTCTCGACGGCGTCCGACCTGATGGTGGTCGGGTCGCGTGGCCGCGGTGGGTTTCGCGGGCTGCTCCTCGGGTCCACGAGCCAGGCCGTCCTGCACCACTCGGCGTGCCCGGTGATGGTCGTGACGAAGAAGTGCGACGACGAGGAGACGCCGGCGAGCTGAGGCTGGCGTCAGCTCCGGTTGCGGTAGAGGCGCATCGTGATCGGGGCGAGGACCGCCGTCAGGACGACGGACGCCACGAGGACCCACATGATCCCCTGCATGTCCGGCTCGCCGGCCATCAGGCTGCGGACCGCGGTCACCAGGTGCGTCACCGGGTTGACGTCGACGAAGCGTTGCAGCACCACGGGCATCGTCGACGGGTCGACGAAGATGTTCGACGCGAACGTCAGCGGCATGAGCACGAGCATCGACGTGCCCATGACCGCGTTGGGCGAGCGCAGCACGAGCCCGAGCGCCGTGAACACCCAGCTCAGGGCGAACGCGAACACGAGGAGCAGCACGACCCCGAGCACGACCCCCACGGCGCCGCCCGGCGGCCGGAAGCCCAGCACCAGGCCGAGCGCCAGCGTGACGATCGACGCGATCGTGTAGCGCACGGTGTCGCCGAGCAGCGCGCCGACGATCGGTGCCGGGCGCCACACGGGCAGCGACCGGAAGCGGTCGAACACGCCCTTGCTGATGTCGGTGTTCATCGTGTAGCCCGTGTAGATCGTCGTGAAGAGCACGGCCTGCACGAGGATGCCGGGCAGCAGGAACTGCAGGTAGCTCGTCACGTCGCCGGCGAGCGCGCCGCCGAACAGGTACGTGAACATGAGCGTGAAGATGATCGGCGAGACGGTGACGTCGAAGAGCTGCTCGGGCACGTGCTTGATCTTGAGCAGTGCGCGCCACGTATAGGTCAGCGTCGCGGACACCGGCGAGGGCCGGTCCGGCCTCCGGTCGAGCGCGACGGCGGCGCGCAGCGCGTTCGCCTCAGGAGCCCGCAGGTCCGCGGCGGTGGTGGTGGGATCGACGGCCATCAGGCCACCTCCTCGATCGTCTCGTCGTCCTCGACAGGCTGGCCCGTGAGCGCGAGGAACACCTCGTCGAGGCTCGGCTGGCCCAGGGTGAACTCCGGCACGACGATGCCCTGGTCGCCGAGCGCCGGGAGGATGCGTGCGACCGCGAGCGTGCCGTCGTCGGGCACGCGGGCCGAGAAGGCGTACGGGTCGTTGGCGAGCGAGACCTCCGTGCCCAGGAGCCCTCCGACGACCTCCGCCGCACGGCCGCGCTGCGTCGCGTCGGCGAGGCGCAGCGTGACGGCACCCTCGCCCACGGAGCGCTTGAGCTCCGTCGCCGTGCCCTCCGCGATGACCTTGCCGTGGTCGATCACGGCGATGCGGTCCGCGAGCTGGTCCGCCTCCTCGAGGTACTGCGTCGTGAGCAGGACCGTCGCGCCGTCGGCGACGAGCACGCGCACGATGTCCCACACCTGGTTGCGGCTGCGCGGGTCGAGCCCGGTCGTCGGCTCGTCGAGGAAGATCACGCGCGGGCTCATGACGAGGCTCGCCGCGAGGTCGATGCGGCGCCGCATGCCGCCCGAGTACGTCTTGACCTGGCGGTCACCCGCGTCGCCGAGGCCGAACGCGTCCAGCAGGTCCGCGGAACGCTTGCGCGCCGTCCCGCCGAGGAACCCGTAGAGCCGCGCGAGCATCACGAGGTTCTCCGTGCCCGTGAGGTCCTCGTCGACCGACGCGTACTGTCCCGTGAGCCCGACGACGGAGCGCACCTTGTCGGCGTCGTGCACGACGTCGTGGCCCAGCACGCGCGCCGTGCCCGCATCCGGCCGCAGGAGCGTCGCCAGCATCCGCACGGCAGTGGTCTTTCCCGCGCCGTTCGGCCCGAGGACACCGAAGACAGTTCCCTCAGGGATGAGCAGGTCGACGCCGTCCACGGCCTTGGTCACCGACTTGCCGGTCGTGAAGTGCTTGACGAGGCCACGTGCCTCGACGGCGAGGTCGCCGCTTGCAGTGTCGGTCATGTCCCCTCCGCGGGATGGTCGTTCGCCGGTGCCGACGAGCCGCCCGGGTCTCCGAGCCACCCACCACCGACCGTCCGGGCCGGCAGAACTCATCGGTCGCGCACGAGTTCCATCGTGCGCCGGGTCGGGGTCCCAAGACCAGTGAGATTCGTCAGGGGCATAACTCGATCGCCGCCGCGTTCGGAGGGTCGCGGTGCTCGGGGCGTGCTGGGCGGTTCGTGGTCGGGTCCGCGGGTGGGGCGACGCCGGTGCTCGGGCTGGGTCGGGCGTTCTGTGGTCCGGTCCGCGGGTGGGGCAGCGTCGGTGCTCGGGCTGGGTCGGGCGTTCTGTGGTCGGGTCCGCGGGTGGGGCAGCGTCGGTGCTCGGGCTGTCCGCGCCGTCACCATGGCCTGTCGGGCATGGGTCTTGGGAGCGCGGCCTTGACGCCCTTCGCATCCGACGCCGCCCCACCCGCTCAACCATCACCTCAACCCTGGCAGACGCCCGGGCCCGGGGTCCCGCCGAAGTAGAACCCTGGTCGGCCGACGACGGCGGTGGGCGGGGAGCTGACCAGGTGTCACGCCGTCGCGTTGTCGAGAAGTGAGAAACAGCCCTGGAATCGCGCGAACCTGGGGCCGTTTCTCACTTCTCGACGACACCGAGCCCGGTGGCTCGTGCGGGCGAGCCCGCCGACCCGCCCGGCCCAGCACCAGGTGGGCCGTCCACCCGGGTGCGAGCGCCCCGTCCCGCCCGGTCGAGCATGCGGTCGCGGCCCGTCAGGCGCCCGGGACGAGCCGCAACGGCATGTTCGGCGTAGCCCGGGCCGCCCAGGTGAGCGAAGACCAGGGCGAGACGACGCCGGGCGGGGTGGGTGGGGGCGCCGCGTCGTGGTCGGGCCTGGCGGGAGCCGCGAGGAACGAGCGGCGGATGGTAGACGCGGCGCCCCCACCCACCCCGACCACCCAACCCCGCCACGCGCCGTCCGACACAAGAACCAGAGTTCTACCTCGCGCGACCACGGTTCTACCTGGGCCGACCACGGTTCTACGTCGCGCGACCAGGGTTCTACCTCGGCCGACTGCGGGGCGGGCTCAGGGCGTCGTGCGAACACTTGAGGATTGGAGTGTTCGATGGTTCGTGGTGGTGTTCCGGTGTCGCGGTCGTTGCGGCGGGTGTTCTGGCGGCGGGTGCGCGAGTGTGGGGATCTGGGGGTCGCGGCCGCGGCCGCGGGTGTCTCGGCGCGCACGGGGCAGGCGTGGTTCGCTGCGGCTGGTGGGATAGCGGACGTGTCGTTGAAGGAGCCGGGTAAGCGGAATCTGACGTTGGACGATCGGGTTGAGATCTCGTTGCTCGCCGCGCAGGGCGCTGGGGTGCGTCAGATCGCGCGCCGGTTGGGTCGTTCGGCGTCGGGGATCAGTACGGAGCTGCGGGCGGGACGTAGCCCGGACGGGGTGTATCGGCCGCAGATCGCGCACCAGCGCGCGGCCGAGCGCATGTCTCGGCCTCAGGCGCGCAAGCTGGAGACGAACCCGCGGCTGGCGGCCTGGGTCGGCGACAAGCTGGACGGGGACGAGCGGTGGAGCCCGCAGCAGATCGCGAACCGGTTGAAGACCGACTTCCCCGAGGATGAGTCCATGCGCATCAGCCACGAGACGATCTACCAGGCGTTGTACGTCCAGGGCCGTGGCGGGCTGCGCAAGGAGCTGACCAGCGCGCTACGCACCGGACGGACTCGGCGAACGCCGCGTTCGCGGACCAGCGACGGGCGTCGCGCCCGGGTCCCGGACGAGGTGCTGATCGCCAACCGGCCGGCCGAGGTCACCGACCGGGCCGTGCCCGGCAACTGGGAGGGCGACCTGATCATGGGGACCGCGAACCGGTCGGCGATCGGGACCCTGGTCGAGCGCACCACCCGGTTCACGATCTTGCTGCACCTGCCCCACGGGCACCGCGCCGAACACGTCCGCGACGCGATCGCCGCCCAGATCACCGACCTGCCCGCGCACCTGCGCAAGTCCTTGACCTGGGACCAGGGCGCCGAGATGCTACCAGCGCACACATCAAGATCATCGACGACCTCGACCTATGGTTCTGCGACCCGCACTCGCCCTGGCAGCGCGGCACGAACGAGAACACCAACGGCCTGGCCCGTCAGTACTTCCCCAAAGGCACCGACCTGTCCCAACACCCCGCGACACGCCTGGACGAAGTCGCCGCAGCACTCAACCGCCGACCCCGCCAAACCCTCGGCTGGGCAACCCCCGCCGAAGCCTTCACCAAGCTACTGTTAGCCGCCTGAAACAGCCCCTGTTCGCAGGACGACTTGAAACCGCCCGGTTCTACCTCGCGCGGGCGGCGTGCTCCGCGGCGGCGAGGAGGACGCAGGTCGCGACACCGTTCATGGCGACGCGGACCTCCTCGATCGGGGGAAGGGTCGGGGCGAGGCGCAGGACCTTGTCCTCGGGGTCCTTGCCGTAGGGGAAGGGTGCGCCGGCGGGGGTGAGGGCGATGCCCCCGTCCTTCGCGAGCTCGACGACGCGCGACGCCGTGCCGGGCACGACCTCGAGGGTGACGAAGTAGCCGCCCTTCGGCTCGGTCCACGACGCGACGCCGGCGTCGCCGAGGCGCTCGGCGAGGATGCTCGTGACGGCGTCGAACTTGGGCGCGATGATGTCGCGGTGCTTGCGCATGTGCGCTCGCACGCCGTCGGCGTCGCCGAAGAAGAGCGCGTGGCGGAGATGGTTGACCTTGTCCGGGCCGATGGACTGGGCGGACAGGTGCTTCTTGTACCAGGCGACGTTCGCGGGGGACGCTCCGAGGAACGACACGCCGGCGCCGGCGAAGGTGATCTTGGACGTCGAGGCGTAGAGGATCACGCGGTCGGGGTTGCCGGCCTCGGCGGCGAGGCCGAGAGCGTCGGCACCTGCGACCTCGTCGTCGGTGAGGTGGTGCAGCGCGTACGCGTTGTCCCACAGGATGCGGAAGTCGGGGGCGGCGGTCGGCATCGAGACGAGCGCGCGCGCGACGGCCTCCGAGACGACCGACCCGTCCGGGTTCGCGTACGTCGGCACGACCCACATGCCCTTGATGCTCGGGTCGTCGGCGACGAGGGCCGCGACGGCGTCGGCGTCGGGTCCGTCGGCGGTCATCGGGACGGTGACCATCTCGATGCCGAACGCCTCGCACACCGTGAAGTGGCGGTCGTAGCCGGGCGCGGGGCAGATCCACCGGACGGTCTCCTCGCGGCCCCACGGCCGCTCGGACCCGGGCACGCCGAAGAGCATCGCGTACGCGAGGGTGTCGTACATGAGCGTGAGGCTCGCGTTGCCGCCGGCGAGGAGCTGCTCGACCGGCACGCCGAGCAGCTCGGCGAAGATGCGGCGCAGCTGGGGCAGCCCGTCGATGCCGCCGTAGTTGCGGACGTCGGTGCCGTCGGCGTCGGTGTGCACGCCCTCACCCGGGAGCGCGAGCAGAGCCTCGGAGAGGTCGAGCTGCTCGGCCGACGGCTTGCCGCGCGTGAGGTCCAGCTTCAGTCCCAGCGCCTGCAGGTCCGCGTAGGCGCGGCGCAGGTCGTCGAGCGACGTCGCGAGGTCGGTCGCACGGTCGGCCTCAGGGGCGGTGGCGCCGGCGGTGGGGACGTCGGCAGGGGCGGTGGGCTCGGGCTGCGCGGTGGTCACCCTCCGGACTCTACCGACCGCGCGCGAGCCCCGTGAGCGCATTCTCCAGGGCGGACAGGCCGGTCTCGAGGTCGTCCTCCGTGATGGTCAGCGGGGGCGCGAGCCGGATGGTCGAGCCGTGCGTGTCCTTGGCGAGGACGCCGCGCGCGAGCAGCGCCTCGCACAGGTCGCGGCCCGTCCCGCGCGCGGGGTCGAGGTCGATCCCCGCCCACAGCCCGAGTCCGCGCACGCCGTCGAGCAGCCCGGCCTCCACGAGCGCGAAGAGCCGTGCGTGCAGGACGCCGCCGCGCTCGCGCGCCCGACGTTGCGGCTCGCCGGTGGCCAGCAGCTCGACGACGGCGAGGCCCACCGCGCACGCGAGGGGGTTCCCCCCGAACGTGCTCCCGTGCGTGCCAGGCGTGAGCACCTCGAGCACGTCGCGCCGCCCGACGACGGCGGACACCGGCAGGATCCCGCCACCGAGCGCCTTGCCGAGCGTCACGAGGTCGGGCCGCACGGCCCACGTCTCGGTGGCGAGGGTCGCACCGGTGCGGCCGAGGCCGGACTGGATCTCGTCGGCGACGAGCAGCACGTCGCGCTCGGCGGTGATCGACCGCAGCCGTGGCCAGTAGTCCGCGGGCGGCACGACGACGCCCGACTCGCCCTGGATCGGCTCCATCAGCACGGCGACGGTCGTCTCGTCGATCGCGGCCGCCACAGCCTCGGCGTCGCCGTACGGGACGAGCCGGAACCCGGGTGTGTACGGGTCGAACCCCGCGCGCGCGTCGGGGTCGTCGGAGAAGGACACGATCGTCGTCGTGCGCCCGTGGAAGTTCCCCGAGCCGACGACGATCGTCGCCTCCCCGGGCGGCACGCCCTTGACGTCGTAGCCCCACTTGCGCGCCGTCTTGATCGCGGTCTCGACTGCCTCCGCGCCGGTGTTCATGGGAAGCACCATCGCGTCGTCACCGCCCGTGGTGAGCGGCCCGACGAGCGCGGCGAGCGCGTCGGCGAACGGGTGCAGGAGGTCGTGGTCGAACGCGCGCGACGTGAGCGTCACGCGCCCGAGCTGGTGGGTCACGGCCTCGACGAGCGCGGGGTGCCGGTGCCCGAAGTTCAGCGCGGAGTAGCCTGCGAGGAAGTCGAGGTAGCGGCGCCCGTGCACGTCCGTGACCCAGGACCCGTCGGCGGTCGCGACCGTCACGGGGAGCGGGTGGTAGTTGTGCGCGAGCGCGTCCGTCGCGCGGACGTCCTGCGCGGTCACGACGCGCTCCCGGACGTCGTCGCGGGCACGGGCGGGGCGGAGCGGACCTCGAGCGTGCAGCACTTCGCCCCGCCGCCGCCGCGCAGGAGCTCGGACGTGTCGACGCCGATCGTCTCGTAGCCGCGATCGCGCAGCGCTGCGGCGAGGTGCTCGGCGCGGGGGTTGAGCACCACGTGCTTCCCGTCGCTCACGGCGTTGAGCCCCAGCACGACGGCGTCCTCCTCGGTCGCGAGGTGCGCGTCGGGGAAGCGGTCGCGCAGGATCTCGCGCGCCGCGGGCGAGAACGCCGGCGGGTAGTAGGCGACGTCGACGCCGGGCGGGCCGGTCAGCGAAGGGTGCGCCGCGTCGTCGGGCACCCGCCGGCCGGGACCCTGAATGCCCGCGCCCCGCGCGCCGGGAGGCGTCCCCTCGCTCCCGCGGAGCACGATCAGCGCGGTGTCGAGGTGGTAGAAGCGCGGGTCGACGAGCTCGAGCGTCACGACGTCGCGACCCCACAGCGCGGCGGCCTCGTCGTGCGCGGCGCGGTCGGTGCGGAAGCCGGTGCCGGCGAGGACGACGTCGCCGACGGTGAGCAGGTCGCCCTCGCCCTCGTTGACGTGCTCGGCGAGGTGGGTCACGTAACCGTGGTCGGCGAACCACTTGAGGTAGGCGGGACCTTCCGGGCCGCGCTCGGGGTGGGTGAAGCGCGCGGAGTAGACGAGACCGTCGACCACGGTCGCGCCGTTCGCCGCGTAGACCATGTCGGGCAGCCCGGGGACGGGGTCGATCGTCTCGACCGTGTGCCCGAGGTCGCGGTAGGCGTCGCGCAGGCGCTCCCACTGGGCGACCGCGAGCGGGGTGTCGACCGGGTTGCGCCGGTCCATCCACGGGTTGATCTCGTAGCTCACGGTGAAGTACGTCGGCCGGCACATGAGGTAGTGCCGGGGGTGGCCTGGGCGCATCGCCGCCTCCTCGCGGACAGTCGGGCCGCGGGGGTGGTGCGGCCCGGATCGGGGCCGGGCGGGGTAGCCGCCCGGTGACCTGCTGGCTGCCAGCGTACGTCCGGCGGGCCGGCGCGTCCTGGGACCGCGCGAACGACGAGCGATCGTTGACAGCGATATTCTATCGATATATCGTTAGCGTATCGCTGAGCCAGCTCCTGGATCCGACTTCCAACGCCAGAGCGCTCGCGGTGCCCGCGAGGCCGACGGCCCGCCACCGCCCTGCGGCACACGCCTGGGGCCCACGAACAGGAGACGCATCCCATGAGCTACGCACACCAGCACCGGGGCCGTACCCCGGACGACATGTCCCAGAACTTCTCCCAGCCCTCCGGCGGGCGACCCGGGCCGCGCCCGGGCCGCCGTCGTCGTGACGGCTTCCCACCCGTGCCCGACGACGCGGCCTGGTTCCGCGGCGACGCCGGCCCCGGCCGTGGTCGCGGCGGCGCGCCGCGCAGCGGCGGTCGCGGCGGCTTCGGCGGTCCGGCCGACGGCGGCCGGGGCTTCGGCCCCGAGCGTCGCGGTGGTCCCGGCTTCGGTCCCGGTGGGCTGGGCTTCGGACCCGGGTTCGGCCCCGGCGGGCACGGCGGCCGTCGGCACGGCGGACGCGGTCCGGGCCGCGCCGGTCGCGGCGACGTCCGCGCCGCCGTCCTGCTGCTCCTGGCCGAGCAGCCCGTGCACGGCTACCAGGTGATCCAGGAGATCGCCGAGCGCAGCGAGGGCCAGTGGCGCCCGAGCCCGGGCGCGGTCTACCCCGCGCTCAACCTGCTCCAGGACGAGGGGCTCGTCGAGCTCTCGGCCGACGGCGGGCGCCGCCTCGCGACGCTCACCGAGGCGGGCACCACGTACGTCGCGGAGCACGCCGCCGAGCTCGGCGACCCGTTCGCCGACGCCGCCGGTCGCGCGGGCCGGTCCCGCCGCGAGCTGCGCGCGGGGGTCGAGGCCGTCGCCGCGGCGGTCCACCAGGTGGCCCGCACGGGCACCGACGAGCAGGCGAAGGCTGCGGCCGAGCTGCTCGAGCGCACGCGCCGCGAGCTCTACCTGGTCCTCGCCGGCCCGGCCAGCACCGACGCGGCGACGTCCGACCCGGGAGGCACCGCCTCGCCGTCGGACGCGCAGGTCGAGGATGCCCCGGTCGAGGACGAACCGACCGCCTGAGGCTCACCCCGACCCGCCGAACCCGGGGTCGTTTCCCCACCCGCAGCCGCGAGGGGGGAACGACCCCGGGTTCGGCACGTCCGGTGGCCTTCAGGGCCGAGGGTCGCGGCGGGAGAGGCGGGCGTCGAGGCGGCGCAACGAGACGTGCATCATCGCGCGCAGCGCGAGCCCGACGAGCGCTGCGGTGAAAACCCGCGGGAGGGGGCCGGCGAGGTACGCCTCCTCCCACCACACGACGCGGCAGCGACCCGGGCCGCGGGGGACGACGTCGAACCCCGCGTCGCCGAGCAGGACGGGCCCGAGCTTGCGCACGCGCGTCCTCCCCGTGCGGCCTACCACCGTGGAGGGTCGCTCGATCGCTTCGACGACCATGCGATCGGTGAACCCCGGGGCTCCGCGGTGCCCGAGCGGACCGCTCACCATCGTGAACCGGTCGCCCACCTCGGGCCCGCGCGCCGTGGGTGTCGTCATGCGGGTCAGCGGGATGAAGCGGGGGTGCGTGCGCGGGTCGGCGACCCACGCGAACGCGACCGACGCGTCGACGTCGAGGTCGCGCCCGACGGCGACGCGCCGCACGCCACGTCCGGCACCGCTCCGGACGCCGGGGGAGCCGTCGCCGAACCGCTCGCGGGGGCCTGCGTCGTCCGGAGACCCGTCGACCGTCACTCCGCGTCGCGCGCGGCGGAGCGGTCCCGCCCCCCGCGCCCCGGCAGGAGGCGACGGCGGCGGCGAGGGCTCGCGGCGTCGTCGGGCACGGCCACGAGCTGCGGCGGCGCGTCCTCGACGGGCGACTCCACGACCTCGAGCAGGCGGCCGAACACCGACGGCGGCGGGCCGAACGCGCGGCGCGACTGACCGATGACGCCGTGGCCGAGCGCACGGGCCCCTGCGACGCCGACGACCGCGCCGATGCCGAACGGGACCAGTCGCCCGATCGCGAGACCGGACTGCTTCGCGAGCTGCGTGCGCAGGAAGCGGTTGCCGAGCGCCTTGTTCACCTTGACCAGAGTCCCCGCCGGCATGCTCGTGAGCAGGACCTTGCCCCACGCGAGGCCAGATCCCTGGGTCGCACGTTCGACGTCGCGGGCCCCCTTCTCGCCGAGGACCGTGGCGAGGAGCAGGGCGCGGCGGCGAGCGACGTCGTCGACCGCGATGCCGTGCACGTCCGCGACGGCGAGCGCGAAGGCCGCCGACGACGCGAAGAACGTCGCGATGTCGCTCGACGTGAGCACGATCCCCACCCCGGTGCCCACGGCGGGGAACCCCGCCACGGCTCCCACGGCGCCGCCGGCCGCCTGGATGACGAGGAGGTACTCGCGCTCGAGGATCCGGACGATCTGCGCCGGGGTCGCCTCGGGGTTACGACGGCGCACGCTGTCCACGTGCGCGCGGATCACGTGCGACGGGATCGTCACGGCCTTGTCGAGCGCGGCGTCGAGCAGCGGGGTGGGCCGGTAGGCGGACCACTCGACGGCGTCCTTCGTCGACGCGTCGGCGGGTGGGCCCGCGGGCGGTGGCGTCCCGTACTCCGGGGCGCCGTACGGCGCGGGGGTTCTCGAGGGGTTCTGCTGGTGCGCCATGGCGCCTCCCGTCATCGCAAGCGTCAGACCTGCGTCTCGACCTGTCGGCCGGCGCCCTCCGGCTGGAGGAGGTACTCGACCTCGGCCCCGGCCTTGACCGTCCGTCCTACCGTGCACGCCTTGTCGATCGCTCGCGCGGCGACGGTGACGAGCCGGTCGCGCGCGTCGTCGTCGAGCGCGGTCAGATCGATGTCGTACGTGCCTGTGATCTTCGGGTAGCGCTCCTCCTCGAGGAGCTTGGCGCCCTCGACGTGGATCGTCACCTGGTAGTCGTCGCCGAGCCGGCGCGCGAACGTGCGGTCGGTGCTCATGCCCGCGCACGCGGCGAGGGCGATCTTCAGCAGCTCGCCGGGCGTGAACACCGCGCCCTCGCTCGCCGGGCCGATCGAGACCTGGGCGCCACGGGCCGAGTGCCCCGTGTACGTCCGGTCCCCGGTGCGCTCGACCCACAGCGGGTCGGCCGGGGCGTGGGAGGGCGGGGGGACGTCGCCCTCGTCGGCAGGGTTCAGGGCGTTCTCGGCAGGCTGGGTCGTCATACGACGATCCTCCCACTCGTCGGCTCCCGACGGACACGACGGGCCCGACGCCGTCCGGGGACGACGTCGGGCCCGTGGGGCGTGCCGGTCAGGCGTGGCTGCGGCGGGTGACCGCGCCGTAGACGCCGAGCGTGATGAGCGAGCCGAGGATCGCGAGGAGCCACGTACGGAAGTCGCCGAGGTCTCCGAGGCTCGTGCCGAACAGCACGGAGCCCAGCCAACCGCCGAGGAGCGCGCCGAGGATGCCGAGGAGGATCGTGATGATCACCGATCCGGTCTGCTTCCCCGGGAGGACCGCACGAGCGATGAGTCCCGCGACGAGGCCGAGCACGATGTAGGCGATCCAGCCCATGGTAAATCTCCGTTTCATCCGGGATGCGAGTTTCCCCCCTGCGACCGTGAACACTGGCACCGTTCTCGCGACCACGCACGTCGAGACGGTGCTCGCCGCGGTCGCGAGGGCGCGCGCCTAGAATGGCGGCCGTGGTCACCGACTCGACGTCCGCCGTCCCCACGCCCTACGAGGACCTCCTGCGCGACGTCCTCGAGCACGGGACGCCCAAGGGCGACCGGACCGGGACGGGCACGCGCAGCGTGTTCGGACGGCAGATCCGCTTCGACCTGGCACAGGGTTTCCCGCTCATCACCACGAAGCGCGTGCACCTCAGGTCGATCGCGTACGAGCTCCTGTGGTTCCTGCGCGGCGACTCCAACGTGCGCTGGCTCCAGGAGCAGGGCGTGAGCATCTGGGACGAGTGGGCGGACGTCGACGGCGAGCTCGGCCCGGTCTACGGCGTCCAGTGGCGCTCGTGGCCGACGCCGGACGGGCGGCACGTCGACCAGGTCGCCCAGGTCGTCGAGCAGATCCGCACGAACCCCGACTCGCGCCGGCACATCGTGAGCGCGTGGAACGTCGCGGAGATCGAGAACATGGCCCTGCCCCCGTGCCACGCGTTCTTCCAGTTCTACGTCGCCGACGGAAAGCTGTCGTGCCAGCTCTACCAGCGCTCGGCGGACCTGTTCCTCGGCGTGCCGTTCAACATCGCCTCCTACGCGCTGCTCGTCCACATGGTCGCCGCGCAGACCGGGCTCGAGGTCGGCGACTTCGTGTGGACGGGGGGCGACGTGCACATCTACGACAACCACGTCGAGCAGGTGCGCGAGCAGCTCACGCGCGCGCCCTACCCCTACCCGACCCTGCGCCTCGCGCCGCGCGACTCGATCGACGCGTACGAGTACGAGGACATCGAGGTCGTCGGGTACCAGCACCACCCGACGATCAAGGCGCCGATCGCGGTCTGACGCGGTCGAGCAGACGTGGTGAGGACGACGACCGGCCGTGCGCACGAGGGCCCGACGCTCGGCCTGATCTGGGCGCAGGCGCGCGACCTCGCCGGGCGGCCCGTCATCGGTGCCGGCGGGACGATGCCGTGGCACCTGCCCGAGGACCTCGCGCACTTCCGCCGGGTCACGTCAGGGCACCCCGTCGTGATGGGGCGGCGCACGTGGGACTCGTTGCCGCCACGGTTCCGGCCGCTGCCCGGGAGGGCGAACGTCGTCGTGACGCGGCAGGCGGGGTGGGTCCCCGGGGACCGGGCGTCCGACGGCGGTCGCCCCGGTGGCGCGGAGGGTGCTCCTGTGCTGGTGGCCGGGACGCCCGACGCGGCGCTCGCGGCCGCTCGCGAGGCGGCGAGGCTCGGCGGCTCGGGTGAGGTCTGGGTGATCGGGGGCGCGCAGCTCTACGCCGCGACGATCGCCGCCGCGGACCGGTGCGTCGTCACCGAGATCGACGCCGTGATCGAGGGCGACACGTTCGCCCCGGCGGTCCCGGACGGGTGGACCGCCGCCCCGGGCGAGTGGGCGTCGTCGTCCACCGGCCTGCGCTACCGCTTCGTCACCCACGCCCGCCCAACCACCACCCGCTGAGTGCATGAAATAGTCGCGTTCGCACGGCTTGGGCGCGACTATTTCATGCACTCAGCGGGCGGGGAGGCGCCGGAGAGCGTCGATCACCAGGTCCCAGAAGCGGGCGTGGTCGAGCGTGACGGCGACCTGGGTGCGGCACTCGTCCGGTCCGGGCTCGTCGCCGCGCAGGTCGGCGACGGTCATGCCGGTCGTCAGCTCACCGCGCAGCTCGACGCCCAGGGAGGCGCGCCGTGTCGTCAGGACGTCCGGGTCGATCACGTACGCGACCGCGCACGGGTCGTGCACCGGCGGGTAGGCGAAGCCCTGCGCCGAGCGGTACGTCGCGCCGTAGAAGTCGAGCAGCTCGGCGACGAACCGGGCCGGCGCGGTGCCGAGCGCCGCGACCCGCTCGCGGACGTCGGGCGTCGCGACGGCCTGGTGCGTGAGGTCCAGGCCCACCATCGTCAGGGGCCACGCCTCGTTCAGGACGACGTGCGCGGCCTCCGGGTCGGCGAGCACGTTGAACTCCGCGACGGGCGTGCGGTTGCCGACGTGGTAGCCGCCGCCCATCATCACCACCTCCCGCACGCGCGGCACGATCCGCGGTTCCTTGCGCGCGGCCATCGCCACGTTCGTCAGCGGACCGGTCGGCACGAGCGTGATCTCACCGGGCTCCGCGCCCATGACGGTCTCGACGATCAGGTCGACCGCGTGCCGACGGTCGACGGCGCGCCGCGGCGCGGGCAGCTCGGGCCCGTCCATCCCGGACTCGCCGTGGATGTCCGGCGCGACCGTGCGTCGTCGGACGAGCGGGCGGTCGCAGCCGGCGGCGACGGGGACGTCGATCCCGCCGACCTCCACGACCGCGAGGGCGTTGCGCGTGACCTTCTCGAGCGTCTGGTTCCCGGCGACGGTCGTCACGGCGACGAGCTCGACGGCGGGGCTCCCGTGCGCGAGGAGCATCGCGATCGCGTCGTCGTGGCCGGGGTCGCAGTCGAGGAGGAGGCGTCGGGGTGCGTCGGCGGGCTGCGGCATGCGGCCATCCTCGCGCGCACGACGTCGCCGGGCGCGAGGAGGACGGCGCGCGGGAGGCGGCGCACGCACCGATCGGCGGCAAGCCTGCCGGGCCCGCCTCGGAGCGCCGCGACGCTGCGGGCGAATCGACGCTCGCGCCGTCGGCCCTCCGACGCATGACCGTCAACGTGACGCTCCGGCGAGCTCGACCCGCATCACCCAGCGCCACTTGGCGATCTTGCGGTCCCGGACGAACCCGAACTGCTCGTAGAGCGCCTCCGGGCCCGTGTGCAGGTAGGCGCCCCGCTGCGGAGGCCGCTCGGCGGTCTGCTCCGGGTACGCCTCGACGCTCCCGCCGCCGGCCCTGGCGATCTCGTCGAGCGCCGCGGCCACCGCGGCACGCGCGACCCCCTGCCCCCGGTGCGTGCTCGCGGTGAAGATGCAGCCGATGCGCCACCGCGGCAGGTCGACGAGGCCGGCGTCGTACGTCTTGCGGTTCTGGATGTTCGGCAGCTCGTCGGGCGTCCCGTACTGGCACCAGCCCACGCACTCGTCGTCGGCGTAGACGAGCACCTGGCGCACGGTCCCCGCCACCGTGTGCGCCCGCTTGGCCTCGCGGTTGCCGGCGGCGGTGCTGTCCCGCCCGACGCCCTCGGGATGAAATCTCATGCACCAGCACCCGCCCCACACGCCGTGGTGCGCCTCGACGAGCGCTGCGAAGTCCTCCCACGTCTCGGTGGTGAGCGCGCGGGTGGTGTAGGTCGCCATGCTCCGGCCTCCGATCGGACCCGCTCGGGTCGACGACGCACCGACGATGCAGTGCCATGGTGTCACCGGGTGCGGACGCTCCCCACCTGAGCGTCCCCGGCCCTCGCCCGACTTCGCTCCACCCGCACGCGCCACAGGGCGAGCACGCCGCCGAGGACGGGGGTCAGCGGGAGGAGCCGAGAGCTCGTCCGCAGACCGCGACCGAAGAGCACGGTGACCGCAACGGTGAGGTAGAGCACGCCGTGGGCCGGGCCGAGGGCACCGACAAGTACCTCGTGGCGAGTCGTCGTGAGATTGATCAGCAGCGCCGCGAGGCTCGCGAGCTCGAGAAGCGAGAGCACCTCGATCGCGCGGAGCAGCTGCGGCGACGGCATGACCTCGCGTGAGCGCATCATGCCGCGTAGTCCGAGCCCGGCCGCACGATCATCAGCACCACGACCGCGACCCAGATCAGGTTGAAGATGCCGGCGAGCATCGCGATCCGACGAAGTTGCCTGCCGTCGTCGGGTCGGTCGAGCGCATCACGCTGGCGCGGTGCGATCTGGAGCGCGAGGAGACCACCGGCGACGGCGGTGAGCACCATGGCCACGATGATCCAGATCTCGCCCAAGCGGCCCTGGACGACGGCGAGCGTGATCCCGATAACCGGTACGGCGAGCGCGAGCACCCCGTACACCCGGGTGATGCGGTGCAGCATCCGCGCCACGCTCTCCGACCGCTCCTTCGGCTCGGTCGCCGGGATCGTCGGAGCGAAGCGGGGGAACAGGCTGGCGGCGACCGCCGACGGACCGACGAAAAGGATGCCGGCGACGACGTGAAGGGACAGGAGTAGGCTTTCCACACCTTCAGGCTATCTGAAGGTGGCGCCACTGCATACGAGAGGAACCACTCCCCGTGACAGCGACCGACCCCCTCACCCTGACCGACCGGCTCGCGCTCCCCAGCACTGACCTCGCGACGGCGACACTGCGTTTCGTCCACGGCATCGCGAGTGCCACGATCTTCGCCCACAGTGTCCGTACCTACCTCTACGCTCGTCGGCTGGCGCACCTCGACGGACTGCGACCCGAGGCGGACTTCGACGACGAGCTGCTGTTCCTCGGCTGCGTCCTGCACGACGTGGGGCTCACCAGGGCGGGGGAGGGCGACCAGCCGTTCAACATCGACGGCGCCGACCTGGCTGCGGGGCACCTCGCCGCCGCCGGGGTCTCCGACGACCGCGTCGGCATCGTCTGGGACGCCGTTGCCCTCCATCTCGATCCGTTGGTAGCGACGCGCAAGCGCCCCGAGATCGCTTACGTCAGTGCCGGAGCGGGCCACGACCTGAGCGCCGAGGCGCTGCCCGGCCTCGACCTCGACCGGGTCGACCTGCTCCTTCCGAGGCAGGCGCCGGCCACCGAGATCAAGGAGACGATCCTGGCCCAGGCGGCGCGGAATCCCCTGAAGGCGCCGCCGTTCACGGTGCCGGGCGAGCTGGTTCGTCAGGCAACCGGGCAGCAGTGGCCGACCTGGGAGGAGATCACCCGGTGACGTCGCCTCGTATCAGCCGCCGAACGAGGTCGCCGACCGGGCTGGGCGCGGCTCAGCCGCCCCGGACGACGTCGCGCAACGCGCCGGCAAGCGCTCTCATCGACGGGGCGGCTGCCGCACCGAAGATCTCGTGGTCCACCGCCTCGACCGCGGTCATGGCGCCTGCCAACCGATCGTGCCCGAGCGCGGTGAGCTCGATCGTGGACGCTGCGCCCGGTCGCGCTGTGCTGTCCATGACCAAGCCCTTGGCAACCAGGCCGCGCACCGCCGCATGGGCGCTCTGCACCGTGATCCCGGACATCCGCGCCAGCTGGCTGAACGACGCTCCCGGTACGGCCGCGATGTGAGCAAGCAGACCGAGCTCGCTGACCGAGACCCCGTGCTCGCGCAGCGATCCGGCCAGTGCGACCTCGACACGATGCGCGAGAGTCAGCACGAGGACGGAAGGGCTGGCGGTTGGCGCTTCGGGTCGCTGGCGAGACACGCGCCCAGTGTCACCCAGATGAAGCCTGTCCCGCTGCCGATGCATGAGATGGGCGGCGGCGGGCGCACGGTCACGGCGCTACCGCTTGCGGGTGTATCCCACATCGGGCGGTCAGCGGTCGCCGATGCCGGCGACGAGGCGACGCAGCGACGCGAGGAGCGCGTCGTACTCGGTCGCGCCCAGCGCGGAGCGGTGTCCTTCCTCGACCTCGGCGACCGCGGCGTCGAAGGCTTCGGCGAGGGCGCGGCCCCGTTCGGTCGGGACGACGAGGCGCGCGCGCCGGTCGGCCGGGTCGGGCCGGCGGGTGACGTAGCCGAGGCGCTCGAGCTCGTCGAGCGTCGCGCCGGTGGTCTGCTTGCTCCGCCCGATCAGCCGGGCGACGTCGCCCGGCCGCACGCCCTCGTCGTCGAGGAAGGCGATGATCCCGGCGTGCCGCGACCCGACGTCGTCGAACCCTGCGTGCGCGACGCGTTCGAAGACGTCGCGGTGCACGCCGAAGAGCAGTCGTCCGGCGAGCGTCTCCAGGTCGGGCTCGGCCTGCTTGCGGGCCGAG
Source organism: Cellulosimicrobium sp. BMG9.22 (assembly GCF_059159975.1). Classification (NCBI taxonomy): domain Bacteria; kingdom Bacillati; phylum Actinomycetota; class Actinomycetes; order Micrococcales; family Promicromonosporaceae; genus Cellulosimicrobium; species Cellulosimicrobium sp. BMG9.22. Next base: position 94,199 of record NZ_JBZGBY010000011.1, on the reverse strand, counting down.
CGGCGGGGGTCTGTCATGCGTGCCTCCCTCGAGGAGTATGGTCCAATATATTGACAGTCCAATAGTTGGACTTCATCGTAGGTCGTGGCGGTGCCACCCCGGCCCGTCACGGAGGAGGCCATCATGACCGCAGCAGCCCGCAGCACGTCCCGGCACGCCGATGACGGCACCTGGGTGTCCGTCTTCCGCGCCGCGACCGTCGACCCGCACGAGACGATCCAGTTCTTCGCGCCCCGCGCGTTCGACGACGAGACCGTCCGCCAGGTGATCCGCCCGGCCGGCGGCGGTTCCGCGGCGCGCGTCACGCTGACCAACCGGTACGGGCTCGTCCCTCTGGTCGTCGGGCGGGCGCGGTTGGCGGTGCGCGCCGCCGGGGCCACCGTCGTCGCTGGCAGCGACCGGTCGCTGCGCTTCGACGGTTCGACGTCCGTGACGATCCCGCCCGGCGGGGAGGTCGTGAGCGACCCGGTCGAGCTGGCGGTCCGGGCGGGCGTCGACCTGACGCTCTCTCTGTACCTGCCCGCGCCGACGGGCCTCGCGACCTACCAGGCCGACCCGCGCGAGCGCGCGTACGTCGTCCCCGGCGACCGCGCCGCGGCGACCGACCTCGCCGGGCCCGGCGGTGCGGCGCCCGAGGAGCTCGAGACCCGCTCGTTCGTCGCGGGCGTCGACGTGCTCGCCCCGCACCGCGAGCCGGTCGTCGTGACGTTCGGCGACTCGTTCGTCGAGGGCACCGGGACCACGTTCGGCGCGAACTGCCGCATCTCGGACCGCCTCACCGCGCGGCTCGCCCGCGGGTGGGCGGTCAACACCGGCATCGCCGGCAACCGGCTGCTCGTCGACGAGGTCGGCGAGAGCGCGCTGGCGCGGCTCGACCGCGACGTGCTCGCGGTCCCCGGGGTGGCCCACGTCCTCGTGCACATCGGGCTCAACGACCTCGGGCTGCCAGGCACGGTCGGCGAGACCAGGCCGGGGCCGGGGGACGTCGTGGCCGGCCTCGCCGAGCTGGCGGCCCACGTCCGGGACGCCGGGCTCACCGTCGTCGGCACGACGCTCGGCCCTACCGGCAGCGTGAGCTACGACGGCTACGACGCACCAGAGGTGCGGCGGGCGAGCGCCGACGTCGACGACTGGGTGCGCCGCAGCGGGGCCTTCGACACCGTCGTCGACGTGGCAGCGATCCTCGCCGACCCCGCCCGGCCCGAGCGCCTGCGGGCCGACCTCGACAGCGGCGACGGGCTGCACTTCAACGACGCCGGCGCCCGCGAGATCGCCGACGCCGTCGACCTAGCGGCCCTGACCGGGGCCGTCCGCGCCGTCGCCTGACGCGCGCGACATTCCACTCTGTCCACGAGAACGCGGGGAGTCTGTCGCGCCTCAACCTCATGCCACGGTTGCGCGGAGGCGCGGCGGCATCAGTCAGGGGGGCGGCGTTCGACGAGCCGAAGTCTCGTGTGGGTGGCCGGCCTGGTCCCGGTGGTGCACCTGATTGGGCGGTCCGGGTTATGGGGGTCGCTCTCACCGAGCGGGTCTCGCTACCGCTGATTGAGCGGTGGGCGGTCAACACACCGCGCCCCGGCCCTGTGGCTGCCGCGTCGAGCCTGGGCGAACGCGTCGCCGCGATCGAGGCCTGGACCAGGCGTCGCCCTCGTCGAGCGCGCGGTCCGGGCTCACCGATGACTACCGGAACCTGGCCAGATCCGTCGGCAAACAGGTCATGCCAGGTCCGGAAGCTTCATCCGGGCGAGCGTCGCCCTGTCGGCGACGGCGGCGATAGCCGTCATGCGTCGGTGCTCTATGGTGCAGGTCATCAGGCCTACCGGACGACCGGTGGGAGCGAACGCGAGCACTCCGGGCTGCCCGTCCACCAGGACCCGGCGAGCGGTGAACCCCAGCTCGCTGCCCCGCACGACGGCCCGGACGAGCTCTGCGCGGCCTCGCCTCACCGTCACGCCCCGCGGGCCGCGCACCTCCCAGACCAGGTCCGGGTGGAGGACCTCGAGCAGGGCCTCGAAGTCGCCGTCGCGCGCGGCGGCCAGGAACGCGTCGACGACACGTCGTTGCTGGTGGTGGCTACCAGTGGGGCGCGCGGCGCCACGGATCTTGCGGCGAGCACGGCTCGCTGCCATCTTCGCGGCGTCGACCGACTTGTCGATGATCACGCCGATCTCGGCGAACGGGACCCCGAACACGTCGTGCAGCACGAAGGCGAGCCGTTCGTCTGGCCGGAGCGAGCCCAGCACGGTGAGCAGAGCCAGGCCGAGCGCCTCGCTGTCGATCGCGTGGCTCTCCGGGTCCCCGTCGGTGGAGACGACGTCGGCCGTGACGACCGGGTCGCGGAACTGCTCTTCGAAGGACGTCTCGCCCTTGGCCGCCCGGGAGCGCAGGACGTCGATGCTCAACCGCCCCACCACGGTGGTCAGCCATGCGGGGAGGTTCTCGATCGATGCGGGGTCCTGACGTGCGAGACGCACCCACGCCTCCTGCACGACATCGTCCGCGGAGCTCGCGCTCCCGAGTACCCGGGTCGCGATCGCCAGCAGACGCCCGCGCTCCGCCTCGAAGTCCTCTGCCAGGTCGGTCTGGGTGCTCATCGTTACCTCTCCTCGGTCTGCCCCGTCATCACGACGACGGGCCCGATCGGGCCGACGTAACCGACGAAGGAGAAGTTCGTGAACCTCGCCCTGTGGATCCTCGCCGGCGCACTCGCCATCGCTTACACCGCGGGCGGCACCAGCCTGATTCGGATGCCCAAGGAGCGGTACCGCGCCCTCGGGGCCAGCCAGCACTGGGTCGACGACCTCGACGACCGCCACCTCAAGATCATCGGTGTCGTCAAGATCATCGGGAGCCTCGGCCTCATCCTCCCGGCGGCAGTCGGCGTCGCACCGATCCTGACACCCCTCGCGGCCAGCGGCCTCGCGCTCTTCATGGCCGGCGCCGCGACCACCCGCTTCCGTCGCAGCGAGTGGAAACTGATGCTCATTGACATGTTCTACCTCAGCCTCTTCCTCGTGCTGGCCTGGGGGCGGTTCGACCTCCAGCCGCTCTAGGTGATGGCGGTCATGCGACCGTGTCGCCTCGCTCGCTCTCGCACGCGATGAACCGGGCGACGGCGTCGCTGAGCTCCTCGACCTGCGCCGCGGGCACGGAATGGTGGCTGGAGCTCGGCAGCCATTGCACCGTGACGGCCGGGACGCGGCGGGCGCGCTCGGCGACCCGTCGTGGGTCGTGGGCCCGGCTCCGGGCGGCGAGCAGGACGTGCGTCGGGCACGACAGTCGCTCCAGCTGGTGGGGGGACGGTCGACGGGGGCGCACGACGCGGTCCGCAGGCAGCCCGGCGCCGAGGGCGGCGACGTGGAGCCACGCGTCGTCGAGCGCGACACCGCTCGCTTCCCACCGCACGAACGCGCGCCATCGCTGCGGCGTGGGACGCACCAGCAGCGGCAGTGCCCGCACCACGTAGCGGACGGACGGCCTGGCGAAGCAGTCCGTCGGGTCGACGAGGACCAGCCGGCTGACCGCATCCGGCCGGGCGAGCGCGTACACCAGTGCGAGCCCCGCACCGTAGGAGTGCCCGCCGAGGACCACCTGGCCGGTGGGAGCTAGCGCCTGCAGGACGTCGTCCAGCCATTGCACGAGGTCCTCTGCGGTCCTCGCGGTCGCCGCTGTGCCGGTGCGATCGCGCGCCGACCGGTCCGCGGCCCGGGCGGCGCAGTGGGCGACGTCGCCGACGAGCTCCACCACGAGCACGCGGTGGTTTCGTGCCAGCCGGCGAGCAACCGCGCCCCACGACGCCGACGTGGCCCCGTGGCCAGGAAGCAGCACCACGGGCACCGCGCCCGGAGCACCCCGCGACGTGACACGAGTCAGACCGTAATCCGTCTCGACGTCCACCGGCGATACCTCGGTGTGCCCCTCGCCTGCCTGGGAGAGAGCAGCGTCGAGCGCTGCGAGGAACTCTGTGCGCTGGGACGTGGCCGCTTGGGTCCGACTCATGCCGGCGACATTAACTCACTCGGTGAGATAATCGCTACGCTTTGCTCATGCAGCGATCCCTGGTGGTGCCCCCCGACCCTGATCGACGCGAGGCTCTGGGCACCGTCCATCTGATGCGCGCCTTCGCCTTCGCGTACCACCATCAGGTCGCCGACGCTGCTGCGCAGGCGCAGATCCCCGCGACCGATCTGCGGGCGCTGGTCGTCCTGCTCGATGCCGAGCGCGCCGCGACTCCGCTCTACGCCGGAGACCTCGCGCGTTCGCTCGGCATGTCGACCCAAGCCACCACGGCGCTGCTGCGGCGCCTCGAGGAGGCCGGGCACATCGAGAGGCGGCGCGACCCGCGCGACAGGCGTCACGTCCAGATCATCGTGACCGCCCAGGCGCTCGAACTGGGCTGGCGACACTTCGGTCCGATCGTCGAGCGCTTGCTCGACGTCGTCGTCCAGTTGGACGCCGACGAGCGGAGAGTGGTCGAGACGGTGCTGCAGCAAGCACGTGACACGCTCCACGCCGACGCCTCCTAGCAGCCACTCGTACCCGCAGAGTCGAACACTCCACGGCTCTGCAGGTACCCTTGCTGCGTCCCGGACGGGCGTAGCAGCGCCATCGCCGTACGCGCCCGATCGCAGGACTGGAGACACCCGGCCGGAACTCAGGCTGCAGAGCCCTGCCGCCGATCTCGGCCCGGTTTGTCGCCCAGTCCCGCGCCTGTAGCTCAGGGGATAGAGCACCGCTCTCCTAAAGCGGGTGTCGGCAGTTCGAATCTGCCCAGGCGCACAGGGTGGGTGTGTTCACGGCGAGGCTCGTCCCGTGAGGAGCCTCGGGGGGACCGGCGCGCAGGAGGCGTCCGGCGACGTCCTGGCGTCGTCAGGGCTCCTGGTGAGCGCTCGGCCGGCTGATCGTCGCGTGCTGCGGATGGTCGGTACCGGAACGTGGGTCACCCGGCACGGCCGACGCGTGACGCCGGACGCCGTCGGCACGCCTGCGCACCTGCAGGCACGGACGGTGACGCCGTGCGGCGACCCGGTGCCCGTCGAGGCCGGGTGGCTGCGACCCGGCATGCCGGAGCGGTCGCTCCGGGAATCGAACGAAGGAGGAGTCGTGGCTCGAACAGGCCGAGGTCGGTCCGGCCGCGCGCGCCCCCAGCCCGGTGCCCAGCGCGCTCAGGCCGGCGCCCAGCGCCGCCGTGCCCCGCGGCCCTCGGACCAGGGGATCGTCCCGGTGCTCGCGGGGATCGCGCGCGAGCTCGACGGCGCGGTGCGACGACCGCCGACGCGGCCGACGGTGCGCACGAAGTTCCAGGTCGTGGCTCTGCTGGTGCGGGAGGAGCGGGCGCGGGTGACGTCGGACCGCACCCTGACCGCGTCCAAGCGCGACCAGGAGCTCAAGAGGCTCGACGGGGTCGCGACGCTGCTGGCGAGGATCGCCGCCCGGGACACCTCGCTGCTCACGCTGCTCGCCGAGGACGCGCGGGTCTCCGACGCGGCGCGCGCCTACCGGGCGACCGTGATGCGCGCCGGCGGTCTGGAGCCGCCCGAGGACTCCGCGCCACCCGCTGCAACGGCCGAGCCGACCGCGCAGGCGCCCGCCGCGGAGAAGCGCGTCGTGCCCCGGTCCGTGATCTCGCGCCAGCTGGCGAACCCGTTCCTCGCCCCGGACTTCGAGGCAGCGGCGGAGCGGAGGGCGGCCCGACCTCGGCGGCTCGCGGGCTGGGAGCTGCTCGAACCGCTCTTCCGGTCCTTCGAGCAGGCCGGCCCCGGCGCGCCGGCGTGCATGGCGCTGCCGGAGCCTCGCGTGGTGTCCGCTCCGCCCGGGCGTGCCCTGATGCCGCACCAGGCGCAGGTCGTCGCGGCCACGGCCCGGGGCCATCGCACCTTCCTGCTCGCCGACGAGCCCGGCCTCGGCAAGACCGCCCAGGCGCTGCTCGCGGCGCAGGCGGCCGACGCCTTCCCCCTGCTGGTGGTCGTCCCCAACGTCGTGAAGGCGAACTGGGCGCACGAGGTCGGCATGTGGACGCCGCTGCGGCGCGTGACGGTCGTCCACGGCGACGGCGAGCAGGTGGACGCGTTCGCGGACGTCGTCGTCGTGAACTACGAGATCCTGGACCGGCACGTCGGCTGGCTCGGCGAGCTCGGCTTCCGCGGGATGGTCGTCGACGAGGCGCACTTCATCAAGAACAAGTCCTCGCAACGCTCCCAACGGGTCCTCGCGCTCTCGGAGCGGATCCGTGCGCGCACCGCACGGCCGCTGCTCATGGCGCTCACCGGGACGCCGCTCATCAACGACATCGAGGACTTCCGGGCGATCTGGCAGTTCCTCGGCTGGATCGACGACGCGAAGCCCCTCGGCAGGCTGATGACCGCGCTCGAGGACACCGGCCTCACCCCGGCGGACCGTGGTTTCTACGCCGCCGCACGGTCCGCCGTGATCGACATGGGGATCGTCCGCCGTCGCAAGGCCGACGTGGTCGCCGACATCCCCGCCCGCCGCGTGGCCGACCTGCCCGTGGAGCTCGACGGCGCAGAAGGCCGTTCGATCCGCGCCGCCGAAGCCGCGCTGACCCGCCGGATGGTCGAGCGCTACCGGTCCGCCGTCCAGGCGCGCGGCGCCGTCGTCGAGGTCACGGCCGACGACTCCGCCGGCGACCGGGTCGATCTGGACCTCGCTCGCCGGGTGGCGGCGGCGGAGCTCAAGGACTCGAGCTCGAAGGCCCGCGGCGAGAACGTGTTCACGATGGTCCGCCGGATCGGCCAGGCCAAGGCCGGGCCGGCCGCCGACTACACCGCGCAGCTCGCGCGCAACGTCGGCAAGGTCGTGTTCTTCGCCAAGCACGTCGACGTCATGGACCAGGCGGAGCAGACGTTCGCCGACCGCGGCATCCGCTACGCCTCGATCCGCGGCGACCAGACACCGAAGGTGCGCGAGCGGAACATCGCCGCGTTCACGGGCGACCCCGACGTGTCGGTCGCCGTGTGCTCCCTGACGGCGGCAGGCGTGGGGCTCAACCTCCAGGTCGCCTCCAACCTCGTGCTGGCCGAGCTGTCCTGGACCGACGCGGAGCAGACGCAGGCCATCGACCGGGTCCACCGGATCGGTCAGGACGAGCCCGTCACGGCGTGGCGGATCATCGCCGCGCAGACCATCGACTCGAAGATCGCCGAGCTCATCGACAGCAAGTCCGGACTGGCCGCGAGGGCGCTGGACGGCGCGGCGGACGACGACGACTCCTCGGCCAGGGACGTGCAGCTCGAGACGCTGGTCGAGCTCCTCGCCGACGCGCTCGCCGCCGACCAGGGCTGAGCCGCGCGCAGACGCCGCGAGGCGTCAGGCCTCGGGAGCGCCCGACGTCGTCGGCGCCGGGTCGGGTTCGGCCGACCCGCCCGAGGTGTCGCCCGCCCCTGCGCCGCCGGTTCCCGAGCCGCCGCCCGACGGCGTGTCGCCCGCGCCCGTCGACGGCTCGCCGGTCCCGCCGCCACCGTCGCCGTCGGAGCCGGTCCCGCCCGTGGCACCGGTCTGCCCGTCGGGCGTCGTCGGGTCGACGGGGGCCGGATCGTCGGTCGGGCCGCCGGTCGGCACGTCCGTCGGCTCCTGCGTGGGCGCCGGGTCGGGGTCGGTCGTCATGTCGTCGGTGGGGACGGAGGACGGGTCCTCGGTCGGCAGGGTGCCGCCGTCGGACGGCTGGTCCTGCGACGGCGTCACGGTGCCGTCGTCGGGCGTCGTGGTGCGGCTGATCGACGTCCCCGCACCCTCCTGGCCGCGCACGGCGTCGGAGATCGGCTTGCCGATGGCGAGCTCGACGACGAGGACCACGCCCATGACCACGACGAACAGCGCGAGCGCCGTCACCGTCAGCACCCGTCCCTTGCCGTACCGGTCGACGAGCCGCAGCCACCGGGACGTCGCAGGAGGCTGGACAGTCTCGACGGTCTCGAGGGTCGGGGCCGGCCCGGTCCGGCCGGTCCCGTCGGCTGCGGCTTCGGCGCCGACATCGCCGGTCGGGTCGACGACGTCCTGCGCGGCCGCCGGATCCGTGCCGCGAGGCACGGCGACGACGCGCGCCGTCGCGCCCCGGTCGCGCGGGACGATCGTCCCGGTGGTGACGTGGACGACCTTGCCCACGGCCGGGACGAGCTGGTCGCGCGTCTTCTGGATCGAGCGCGTGTAGACGTAGTTCGCGACGACGGTGAGAGCGCTCGCGATCCCGGCGCCGATGATGGTCCCGGCCGTGCCGAAGTACGACAGAAGCACGGTGGTGCTCACGGCCGCGAGGGCGCTCGCCAGGACCTGGGTGAGCGAGAGCCGGGCGGGCGCCTCGCGCTCCTTGGTCGAGGGCTCCTCGGTCGCCGGCGCGGTGTCGCGGGTGCTGTCTGGGGGTGTCGTCACGTGGTGCGGTTTCCGGTCGTCGGGGGCTCGTCGGGGGAGTCGTCGCCCGCCGCCACCGGCCGGTGCGACGGCCGCGCGCCGCAGGACCGGCGTCGGGCCACGGGCGTCCTCCCACGGTAGGCGCCCGGTGTGGACCTCGCTCAGGGGGGCGGTGCCTGCCGCCGTGAGGAAGGGAGAAGATCCTGTGACGTCGTAGCCTGGAGGGACCGTCGCACGCGGTCGGCGCTGGCGGATTCGCGGAATCGCGCACTTCTTGTGGACGATCGTCCAGGTCGTTCTCAGGAGGTTCCCGACCATTCGTCGATTCACCCGTCCAGGTGTGTCGAGCCGTGTTGACGCGAGCCAGGGCGCCGTGCAAGATAGTCCTCGACAGCGCGCATCGCCTGCCCCCTGCGCGGTGCGCGCTGTTTCACACTTCTCCGGGAGAGCCTCCTGGAATGACGATGGACGAAGGCCTCGGAACGCAGAGAATCGCGTTTCGGGGCCTTCGTCGTCCCCGGGCGGCGCGGCGACCTCGCGGGATGCCGTCGAGACCGCGATCTTCTCGCGAGCGGGTCGTGACGTCCCTGTGATCGTGTCGGGACCCGCCCGGCGTGCCGTGGCGGGCCCGGTGCGCCTCTGCGGTTAGCGTCGGAGCGTGAACGCCGCAGCCCGCACCAGCTCAGCCGCCCGGAGCGTGGCCGATCCTGCTCGGCTGCACGACGACGCCCCCGAGGTCCCCGCAGGAGCGCACCCCGACGACGCGGCCGAGGGCGCCGACCGTCCTCGCCCCGTGCTCGTGACCGAGCCCACCGCCGCCGCCCTCGTCGAGGAGGCGGTCACGCGCTGGCGCGCCGGACTGGTCGAGCTCGCGGGAGGCTCCTCGCTCGCCGACATCTCGCTCCTCGGCGACGCGGTCGTCGACCTCACGGCGGCGCACCCGTCCGGCGTCGCGCAGCTCTTCGCCGGTCGGCCCACGCGCCTCGCGAACCTGTTCCGCGAGGGCGGCTCGCTCCCGGCCGCACGCCGGCGGGCGCGTGCCGTCGTCGTGCGCGCGGCCGAGCACGCGCAGCGCTACGGCGTCGCGCCCACGTACCTCGCGATCGGCGTCGCGACCTGGACGCAGGACCCCGGCGCGCCCCAGCCGGAGAACGACGTCGCCGCGCTCGCACGCGTCGCCGGCCGCGGGGCCCCGACCCTGACCCGGCCGTTCGTGCCCGGTCCGGCACCCGAGGCGGACGGCGAGCCCGCTGCACCGGAACCCGAGGACCCGCACGACGTCGCGCCGGACGACTCCGCACCCGCGAGGCCCGGCGACGAGACCACGCCGGACGGCCCCGCGGAGGCGCCCACGCCCCGGACGGTCCGCGCGCCCGTCCTACTGCGCCCCCTCACCGTCACCCCGCGGGGCGACGGCGAGACGGACTACGAGCTCACCCTCGAGCCGACGGCGGAGATCAATCCGCTGCTCGCCCGCACCCTGCGCGCGCACGGGGCGCTGCTCGACCCGGTGACGCTCGCGCGCTCCACCTTCACGGGCGCCGGGTTCGACCCGAGCGACGCCATGGCGCGCATCACCGCGCTGGGCCGAGCCGTCCTCGGCGACTTCGAGCTGACGCACCGCGTCCTCGTCGGGACCTTCGTCCACCCCGGCCAGGTGCTGGTCGACGACCTCGACGAGCTCGCGCCCGCGCTCGAGCGGCACGAGGTCGTCGCGGCGATCGCCGGGGACGAGACGTCCGCCGCCGCCCTGCGGCGCGAGCTGCCGACCCCCCGCGTCGGGGACGCGGACCCCGTGCACGAGCGCGGGGCGGGCGACCTCGACCCCTCGCAGCGGCACGTCGTCGACGCCCTCGCGAGCGGGTCCCACCTCTTCGTCGACGCGCCCGCGGGTTCCGACGTCGCGGGCACGCTCGCCGCCGTCGTCGCCGAGGCCGCGGCGTCCGGTCGGCACGTCCTCTACGTCCCCGGGCACCGCCGGGCGGCCGACGCGCTCGTCGCGCGTCTCGACGCGCTGGGCCTCGGCGGCCTGGTGCTCGACATCGCCCCCGAGCCCACGTGGCGTGAGACGGCCTCCCACCGGCTGCTCGCGGCCATGGCGAGCGAGCCCGAGGCGGTCGACGACGAGGAGCTCGCGCGCACCCGCGACGCGCTCCTCGGCTCCCGGGCCCGTCTCGCCGGGTACATCGAGGCGCTGCACCTCGTCCGTGAGCCGTGGAACGTCTCGGCCTACGACGCCCTCCAGGCCCTCGCGCGTCTCACCGCCGAGAACCCCGCGCCCGACACCCGGGTGCGGCTCACGCCCGAGGCGGTGCTCGCCGTCGGGCCGCAGCGGTCGCAGCTCGCCGAGGACCTGCGCGCCGCGGCCGAGCTCGGCGCGTTCACCGCGCGCGCGACGGCGACGCCCTGGTCCGGAGCCGGCTTGACCACCCCGCAGGAGGCGCACGACGCGCTCGTGCGCGTCGAGCGTCTGCGCACCCACACGCTCCCGCAGCTGCGCGCGCAGGTCGACCAGGTCGCGCAGAAGACCGGGCTCACGCCCGCGACGACGCTGCGCCAGTGGGGCGACCAGCTCACCATGCTCGGCGGCATGCGCGGCACGCTCGACGTCTTCCAGCCGATGATCTTCGAGCGCACCGCGCAGGACCTCGTCGAGGCGACGGCGACGCGCGCGTGGCGCGAGGAGCGCGGCATCGACATGGGCTGGTTCGTGCGCCGTCGCCTGCGCCGCCAGGCGCGCGACATGGTCCGCCCCGGCGTCCGCGTGCCCGACCTGCACACGGCCCTCATCGAGGTGCAGGCGCAGCGCGCCGTCTGGCAGGCGCAGTGCCCCCGCGGCGGCTGGCCGACCCTGCCCGAGGGACTGTCCGCCATCGAGGACACGCACGAGGCCGTGCGGATCGACGTCGAGGAGCTCGAGCCCGTGCTCGCCGGGACGCCCCAGGGCGCCGGACTCCTCGACGTGCCCCTCGACGCGCTCGCCGCACGCCTCGAGGCGCTCGCGGAGGACTCCGAGTCGCTCGACACCCTGCCAGCGCGGACGGCGATCCTGCGCCGGCTCACGGGCGCAGGCCTGGACGACCTGCTCACCGACCTCACGGACCGGCACGTCGAACCCGATCTCGTGGGGCCCGAGCTCGAGCTCACGTGGTGGAGCTCGGTGTTCGAGCAGGTCCTCGCGCAGGACCAGGCGCTCGCCGGCCAGGACGGCGCCGGGCTCGACGCGCTCGCACGCCGGTTCCGCGACCTCGACCGCGCCCACGTCGCCGCGCTCTGCGCGCCCGTCCGCTCCGCGGTGCGCGAGCACCTAGGCGTCGCCATGCGCGAGCACCGCGACGAGGCCGAGGACCTCTTCACCGAGCTGCTCGAGGGCCGCCTCGTCAGCCTGCGCGAGACCGCGGAGAAGCACCCCGACGTGCTGCGACGGCTGCGTCCCGTGCTCGTCGCGACGCCCACGCTCGTCCCGCACCTCGTGCCCGCCACGCGCACCGTCGACCTCGTCGTGCTCGACGCGATCGAGCACGCCCCCGTCGAGCTCGTGCTGTCCGCGCTCGCACGCGGGCGCCAGGTCGTCGCCGTCGGCGACCCGCGTGCCGCGTCGACGTCGACCGTGCGCGACCTCGCCGACCTGCTGCCCACCGTGACGCTCCTCGCCGACGGGTCGCGCCGCGACCCCTACGTCACGACCTTCCTCGCCGAGCACGGGTACGCGGGCGTCCTGCGCCCCTCCCCGCTGCCGCGGGCCGAGACGCTCGTCCAGCTCGACGTCGTCGACGGCGCGGGCATGCCCGACCCCGTCTCGGGCGCCGTCGAGAGCACGCAGGCCGAGGTGGACCGCGTCGTCGAGGTCGCGATCGAGCACGCCCTGACCCGCCCCGACGAGTCGCTCGCCGTCGTCACCGTCACGCCCCTGCACGCCGACCGCATCCGCGAGGCGCTGCTCGTCGAGGTGCGGCAGAACCCCGCGCTCGCCGGCTTCTTCGCCGCGTCCCGTCCCGAGCCCGTGGTCGTCGCCGACGTGTCCGGCGTCGCCGGCCTCGTGCGCGACACCATCGTCCTGTCCGTCGGGTTCGGGCGCACGCCCCACGGACGCGTGCTGCACCGGTTCGGCATCCTCAACACGCCCGGCGCCGACGCGATGCTCCTCGACAGCGTCGGCGCGACCCGGCGCCGCCTCCACGTCGTCTCGTGCTTCACCGCCGGCGACCTCGACCCCGAGCGCCTGCGCGGCGCCGGGGCGAAGCTCCTCGCCGAGGTGCTCGACCTCGCCGAGCAGCGCAGCGGGATCGCCGACCAGGTCACGCTCGGCAACGGCGTCGACGTCGGCGGCACCCCCGACCGCCTCGTCCTCGACCTCGCCGAACGCCTCTGGCGCGCCGGCCTCGTCGTCGAGACCGACTACGGCATCGGCGACGGCGACCGGATCCCCCTCGTCGTCGGCCACCCCGACCTCCCCGGCGAGCTCCTCGTCGCCGTCCTCACCGACGACGCCGCGTACGTCGCCGAGCGCAGCGTCCGCGTCCGGGACCGCCAGGTCGCCGAACGGCTCGAACGCATCGGGTGGACCGTCGCGCAGGTGTGGTCCGCCGCCGCGTTCCTCGACCCCGCGAAGGAGGCCGAGCGCATCCGGCGGGTCGTGCAAGCCGTGCGCGACGCGCGGCTCCCCGAGTCCGGGGGTGTCGCGCAGACCGGTGGTGGGGACCGGATCGTCGTCGTGCCGGTGATCGACGACGACGAGCAGCACGGGGACGACGAGCTCTGATCCCTCGCCTCGGGCGCTTGGTGTGGTCGCCTTGGGTGCTTCGTGTGGTCGCCTTGGGTGCGGGGTCGGGGGCGTGCGCGCCGTCTACCATCCGCGCCGCTCGTTCCTCGCGGCGCTCCCGCCAGACCCGACCACGACGGCGCGCACGCCCCCGACCCCGCCATGTCAGGTCACCTTCTCCGGACCGTCGGCCGGGAACGGCGCGCGCGTCCGACCCGCCATGTCGGGTCACCTTCTCCGCCCCCGTCAGGCCCAGCACGGCGGTGTCGGGGTTCCTCGTCCGACGGGACTCTTTCCTGTCGGTGGGACCATGGAGGCGTGAGCAGCGCGTCCGAGACTTCGTCCGACCGTTCGTCCGTGCCCGACGGCGGGGGGCGGCGTCGGGGGGCGCGTCGTGCCGTGCGGCGGGGGACCGAGACGACGTCCGTGCCAGGGGCGAGCGCCGACGAGCGTGCGGACGGGTGGGGCGACGACGCGCGGCCGGGCGGTGCCGGGACCGGCGCGAACGACGCTCGGTTGCTGGGTGACGTCCCGCCGCACTACGGGCGCGACTGACGGGCCGAGCCCTCTCGACACGCGAGAGGCGGTCGTGGCCGCCTGTCTACGGGACCGGTCACGACCGCCTGCTCGTCGGGTGGGTGGTGCTCAGAGGTTGCGCGGCGGGGTCGGGCCGCCGGGCGTCGGCCCTCCCGCAGCCGACCCGCCCGGGCCGGAGGACTGCGCCACGAGGATGTCGCGGATCTCCTGCAGGACGCGGACGTCCTCGGCCGGCGCCGCCGGCTCCGGCTCGACGTCGCGCTTGCGGCGCGCGGCGAGGTGGTTCATCGGGAGGACGATGAAGAAGTAGAGCGCGATCGCGACGCACAGGAACTTGAAGAGCGCGTCGAGGATGAGACCGAGGCTGAAGTTCGCCTCGTTGATGGTGAAGTTGCCGACGCCGGTGAGGTCGGGCTGGCCGAAGATCGCCGCGACGAGCGGATTGATCAGGCCGTTGACGACGGAGGTGATGATGGCGGAGAAGGCCGTGCCGATGACGACGCCGACCGCCAGGTCGATCGCGTTGCCTCGGAGGACGAACTCCTTGAACCCGTTGAGCACGTTCTGCATGGATGGATCCCTTCACGTCGGTGGTCCCGCGTGGCTGCGGTGCCATGACTGTGCCGGGTGATCCTTTCAACGGACGTCCGCCGGGGCAAAACGGGCGCCCTGGTCCGTCGATGCCGACCACGGGACAGGAGGTCGCACCCGCGGACCGGTTGACTGGCGCCGGTCATGGGGCGACGACCACCGCGGTCAGGGGACGAGGACGGCCGTGATCGTCGCCCACCCCGTGACCGAGGCGAGCCGGACGGCCTCCTCGGGACGGACGGCGACCAGCGTGACGGTGTCGGTCCCCGACGCGCCGGTCCCGAGCAGCCCGCCGCTGTCCGCGGGCTCCGGGCTCGGCACGACGACGGCGCCCCGCGCCAGAAAGGGGTCGTGGACCGGGCTCGTCCCCGGGTCCTGTGACGTGCTCCCCGTCGGGTCGAGCGGGTCGGTCGCGCCGACCGCGCCGACGTCGCTCGCGACGCCGTCCGAGGCGACGAGCAGGTCCACGCGGTCCCCGGCGCCGAGGAGAGCGGCGACGCCCGGGTCGAGGCGCACCGGCGCGACGACGGTCCCGTCGGGCGCGGCGGCCGCGAGCTCGCCCGCGGCGACGAGCGAGCCCTGGACGAGGGTGCCCGGCGTGAGGGCCACCGACGCGCGACGCCCGGCGACGTCGTCGGCCCGCGAGGAGGCACCCTCCGGGACGAGCCGCGCCGGAACCTGGTCCACCCGGAGGTCCTGGGCCGTGAGCGTCGCACCGGCGGGCACGGCGCGCGCCACGACGACGACCGGCGTCGTCGGGGGTGGAGCGGGCCGCGCGGCCGACACGATCAGCGACGCGGCGACACCGCAGCACAGCGCAGCCAGGACGAGACGAGCACGCCACCACAGCGCGCGCGCACGGCGGGGCAGCGCGGACCTCGTCGGGTGCGGGCCGGCGTCGGACGACGCACGAGGACGAGACGACCAGGGAGCCATGGTCGCCGACCGTAGCGCCGAGCCGGTACGTCGCGCCCGGTCGGGACCGCCGCCTGTGGACGGCGCGCGGAGCAGGCGGCGGGAGCAGTCACGGCCGGAGGTCTGTGGTCCGCCCTGGGCGGCGGCGTCGCGCCGAAGGCGGACCGCCGGTCAGGAGGACGCGGCGGAGGTGCTCGCCGAGGAGCCGGAGGAGCTCGAACCGCTCGAGCTGCCGGACGATCCGGTCGAGGAGGACGTGGACGCGGCAGCGGGCTTCGCGGCGGGCGCGCTCGACGACGCGCCGCCCGAGCGGGAGTCGGTGCGGTAGAACCCGGAACCCTTGAACGTCACACCGACGGACGAGAACACCTTGCGCAGACGCCCGGAGCACTCGGGGCACACGGTCAGGGCGTCGTCGCTGAACGACTGGTGGATGTCGAAGGCGTGACCGCAGGCGGTGCACGTGTACGCGTAGGTGGGCACGGGTTCTCCTCGTTCACGAGACGGCCGCTGGGCGGCGTGCGGCGGGTCGGGCTCGGCGGTCCGACCGACTCAACACCGCCTGGCACTCGAAACTTCCGAGTGCCAATCATACGCGGGCCGGTGCGCGACACGGGCCGAGGTAGTCTCGCATCCGTGTCTGTGCACGAACCCGCCGAGGCCCCTGCTGGTGATGCTCCTCCCGGCGCTGCTCCCGCGAGCCCGGCCGACGCCGGTGCTCCGCCGCCACGGCGTCGCCGGTCGACGCGCCGCCGGGTCCTGATCGGGGTCGCCGTGCTCCTCGTGCTGGCCCTCGTGGCCGGAGCGGTGTTCGTCGTCGCCACGGTCCGCCGGCCGCTGCCGCAGGCCTCGGGGGAGATCGAGCTCACGGGCCTGCAGAGCGAGGTCACGGTGCTCCGGGACGCCCAGGGCGTCCCGCAGATCTACGCGGACACGCCCGAGGACCTCTTCCGGGCCCAGGGCTACGTCCAGGCGCAGGACCGCTTCTTCGAGATGGACTACCGTCGGCACGTGACGTCCGGCAGGATGGCCGAGCTCGTGGGCGACAACCCCGACGCGATCGCGGCCGACACGGTCACGCGCACCTTCGGCTGGCGCGAGGTCGCCGAGCAGGAGTGGGAGATCGTCTCGCCGGAGACGAAGGCGTACCTCCAGGCGTACGCCGAGGGCGTCAACGCCTACCTCGAGAACCGGAGCCCGAGCGAGATCGCGCTCGAGTACACGGTGCTCGGCCTGCAGGTCGACGTCGCGGACCCCGAGCCGTGGGACCCGATCGACTCGCTCGCCTGGCTCAAGGCGATGGCGTGGGACCTGCGCGGCAACTACGACGACGAGCTCGAGCGGGCGCTCGCCTACGGCACGATCCAGGACACGGCCCGGGTCGCGGAGCTCTTCCCGGCCTATCCGAGCGACGTCAACGCGCCGATCCTCCAGCCCGGCGAGCTCGAGAACCCGCAGCAGGTCGCGCTCGAGCTCGGCCCCCGGGCCCGCGAGGAGTACGGGTCTGACCACCTGCAGGCGGCCCTCGAGTCAGCCGACCGCGCGCTCGACGCCGTGCCCGTGCTGATCGGTCGCGGCGAGGGCACGGGGTCCAACTCCTGGGTCGTCTCGGGTGAGCACACCGCGAGCGGCAAGCCCATCCTCGCGAACGACCCGCACCTCGCCCTCGGCGCACCCGGCATCTGGGCACAGGTCGGTCTGCACTGCAACGACGTCGGTCCGCAGTGCGCGTTCGACGTCGCCGGGTTCTCCTTCGCCGGGTTCCCGGGCGTCGTCATCGGGCACAACGCCGACCTCGCCTGGGGCCTGACGAACATGGGCGCGGACGTCACCGACTTCTTCGTCGAGCGCGTGCGCGACGACACCTACCTGCGCGGCGACGAGTGGGTGCCGCTCGAGACCCGCACGGAGACGCTGCGCGTCGCGGGCGGCGACGACGTCGACCTCGAGATCCGCTCGACCGTGCACGGCCCGATCGTCTCGGCCGCGATCCCGCAGCTCGAGGCGTCCGTCGGCACGCCCGCCCTCGACACGCGCCTGGGGGAGTACGCCGTCGCGCTCCAGTGGACCGCGCTCGAGCCGGGCCGGACGGCGGACGCCGTCTTCGCGTTCAACCTCGCCGCGGACGCCGAGGACATGCAGGCCGCCGCCGCGCTCTTCGAGGTCCCCGCGCAGAACATCGTGTTCGCGACGACGGACGGCCACATCGGCTATCAGGCGCCCGGAAAGATCCCGGTCCGCCAGGCCGTGCCCGACGCCGAGGTGCCGTCCGACGGCACGTGGCCGCGCGACGGCTCCGACGAGCGGTACGACTGGCAGGGCTACGTCCCGAGCGAGCAGATGCCGCGCGTCGTCGACCCCGCCGAGGGCTTCGTCGTCGCCGCGAACCAGGCGGTGCTCCCGACCGGCGTCGAGCCGTTCCTCACGACGGACTGGGACCACGGCTACCGTTCGCAGCGCATCCGCGAGCTGCTCGAGGCCGAGATCTCCGCGGGCCGCACCATCGACGTCGACACCATGAACGAGATCCAGATCGACGACCGCAGCCCGTACGCCGAGGTGCTCGTCCCGCGCCTGCTCGACCAGGAGATCGACGACGACTTCGCCGCCCAGGGCCAGGAGCTCCTCGCCGACTGGGACTACCGCACCGACACCGACTCGGCCGCGGCCGCCTACTTCGCGGCCGTCTGGCGCAACCTGCTCCAGCTCACCTTCTGGGACG
Source organism: Cellulosimicrobium sp. BMG9.22 (assembly GCF_059159975.1). Taxonomy (NCBI): domain Bacteria; kingdom Bacillati; phylum Actinomycetota; class Actinomycetes; order Micrococcales; family Promicromonosporaceae; genus Cellulosimicrobium; species Cellulosimicrobium sp. BMG9.22. The sequence goes on along the minus strand of NZ_JBZGBY010000011.1, from coordinate 76,308 downwards.
ACCTGCCCGAGTCGGCGCGGCCGAACGGCGGGAGCCGCTGGCTCGCCGTCGTCCAGGGGCTCCTGGAGAACCCGACCGACCCGTTCTGGGACGACCGGCAGACCGTGAACCTCGTCGAGACGCGTGACGAGGTGCTCACGCAGGCGCTGGTCTCCGCGCGACTCGACCTGACGGTCGAGCAGAGCAAGCTGCCGACGGACTGGGCGTGGGGCGACCTGCACGTCCTCGCGCTCGAGCACCCCGTCCTCGGCGGGGAGTCGATCCCCTGGCCCGTGCGCGACTACGTCAACCCGAACCCCGTCGGCATGCCCGGCGGCTCGTCGATCGTCAACGCGACCGCCTGGGACGCCGCGTCCGGGTCCTTCGGCGTGACGGCCGGCCCGTCCATGCGCATGGTCGTCGACCTCGACGACCTCGACCGCTCCACCTGGGTCACCGTCACGGGCACGTCGGCCCACCCGGCCTCGAAGCACTACGCCGACCAGCTCGAGACCTGGGCCGCGGGCGAGACCTACCCCTGGCCGTTCACGACCGCCGCAGTCGCCGAGGCCGGCAAGGACGAGCTGACCCTGGTCCCGTAGTTCGGCGGCAGCGCTCGGGTCGGGGCGTTCGTGGTTGCGCCCGCGGCGGGGGCGGACCGTGTGCTCGGGCTCGGCTGGGCAGTCCGTGGTTGCGCCCGCGGCGGGGGCGGACCGTGTGCTCGGGCTGGCGCGCCGTCGCCCTGGTCCATTCGGCCTCGCTCCCCGAGCGCGCCCTTGACGCCCTTCGCACACGGTCCGCCCCCGCCGCTAGTCCAGCCCGTCGTCGCGCGAGGCCGCGTGGCCGGGGTTCGGTGGCCCGGTCCGGTCGGGACTTCGCTTGCCGGTCGATCTGACTTGTCAGCGCTCCACGGGTCTGGAGACCGGTGGAGCGCTGACAGCTTCGTGCGATGCGCAGTTGTCAGCGCCGGACGGGTGCTGTGACCCGTGGTGTGCTGACAACTCGTGGGCCTGGCGATGGCAGTGGTGGGCCGGAGCCGGGTCGGGGTGGGTGGTGTGCGAAGGGCGTAGAGCCGCGCTCGTGAGGCGAGGACGAAAGGACCAGGGTGACGGCGCGGCAGCCCGAGCGCACCACCCACCCCGGCCACCCAGCCCGACCACGCGGGCGGTAAACCCGACCCGGCCACCCAGCCCGACCACGCGGGCGGTGAACCCGACCCGACCACGCGGGCGGTGAACCCGACCCGACCGCTACGGGAGCCAGCGCCAGCCGAGGGGGGTCGCGACGGCGTCGACGGTCTTGTCGTGCTGCTCGAGCGGGAGGGGGCGGTCCGCCGCGTCGTACACCTCCTCCGGGAAGACGACGGCGACGACCTTGGTCCCGGGGCGTACGTGCTCGAGGGCACGGTCGTACCACCCGCCGCCCTGGCCGAGCCGGACGCCGCGCGAGTCGACGGCGAGCGCGGGGGCGATGACGACGTCGGCCTGCGAGATCGCGTCGGGGCCGAGGGTGGGCGTCCCGGGTTCGGGTGGTCGCCCGGGGGCGCGGACCTGGAGGTCGGCGGGGCCGTCGTAGACGGCCCAGTCGCGCTGCAGGCCGGCGCCGAGCACGGGGAGCAGGAGCCGGACGTCGCGTGCGGCGAGTCGTTCGAGGAGCGCGAGGGTGCCGGGCTCGGTGGGACGCGCGGCGTAGGTCGCGACGCACGTGGCGGCGGCGACCTCGGGGATGGTCTCGACGACGTCGGCGATCGCAGCGGCCGCTTCCTTGCGGAGCCGTTCGGACCTCGTCTGGCGGTTGGTGCGGATGGCCTTGCGGAGGATCTCCTTCGCGTCCTCGGCTTCGATGCTTCCGTGCAGGGGATAGGGCTGGGCCAGGCCACTCATGTCCCTATTGTCACCCGGCCGAGGGAGTGCGACGGGCCTGCTCCGGCCGTGGCGCGGTCCCGTGTCGCTTTCGTGCGCGCGGTCGAGGTGCCTATGATCGGGACCGATTAGTAGTACGGACTCCTGACAAATAAGTCCGGAACCAGCCCGCAGTGCCGACCAGAAGGTGCCGACCAGTGAGGACGCCCATGACCGCGACGACGCCCGCGATGTCCACCGCCATCACCGCAGCGAGGACCCCGCGCGCCCGGGTCGCGCGTCCCGCGACGACCCGCGCCGCCGTCGTCCTGGCCGCCGGGCACGACGTCGCGTCGCGCGAGCTGCTCACGCAACCCCTCGGGGGCGCGACGGTCGTCGAGCTCGCGGTCGCCAACGTCCGCCGGGTCGTGGACGCGTCCCGGATCGTCGTGGTGGTCTCGCCCGACGACCCCACGGTGCGCGAGCTGCTCGGCGAGGACGTCGTCTACGTCGAGCAGGGCGAGCCCCTCGGGACGGGCGACGCCGTGCTCGCCGCGCGCGGCACGATCGCCTCGGTCCTGGGCGCGGGCACAGACGCGGACGCGACCGTCCTCGTCGCCTACGCCGACACCCCGCTCCTGCGTTCGGAGTCCCTGCTCGGGCTGCTCAACCGGCACACGCTCACCGGCGCGGACCTGTCGCTCCTGTCGGCCGTCGTCGACGACCCGGACGGGTACGGGCGCGTCGTGCGCGCCGAGGGGGAGATCGCGGCGATCCTCGAGTCGTCGGAGCTCGCGGGGGCCGTCGCCGAGCCGCGCGCCGAGATCAACGTCGGCGCGTACGTCGCGGCGCCGGGCCTGCTGTTCGCCGAGCTGGAGCGCATGGCGGCCGACAGTGAGCACCGCCTCACCGAGCTCGCGCGCCGCGTCATCGGCGCGGGCCGGCGGATCTCGTCATACCGCATCGTCGACGTCGACGAGGTGCGGGGGATCAACACGCCGGACGAACTCGCCCAGGCCGCGGACATCGTCCTCAAGCGCCTCTTCGTGCCGAAGAAGAACACGGACACGAAGATCGTGTTCGGCACGGGCGGCTGGCGTGCCGTGATCGGTGAGGGGTACACGCTCGCGAACGTGCGCCGGCTGTGCCAGGCGATCGCCAACGAGACGATACGGCGGGGGCTCGACGCGAAGGGAGTCGTCATCGGCGGCGACCGCCGGTTCCTGTCGCGCGAGTCCGCCGTCGCGGCGGCCGAGGTGTTCGCGGGCAACAACATCGCGGTGACGCTCCTGCCCGACGACGTCCCCACGCCGCTCGTCACGTTCGCCGCGCCTTACCTCGGCGCGGCGTACGGGATCATCGTCACCTCCAGCCACAACCCGCCCGAGTGGAACGGCATGAAGGTGTTCCGCCAGGACGGCTCGCTGCCGCTCGACGACGAGACCGACCGCTACCAGGACGAGGCCAACGCGCTGTCCGTCGACGACGTCATCACGCTCGACATCGACGTCGCGCGCCGCACGGGCGTCGTCGTGGACCGCGTGCTCACCGACCCGTACGTCGACGCGATCGAGGAGATCGTCGACGTGGAGGCCGTGCGCGGCTCCGACCTGCAGGTGGTCGTGGACCCGATGTACGGGACGAGCCAGCTCACGCTCGGCACGATCCTGTCGGACATGCGCGTGCGGGCGGAGTTCATCCACGCCACGCACAACCCGCTGTTCGGGGGCATCGCGCCGGCGCCCGACCTGCAGCGGCTGAGCACGCTCGTGACGATGATCCAGCAGGGCGGCGGACGCTACGACCTCGGCATGGCGACCGACGGCGACTCCGACCGCATCGGCATAGTCGACGAGACCGGCGAGTACATCTCGACGAACGACCTCCTCCTGCTCCTCTACTGGTACCTGCACGAGGTGCGGGGCGAGAAGGGCGGCGTCGTGCGCAACCTCGCGACGACGCACCTGCTCGACCGCCTCGCGGCCCACCTCGGCGAGGAGTCGCGCGAGGTCAAGGTCGGCTTCAAGCACGTCACGGCGGGCATGGCGGAGATCGACGCGGTCCTGGGCGGCGAGTCGTCGGGCGGCCTGACGGTCCGCGGCTGGATCCTCGGCAAGGACGGTATCTTCGCGTGCGCGCTCGTCGCCGAGATGCTCGCCCGCACGGGCAAGCGGATCTCCGAGCTGCGCGCGATGATCTACGAGATCACCGGCCGCCTGTACACGCTCGAGGCGGGCGTGCCCGCGACGCCGGAGATGCGGGTCGAGGTGCCCCGGCGCCTCGAGGCGCAGCCGCTGACGCACGTCGGCCCGTACCCCGTCGTCTCGGTCTCGCACCTCGACGGCACGAAGATCCTCCTCGAGAACGACAACTGGGCGCTGCTGCGGTTCTCCGGCACCGAGCCCGTCCTGCGCATGTTCGTCGAGGCGGACTCTCCCGAGAAGGCCGCCGAGCTCCTCGAGTGGCTCCAGGGATTCGTCACCGCCGGCGTCTGACCGGCACCCACCCGCCCCCAGCCCCACCTCGCAGCACTCCGGATAGGAACCAGAGCACACGATGCGCTACGGCCACTTCGACACCGCGCGCGACGAGTACGTCGTCGAGCGCCCCGACGTCCCCGTCTCCTGGACCAACTACCTCGGGACGCGTGACCTGTGCACGGTCCTGTCCAGCACCGGCGGTGGGTACTCGTACTACAAGAGCTCGCAGTACGGGCGCATCTCGCGCTTCCGCCAGAACGGCGTCCCGCTGGACCGGCCGGGCCACTACGTCTACCTGCGCGACGACGCCGACGGCGACCACTGGTCGGTGTCGTGGCAGCCGGTGGGCAAGCCGTTCGTCGGGCCGGACGAGGAGCTCGACCCCGCGGGCGGTGCGGGACGCTGGACGACGCGTCACGGGCTGAGCTATACGACGTTCCGCTCGGAGTACAAGGGCATCGACGCCGAGCAGACCGTGTTCATCCCGCTCGACGACGACGTCGAGCTGTGGGACGTGCGCGTCACCAACACGACGGACGAGGTGCGCGAGCTCACCGTCGGGTCGTACGTGGAGTTCAGCTTCCACACGATCACGATCGACAACCAGAACCTGCAGATGTCGCTCTACGCGTCCGGGTCCTCCTACGAGGACGGGATCATCGAGTACGACTTCTACTACGAGCCGTGGACGTTCCACTACTTCGCGTCGAGCGAGACGCCGTCGTCGTACGACTCGCTGCGCGACAGCTTCATCGGGCCCTACCGGTCCGAGGCCAACCCGATCGCGATCGAGCGCGGGCACGGCTCGAACACCAGCGCCACGACGCAGAACCACTGCGGCGCGCTGCAGCACAAGGTCACGCTCGCGCCGGGCGAGACCAAGCGTCTCGTCTACATGCTCGGGTACGGCTCGCGCGACGAGGCCGGGCGTGCGATCCAGGCGAAGTACGCCGACGTCGCGACGGTCGACGCCGAGCGCGAGCGCCTGCGCGGGTACTGGCGCGCCAAGCAGGACAAGCTGCGCATCCGCACACCGCACGAGGGCATGAACACGATGATCAACGCCTGGACGCTGCTCCAGGCGGAGACGTGCGTGCAGTGGTCGCGGTTCGCGTCGTTCGTCGAGGTGGGCGGGCGCGCCGGCCTCGGCTACCGCGACACCGCGCAGGACGTCATGAGCGTCATCCACTCCAACCCGACGAAGACGCGCCAGCGCATCGTCGAGCTCCTGCGCGCCCAGACGGAGGCCGGGTACGGCCTGCACCTGTTCGACCCCAAGGCGTTCGACCCCGACGCCGAGAAGCTGCCCGACGTCCCGTCGCCGACGATCGTCCCGACCGTCGACCCGAAGGACCTCATCCACGGGCTCGAGGACACGTGCTCGGACGACCACCTGTGGCTCGTGCCGTCGGTCGTCGAGTACGTCAAGGAGACGGGCGACCGGTCCTTCCTCGACCTGGAGATCCCGTTCGCGGAGGGCACGCCCGGCACCGTCTACGACCACCTGGTCCGCGCGCTCGAGTTCTCCGCGCAGCAGGTGGGTCAGAACGGCGTCGCGCTCGGGCTGCGCGCCGACTGGAACGACTGCCTCAACCTCGGCGGGGGAGAGACGTCGCTCGTGACGTTCCTCCACGCATGGGCGATCGGCGCGTTCCTCGAGATCGCCGAGCCGCTCGCGGCGGCGGGCGACGAGCGGGCCGAGGCGGACGTCGTGCGGTTCACGGCCGAGCGCGAGCGCATCGCCAAGGTCGCGGACACCCAGCTCTGGGACGGGCGCTGGTGGATCCGTGGATACACGCGCGACGGCGTGAAGATCGGCTCGGCGGAGAACGCCGAGGGCAAGATCTTCCTCGAGCACCAGGCCTGGCCCGTCATCGCGGGCATCACGAGCCAGGAGCGCGGCGAGGCGTCGATGGACGCGGTGCGCGAGCTGCTCGGCTCCGAGTACGGCAGCCACCTCAACTGGCCGGCGTTCACGACGGTCGACGACACGGTCGGGTTCGTCACGCGCGTCTACCCCGGCATCAAGGAGAACGCGGCGATCTTCTCCCACCCGAACGCGTGGCCGATCATCGCCGAGGCGATGCTCGGGCGCGGCGACGAGGCGGTGCAGCTCTACGACGCGATCCTCCCGTACCACCAGAACGACAACATCGAGGTCCGCGGCGCCGAGCCGTACGCCTACGTCCAGTTCCTCTACGGCCGCGACCACGAGTGGTTCGGCAAGGCGCAGAACCCGTGGCTCACGGGCACGGCCGGCTGGATGTACACCGCGGTGACCAAGTACGTCCTCGGCGTGCGCCTCGCGCTCGACGGGCTCGTCGTCGACCCCTCGATCCCGAAGGACTGGGACGGGTTCGAGGTGCGGCGCGAGTGGCGCGGCGCGGTCTACGACATCGAGGTCCGCAACCCGGACCACGTGTCGAAGGGCGTGCGCTCGGTGACGGTCGACGGCGTCGAGCACGACCCGGCCGCGCCGATCCCCGCGCAGCCGGCCGGGACCGAGGTGAGCGTCGTCGTCACGCTGGGCTGACGACGTCGGTCGCCGTCGGGTGTGCCCGGGTCACCGGCCGGTGGCGTGCGGGCGCCCGGTGGTGCCACCCTGTGCACCGAGGACCGGGCGCCCGCCCGTGCCCGCCGAGAGACACCGAGGACGGTCACCGCCGGATGACGCACAAGATCGCGCGCGGCTGGACCGTCGCCAAGCCGTGGCCCGTGACGCTCCGCGAGGACGCGCTCGACGGGACGGTCGTGCTCCGGCCGCTGCGCCGTCGTGACGCCCAGACCTGGATGCGGCTGCGCGCGCGCAACGCGGAGTGGCTCGAGCAGTGGGAGGGCACGTCGCCGCGCCCGGGGACGGCAGGCGGCCCGCCGACGTTCACCGAGTACGTCCGCGTGCTGTCGTCCCAGGCGCGTGCCGGGACGTCGCTGCCGTTCGCCGTCGAGCTCGACGGCGAGCTCGTCGGCCAGCTCACCGTCTCGTCCATCACGTACGGGTCGCTGTGCGGCGCGAGCATCGGCTACTGGGTGAGCGAGCACGTCGCCGGTCGCGGGATCATCCCGACGAGCGTCGCGATGGCGACGGACTACTGCTTCGCCGTCCTCGGGCTGCACCGGATCGAGATCAACATCCGCCCGGAGAACGGCCCGAGCCTGCGCGTCGTGGAGAAGCTCGGGCTGCGCGACGAAGGCACGCGCGAGCGCTACCTGCACATCCAGGGCGCGTGGCGTGACCACCGGACCTTCGCGATCACGAGCGAGGAGGTCCCCGACGGGCTCCTCGCCCGGTGGCAGGCAACACGGCGCGAGGCCACCTGAGGCGTCCGACACGCCGGGGCGCGTGCGGGGCGTCGCCGTGCGCCTCGCCTACCGTCGTGATGTGGAATCGGCCTCGGGGATCGTCGCGCTCGCGGTGGTGCTGCTGTGGCTCGGGTTCTACGTCCCCCACCGGGTGCGTCACCGGCAGCAGCTGCTGGAGGCGCGCACGGAGGATCGCTTCTCGGGATCCCTGCGCGTCCTGGCCGTCGCCGGCCCGGCCGGCGGGGCGCTCGACCGGTGGGACGCGAGGCTCGACGGCGTCTCGACCGTCGCGGCCATCGCGGCCGGGCCGGGCGACGCGGCAGGTGGGGCCCGCGCCCTCCTCGGGAGCGGGGGAGCAGGGCAGCAGGACCGGTCGGACGGCCGGACGCACGACGAGGAGGGATCGCACGCCATGGGGAGCACCGTCAGCGCGTCACCCTCTCGCGGGGCGCAGCCACGTCCGGAGTCGTCCCGGCTCGCCCTCCTCGAACGGCGCGCCGCCGCGGCGCGCCGCAGGCTCGCGCTCACGGTCGTGCTGCTGCTCGCGAGCGTGGCGGTGTGGGTCGTCGTCGCGCTGGGATTCGTCCCGTGGTGGGCCGGCCTGGTCCCGACGGCGGTCCTCGGGCTCGTGCTCGTCCTGGGCCGTCGTGCGGTGCTCGCCGCGCAGCGGTCCGACGCCGCCTGGCTGGCCGAGCGCCGCGCCGCCGCACGGGCGGCACGGGGGGCGGTCCTCGGCAGCCCCGCCGCGCCGCGCAACGTGCGGCCCCGTGTCACCGGTCGCGCCGTGCACGGCTCGCAGGTGAGCACCCAGATGATCCCGCGCGTCACGGCCAAGGACCTCGCACGGGCGACGGCCGCGGCGACGGCCGAGGCCGTTCCGGCGTCGACCGCCTCGTCCGCGCGCGAGCGCGGCACCCCGGCGAGCACGACGGCGTCCGACGGCGCCGGCACCGGCTCGGACTCCGAGGAGCCTGCGCCGGAGCGTACCGAGACGCGGCGCGCCGACGTCCCGTCGGGGCGAGCGTGGGACCCCGTCCCGGTCCCGCCGCCGACGTACACGATGAAGGCCACGGCACCGCGTCGCGAGCCCGCTCCGCTCACGGCCGACGACGTGTCTCCGACAAGAGCGGAGGACGCCGTCGCGGACGGTGTCGCGTCGGATGCGCCGACCCGTGCCGAGCGTGCGCCGTCGGGTGCGAGCGACCCGGCGAACGGCGCTCCCGAGCCCGCGGACGGCGACGAGCGCAAGCCCAGGACGGAGACGCTGGGCCTCGATCTCAACGAGATCCTCGCGCGTCGCCGGGCCGCGGGGCAGTAGCTCCCCCGGGGGTGGCTGGTTTGCGAGACCCCGCCCCCGGGGTGTTAGTCTGTACACCGCTCAAGGGGCTATGGCGCAGTTGGTAGCGCGTCTCGTTCGCAATGAGAAGGTCGGGGGTTCGAATCCCCCTAGCTCCACTCCTTGAAGGCCGTTGGTCAGGATGAAAGTCCTGGTCAGCGGCCTTCGGCGTTCCCCGAGGTCCTCGACCGAGAGGACCGGAACGACTGTGACTCCACGCGAGATTCCACGCGAGTGCTAACTGGTACTGCGTGAGGGCGACCTTGATCGACCTTGGACAACGGTGGCAGTGCCGCACAACTCGCTCTCTGACCGCGCCGCTCGATTGCCTCGGCGGGGGAAGTGCCGCGGTGTGCCCGTGGTGTGCCCGAGCGAGAGTGTCGTACCCCTGTGCCAGAGTTAGCGCGGACCGCGCCTCGAGCGCGGCGTTTCGGGTCGGCTAGGTGATCCGCAGTCCAACGAGAACCAGTTGCAGGAGCGCGCGTGGGATCAATCGTCGTTGACCAGATCGGCCCAGACGGCGAGCTCGTTCCAGACGTCGACACGACGCTCACCGAGAAGGAGAAGAACGAGCTCCTCCTGTCCGCACTACCCGGCGCCACGACTTCGACGTACGGCGGTGCCCGCGTGGTCAGGTTCCGCGACCAGGTCATACTCAAGGCGCAGGTGACGCACCTCGGGTACCCATGGCCCGCTTACAGGAAGCGCATCCAGATCCCGAAGGCGTGGCTGGAGGTCGAGCGTCAGGCCACGCGCGACGGACTGGTGACCCGCTTTGTCGGCATCTACCGGTACCGCAGCGTCACCGTCTTCGTCGACTTCGACCCGCGGACGTACATCCAGCGCGCTGCCAACAACTCTGCCGCCCACGTCGCGACCAACGACCTGCACCAGGCGCAGACGCTGGGCGTGTTCGAGCGCGTCGATCGCAACGGGAACCGTCTGACCAGCGTCCGGACTGAGCTGTTCGCCGACTACGTCTTGGGCCTCGCAGACACGACTCACCCGAGCATCGATGTCTTCCGGCGGTTCAACGAGGACTTCTTCACGGGCAGCTGGCTCCGCGCCCTCGACGCAGTTCAGGAGATGCACGCCGCCGCCTGGCCCGACAGGTTTCAGAACGAGTGGGCTGGCTTCTACCTCGAGTACCGCTTCGACAGGTTCGTGAGAGCGGAGGGGCTTGCTGACATCGTCCGGTTCCAGAAGAAGAAGCAGCGCGGGGGCTACGACTACGACCTGGTCTTCCACGACGGACCGCGTGTCGACTTCTACGGTGATCTGAAGGCCTCCAACATCGAGAAGCACGAGGCCATCGGCAACGACCGCGACGACCTGGTCCGGTGCCTCGAGGAGTTCGGTCAGTTCTGGTACGTGATCTACGAGCACGACACCGTGCACGGGAAGGACAACGGCGACGTCGCCACGATCGAGTGGAACGAGTGGCGGCGGTCCGTCGGGCACGTTCAGGGCAAGAAGTACAGCCCGCTCTCCTACTCTGGGCGGTTCAAGGAGTCGGTGCGTTTTGCCCGGATGCAGGTGCTTGAGGTGAACGAGGCGAACGCTAGTCTCGTTCTCGGTGACCATCACCAGGGCCGGCAACCCAGCGGTGCCGCGCGCGAGCCCAAGGTCAAGATCCTGAAGAAGCACATCGACAACTTCTTGATCTTCTCCAGCGCACTGCCTGAGCTGCCGAGCGATCTACGTGTCTGACACCGTTGCCGGCGTCGACGTGGAGGCCAGTGATGAACGGTCGCGAGGCGACGAGGCCGAAGTCCACCAGTGATCGTGTCTGGCTGTCGGCGAGGGCATAGAGCTTCTCCACCACCGTGCGGAGCTCGGTGACGTTCGGCGCGTAGTCGTACTCGGCGACGTAGGCGGCGATCGCTGTGCGTCGGGCTTCATCGAGCATGGGATGGGTCGACCAGGGCTTCCCGGACTTGATGTCGTTGCAGGGCTTGCAGGCCGGGACGATGTTGCCCCAGGCGTGCAGCCCGACGGCGTCTCGGTTGATCGGGACGAGGTGCTCCTCGACAAGTCGTAGGCCCGGTTCGCCGCAGTACGCGCAGCACGACCCGAACCTCGCGATGAGGGCGCGAGTCATCGAGCCGAACCGCGGCAGACCACGGTTGGCGTCGTACTGGCGACCGGCCTCTTGGAGGTACAGCCGCACGATTCGGTTCGGGACGTCTGAGAAGGAGCGGAGACCCATGGCCAAGTCGTACCAGACCTGCCTCGCAGGCAGGGTGTGTGCGCGGTGCTCGGCCGTTTTCGGACACGACGCGCGGTCGCGGAGTACGTCTTCGCAACGAGTCTGTGACGGACGAGCGGCGCGGAACCGAGCCCTGTGGACGAGTGGGTACGCCGTGTTGGTGTCGCGAGCTAGGTTGTCTACAGCTCTTCCGCAGTCGGGCGCGCCCTACTTGCGCAAGGCGCGGAGAGCTGTCAAGCTTCAGAGGTGGGAGACCAGTTGAGCAAGGCCGACGCAAAGTACAGCTTCATCGACCTGTTTGCAGGCATCGGTGGGTTCCATGCCGCCCTGGCTGCCACTGGCGGTGTGTGCGAGTACGCGGTCGAGATCGACAGGGACGCCGCCGCCGTCTACGAACGCAACTGGAACAAGCCCGCGCTAGGTGACATCACCAAGGACGCGAACGACGACGGTGTGACGCTCCGGGGCTACGACGGCTCGATCGACGTCCTGACGGGCGGGTTCCCCTGCCAGCCGTTCTCCAAGTCCGGTGCCCAGCACGGCATGGCGGAGACCCGCGGCACCCTGTTCTGGAACATCGCGAGGATCATCGAGGAGCGCGAGCCAACGGTCCTGATCCTTGAGAACGTCCGCAACCTCGTTGGGCCGCGTCACCGCCACGAGTGGCTGACCATCATCGAGACCCTGCGGTTCTTTGGCTACGAAGTCTCGGGCGCGCCCGCGATCTTCTCGCCCCACCTGCTACCGGCATGGATGGGCGGCACTCCCCAGGTCCGGGAGCGCGTCTTCATCACCGCGACGCTCATCCCGGAGCACCTGCGGGACGAGAGGATCCCACGCACCGAGGAGGGCGAGATCGATCCTCAGGCGCTCGGTCCCAACCCGGTTGCAACGATGACGGATCGGTTCCCTGCCGCCGAGGGGTCGACCGATCTGTTCCAGCCGGGTGACCCTGAGACCGGCTGGAACCTGCTCACCAGCGGGATCATCCGTGAGGATGACCCGGTTCCAGAGAACGTCGACCTGCGCCTCACGGAGACGGAGACGTTGTGGATCGACGCATGGGACGACTTTGAGGCAACGATCCGACGCGCGTCCGGCAAACGGTTGGAGGGCTTTCCTTACTGGGCTGACTCGTGGACCGACTTCCCCGAACTAGGGAAGCTCGTGGCCGCCCGCAAGTTCCAGACGCCGGAGCGCGAGTTGATCCACGACCGCAAGCGGTTCGTCGCGCGCACGGACATGCCCGAGGGCTTCGTCCCTGCCTCGGTCAAGCGGCCTGTGATCGATAGGACCCTGCCCGCCTGGAAGCAGTCGCACCTGCGTCGCAACTACGACCTGTTCGAGCAGCGCTATGCGGAGATCATCGAGTGGGCGTACCGCTGGGGTGTCTATACCGACCTGTTCCCGGCGTCCCGTCGCAAGCTGGAGTGGCAGGCTCAGGACGCACCGCGCCTGTGGGACACGGTGATGCACTTCCGTCCGTCCGGTATCCGGGCGAAGCGTCCGACGTACCTGCCGGCGCTCGTTGCGATCACGCAGACGTCGATCATCGGCCCGTTGGAACGACGCTTGTCGCCGCGCGAGACCGCCCGTTTGCAGGGACTACCGGAGTGGTTCGATTTCGGTGATCAGCGTGCCGCAGCGACCTACAAGCAGATGGGCAACGGCGTGAACGTCGGCGTCGTCCGGCACATCCTGCGCGAGCACGTCCGCCGCGACAAGGACTTGCTCAAGCTCACGCCCGCCGGCCGGAGGATCATCGAGGCCGTTCCTGTGGACGAGCTCGACGCTCCGGTCCGTGTCTTCAGCGCGGCGGACTGGTTCGACGCACCAGGTGCTTCGGGTCCTAGCCCGACTCGAAGGAACGGGGCGGGCGTGCACGAATAGGTCAAGAACGAAGAGGCCAGGTTCGGGGGGCGAACGTCCTCGGTCAAGAGCGAAGGGCACGTGACGCGTGATGGAAGCGGGAGCCGCGCGGACGCAGCATGTACCCGCGCACCCTGGCTCGTCATCAGCCGAGGTCTCGCGGAGGATGAGCACGGCTCGCAGGCGAGACACAGCGCCCGAGCTGGCCCTGCGCCGCGAACTCTTCTCCCGGGGTCTCAGGTATCGCGTCGCGTTCCCGGTTCCGGGACAGCGTCGCCGCACGATCGACGTCGCGTTCACCCGAGCCAAGGTCGCTGTCTTCGTCGACGGCTGCTTCTGGCACGGCTGCCCGGAGCACGGTACGAGCCCGCGGGCCAACAGTGAGTGGTGGAATGCCAAGCTCGCTGCGAATCGAACGAGAGACCGCGATACAGACCGCATGCTCACCGAGCTGGGTTGGACCGTCGTGCGCATATGGGAGCACGAGCCAGCGGCGACGGCAGTCGCACGCGTGCTGGCACTGCTCGCGCGCCCCGGTTCCGCCCGGAGCGGTTCTCGGCCGGCGAGATACTCGGAAGGGTGACGGGGAGTAGCGACACAGCCCGAGCTGAACGTGCCGCGGGCTCGGAACGACACTTCGCGGACGAGGGCGCGAGGGCGGCCGCAGGGGCTCGAAACGGCAGGGCGTCTTGTACCGAAGGCAGTGTGGAGTGCTCGGTGCGGGGACGGGGTTCCGTATGCGCAGGTGCTACCTGCGCTGAACTGCGGAAACTCGTCGTCATTTCACCCGCCGCCGCCGTGGGTCGTGTCGGCGCCTCGTTGTACGTTGCAGCAGGAACAAAGGAGTACCTGCTCAGTGGATCTACACGCTTGGAACAAGGCATTGCTGGACCGCGTCAAGGCTGACGCGAGACCACAGCGCCGCCTCTACCTGTACGTCGACCGCGAGACGTTAGCGACGGTCTCGGGCCTCGACGCAGCGGTGGCCGTGGAGGACTTCTCGCGGGCGTTCCGAGATGCGTGTGGTCGTCAGCCGTTCGAGCGGGCGTACCTGGACGCCCTCCGCTGGAGGGCGAGTGGCTGGCTCGGCGACCCGCCGATCGTCGCTGCGCTCGCCATGACGGTTCTGGCGGTCACCGAGATGCCACTGGGGCACGTCTCGAGCGTCTACCCCCGACAGAACGAGCTGCTCGGGATCCCCATCGATGGCGGGATGCCACCTGAGTACGACCTCCATGTGCCCGCTCTCTGGAAGATCTGGAACGAGTGGCTCGAAGGCGCTGGCTCGCACCTCGGGCTCGCAAGCGCCGCCCCCACGTCGCGATACACGAACCAGGGCTGGGCAAGGAGTCAGGGGCTCGTTCGGCTACGGGACCGGTACCTGATCGACGACTACCTCAGCACCGTTCGCGCCGCGCAGGTCACCGATGTCGACCCCCATCGGCGTGTCAGCGACTTCTGGGCGTGGCTCTCGTACCGCGGCGGCGACCGTGTGCGGCATTTCCGTGCGCGGTTCGACAACCCGGAGGCGCGGGAGATCCTCGCGGAAGTCCTTGACGACGAAGTGCAGCGCTTTGCTGCGGGTCGAGAACTCTCGCGGACCGCAATCGGACGCTCCGTCCAGGGGCTGCTCTACTACGAGCCGGACGAAGACTATCTCGGCCTTGCGATCGAGGTCGACGCACGCGTCACCGACGCTCCTGTCGACTTGGGGGACGGGCCCGAGACCATCGGGCCAAGCGAGTCGTACCGCATCGTCCGCGCGCCGACGAACTCGTCCACGCTTCTCGCCGACGGAACAAAGGTCCCGCTGAGATCCGGGCTCACGCTACGTATCAACCCAGCGCAGGCGTACGCGTTCCGCGACGAGCCCCTGCTCGAGGGAATGCTCGAGGTCCGTGGGAACGCCTCCGCGACCCACTACGACGTTCTCGTCGCCAACCAGCACGTCAGGGCGGTCGCCGCCGAACTCGGCGTTGCTCGCAGTGCAGCCGAACCCGGTCCGGCCGATGGCTGGTCCTGGTTCCATGATGTCTCCGCACGCGAGATCGGCCCAGCACTTCAGGCGCTCGGCTTGGGCGTGCTCGCACCCCCGGCGCCGATCGGCATGGAGCTGCGCGGTGGCCTTCGGTTGGCCCAAGCGCGGTACATCGTCGGCTACGAGCCACAGGTACTGATACCTGAGCGGCACTCAGCGACGCTAGACGAGAGCATCCAGGTCGATGGCACGTCCGACGGACGCGAGCTCGCTACATATCGCCTCCGTGCCGGGGTGCATGTTGTCGCTGACACTGTGTCGGGCGAGCGCATCAACTACGAGACCGTCGCGCCGTCGCGCCGGCGCGTCGTCGCATCCGGCTTTGGCTGGGACATATCTGGCGTTCCGACTGCGACCAACCTGAACGGGCAGGATGCTTCCTCAGTGACTCTTGCGGGAGCGATGCTCCGTGGTGGGCAAGACCCTGCACCGACGATCGTCGCGGAGGTGCGAGAGAAATCCACCGCGCTCGTGCTCGACGACGAGGGCGGGTTGTTCGAACTCACGTCGCCCCCACGCGAGCGCTGGTTGGACCGTGCTGGCATGAAGACCTGGAACCTGGATGTACGACGGGCCGTGCGCGGGACGCACCGGCGCGTGGTCGCAAGCTTGGACGAGTCGGCATTTCCGATTGTCCGTCCGGCGTTCTTCTTGACGGTCTCGTCGAGAGGCCTCATCGAAGCCGTGGAGATCCCTCGGTTGTTGCCGTTGCTGGATGGTGAACCGCTCAAGAGTCGCGTGGAGCGCGGAGTACCCCAGCCGTTCGCCAACTCGCGGTTCCAGCAGCGCCAGGACCTCGTTGCGACTCTCGTCGGACGTGAGTGGACGTGGAGAGGCGCCCCCGCGGAGAAGCGTCGCAGCGAGGTCCTGACGCGGGCACTCGCTGGTGGGCTCAAGAGCACCGGTGTCGCTCGACCTAAGCCGGCGCCCGTGGTCACAGTGGACGTACGGCTCGACGTCGTGCCGAGAGAACGAGGATACGACCACAAGAACCCCTACGACGTCGCGCTGATGTGGCTTTCGACGCTGGAGAATTCGAAGTGCAGCGCGAAACGATTCGCCAGCACGTGGGAGTGGATCTGCCACTACACGGGCGGGGACGACCTCGCACACGAGTGGCGCTTGGCCCTGGAAAGACTTCGCGTCCTGGGTCACATCGAGCGAGACTTCACGAACCAGGCGGTGCACGTAGCGCCCGCCGCGCTCGTCGGGCTCCCCAGCGCCGACGGCATCTACCTGTTGACGGGGGCCCGCCCGACTGGCGCTCTTAGGCGCCTCTTCTCGTCGGCGGACGATGACGAGGCGGTCGCTCGCGCGGCACAACTCTTCCTACCGTTCCGCCGAACCCAGACCGATCCGCGAACACACCGGCCGCTTGGTCCGACGACGCTCTACCTGGCGCCGCAGCCGGGTGCCATGGGGCGTATCGCGGAGGGCCTGGAGGCTCTGGGTATCGAGGCGTGCGACGTAAAGCCTGCTGACGGCCTGCTCGAAGCTCTCCCGGCGCCTGAACAGATCGTGCAGTACGGCACGACGCTCACCATCTCACCGTCCAGTCGGTTCAGCGTGTGGCGGCGCGACCACGGCCTGCGGACGTCCTACACGTGGCGCGACGCCAGTGACGATGCCGCACCCGGGCTGTACCAGTACCGAACCACCTACGGGACGAAGATCCACGCCTGGCGCCCGAAGTTGATGAGCGACCTGGTGTTGCTGCCCGATGTCGCCACGGGCAAGTGGATGGACGAGGTACGCGAGAACCGACGGACTCACCTCAAGCACAACCAGGGCAAGCGGCTGCTCTTTGCTCCGGTTGCGCTCGAACTGCCACACCTCGTGAAACGCTCCCTGGTGTTGCGTACGGGCTTCCAGCCGACAAAGCGCGCTCTGGGTGGCCAGGGAGACGTGTACTACGTATACGAAAATGTCGGGCCCACGGCAGCGAGCCGAGTCGCCCAACTGCTGGGCCAAGACCTTCAGAACTCGACAGATGGAGAGTGCGCATGACCGACACGCCTTTGACGGTCGAAGGCGCGTACGCGTCACTACGAGAGGCGTTCCTACGGTTCTACAACACCGCCTACAGCCTGCGCGACCGGGCAATCAGCGCCGAGCGAGAGAGCCTGCTCCGCCGCGACGGCGTCGCGCTGACCACCCCGTACGTCGAGCTGATGCCTAGTTACGAGTCATCGACCGAGACGCTGGCCGATGTCCTCGACGTAGCGGAGGTCCCGAACGCGACCGATCTCATCCGTTCGGGGATCCTTCCGCACGCTCATCCGTACAAGCATCAGGCCGAAGCACTCAGCGCCTCCATGGCCGGGCGCGACGTCGTGGTTGGCACTGGGACTGGATCGGGCAAGACGGAGTCGTTCCTTCTGCCGGTGATCGCACGCCTGGTCAAGGAGGCGAGCTCCTGGTCCGAGCGTTCTCGGACCGACTCGACATGGTGGGCTGCCAGACGGCCATTCCAACCACAGCGCGAGAACCGAAGCGGTCGCCCGGCCGCCGTCCGGAGCCTCGTGCTCTACCCGATGAACGCCTTGGTGGAGGACCAGCTCGTCCGACTCCGTCAAGCCCTGGACTCGGATGCCGCCCACGAGTGGTATGCGCGAGAGACGAAGGGCGAGCCGTTCTTCTTCGGCCGCTACACGGGGAGGACGCCGGTCGCTGGCACGCGAGTCGCGGCGAAGCCTGAAAGGGTCGACCGGCTGCGAGAGATCCTCCGCCAGGCGGACGCTCGGCATACCTCCCTCCTTGAGCGGCTGAGCCGAGACGAGGTGGATGAAGAAGCCCGCTACTTCCTGCCGTCCCTCACGGGTGGAGAGATGCGCAGCAGGTGGGACATGCAGGAGACGCCACCCGACATCCTGATCACCAACTACTCGATGCTCTCGATCGCACTCGGGCGCGACGACGAAGCATCGATCTTTGAGAAAACTCGCCAGTGGATCGAGGCGTCTCCCCACAACGTCTTCACGCTCGTCGTCGACGAGTTGCACATGTACCGCGGGACCGCCGGTACCGAAGTCGCCCTCCTCTTGCGCCGGCTGTTCAGGCGTCTCGGACTCGACACACGGCCCAAGCAGCTCTCGATCGTCGCGACGTCAGCGTCGATCGGCGACGACGCGCCCGGTCGAGCCTTCCTCTCTGAGTTCTTCGCGCGTCCGGCGGACGGCTTTGCCTTCATCAAGGAACCTGAGCGCACCTACTCGAAGATCGACCTTGACGAGTTCGGCGCAACCCTGCTCGCTGATGCCTGGTCCACCGCTTCACTTCCTGAAGGCGAGAGGGTCCGCCAGGCGATCGAGTCGGCCATGACAGTGGACGGTGATTTCCGTCCGCGAGCGGTTGACGCCATAGCTCAGCAGCTCTTCCCGTCGGTCGGTGCAGACGGCGCCGCGCTCGCGTTCGACCGCCTCACCCAGCGGCTCGGGGCAGAGAAGAACCCGGCGGCTCGTCTCCGCGCCCATCTCATGTTCCGCACGATCCAGGGACTCTGGGCCTGCTCGGACCCCGACTGCAGCGCCGTCGCCGCCGAGTATCGGTCGGCCGAGCGCCGGATCGGGAAGATCTACGCGGCACCTCGGTTCACCTGCGAGTGCGGCTCTCGGGTTCTCGAACTGCTGTACTGCGAGTCATGTGGTGAGTCGATGCTGGGCGGCTTCGCCGTGAAGGAGGGAAAGAAGGAGTACCTTCTCGCATCGGCCACTGATCTGGAGTCGCTCCCGGACCGACCCAAGAACGATCGCAACGCGGGAAACTACCGCGTCTACTGGCCGACAGACAGGACGTCGGTCGCGGGCGACTGGAGCCGACTCGGCAAGCAGCTCGATCCGGATCCCGCGCGACCGAAGTTCAAGATGGACTTCACCCAGGTCAACCTCAGTCCGGGCACCGGGAAGATCAGCGCGCTCGGCAGGAAGACCGGTCTGCGATTCCGGGTAACCACGGAGGGAGTCCCCGACGCGGCCGATCGCATGCCCGGCTTCCCGACGCAGTGCCCGTCGTGCGGTGACGACAGAGAGCTGGACTGGCTCAAGGACCTGGGGCCGGAGAGCCGCGAACGCTCGCGGTCACCGATCCGGACGCAAGGTGTCGGTTTCGACCGCGCGAACCAGGTCCTCACGGGAGCGATCAGGCGTCTCCTCGACTCGAGCCTCGTCGTCTTCTCCGACAGCAGGCAGGGAGCGGCTCGTGTCGCCGCCAACCTCGAGCTCGCACACTACCTCGACCTCATCAGGGCGCTCGTTCTCGACGAACTGACCGGCGGAAGCCAGCGGCTCGAACTCATCGAGGCCGCGATCGCGAAGAAGGACAACTCTCCCGAGGCGACGTCGGCGCTCGCCGACCTCCAGGGCAGGGATTCTCAAGGCGTTACCGCGCTGATGAAGCGCACCTACGGCATCCCCCTCGACGGCGGCGACCTCGCGGCCATCGAGCGCGTCGAGCAGCACCTCGGGGGGACCCCGACGCTTGTGGACCTCGCCGGCGCAATCGAGCCCCGTCTCCTCAGGCTCGGCGTCAACCCTGCCGGCCCGGACGCACTTCTCCAGAGCACGGGAAACCCTGGCGCCGACAGCGGGCAGCCCTGGACGGGCTGCTTCAGATGGAACGTGACCCCGCCGCGTGCCGACGAAGCCGCGCTCGACGCTCCCGCGAAGAAGCTCCTCGGCGGCATCCGTGAGGAGCTGAGCAGGCAGATTGTCCGAACCGCGTTCGCCGGCGGCGACCGCGACGTCGAGTCGCTCGGTCTGGCATACACGGTTCCGGCCGAACCGATCACTCTCGCCGCCCTGCCGGAAGGGGTCGCGGACGAGTTTGTGTCGTCGTTCCTGCGCCTCATGCTGCGGCGTCGTCGCATCACGTCGATCTCCACAGACGCCAAGACGAACTGGCCCGGAGAGGTACGTGCGTACGCCAAGAGGGTTGCCCAGAAGCATGGCGACGGTGACGGCGATGCCCTGCTCGACCTCGTCGGCGCACGCCTCAAGGTGGGTGTGCCCTCGGGCTTCCTGCTCAAGCCCGAACAGGTCCGTCTGCGTCACGTAGCCGATGCCGAGGTCTGGCGCTGCAATGCCTGCCGGAGTCGGCATCTCCATGCGAGCGCCGGCTACTGCGTCTCCTGTGGCGGGGAACTCGTAAGCGAGTCGCTGGAAGCGGGTGTCGCGGACGACTACTACCGATGGCTCGCGACCGAGGCCGGCGGACTCTCGCGCCTCCACTGCGAGGAGCTGTCTGGCCAAACGGACCTGCTGGACGCTCAGGCCCGCCAAGCGCGCTTCCAGAAGGTCTTCCTGGACGAGTCGGAAGTGCCACTGGCAGATCAGGTCGACGTGCTCTCTGTGACGACGACGATGGAGGCCGGTGTCGACATCGGAGCGCTGAAGGGCGTCGTCATGGCGAACATGCCGCCCCAGAGGTTCAACTACCAGCAGCGAGTGGGCCGTGCGGGCCGGCGCTCCGAGCACCTCGCGCTCGCACTGACCGTCTGTCGAGGCGCTCGAAGCCACGACGAGCACTACTTCGCTCATCCCGAGGCGATCACGGGCGACCGGCCGCCGCAGCCGTTCCTCGACACGTCGAGCGCTCCGATCATGCGTCGAGCTCTTGTCGCGGACATCCTGACTCACGCGTTCAATGCCGCCACCACCGTAGAGGGCTTTGAGCCCGGCCGTTCCGTTCACGGCCAGTTCGGCTCACGCGACGGCTGGCTCGAGAACGGGGCGCTTCGGGGCACAATCGACGAGTGGTTCAGCGCTCACCGTCGTGACATCGCTGACGCCGCAACCAACCTCACGCGGAACACGCAGCTTCCAGCTGGCGAGCGTGAGCGGTTGATCGCCTACGCGACCACCGACCTCGCCGCCGAGATCACGCGGGTCGCTGATTCGAGCCGAAGCAGCGAACTCTCGCAGGCCCTTGCAGAGGCAGGTCTGCTGCCGATGTTCGGCTTCCCAACCCAAGTCAGGACGCTCTACACGCGCCGCCCAGCGCCGAGGAGGGACGCATCCACGCTGGACCGCGACAGCTCCATCGCGGTCTCGGAGTTCGCACCCGGATCCGAGCTCGTCAAGGACAAGGCCATCCACACCGCGGTCGGCGTCGTCGACTTCTACCAGCGGATCGACGGTTCGTGGGCTCAAGGCGCCGAGCCTCTCGGGGAGCGACGGAGTGCGGGCCTCTGCAAGGCATGTGTGTCCGTCAGCGACGGCACGACAGAGACATGCCCCATCTGCGGTGCGAGCGACCCCGAGTACGCGGTCGTCGAACTCGCCCATCCGATCGGCTACAGGACGAGCTTCCGACACAGAAGGTACGAGCAGCTTTCGGAGCCGACCGCGCGAGCCGGACAACCCCGCCTATCGGTCACTGAGGCCGAGACCCTCCCCGCGGTCAAGAATGCCGTGCTGCGATCGGCGAACGCCGAAGTCGTCGTCGTCAACGACAACGACGGCCGCATGTACCAGTTCGCGCCCGCCTCCAACAAGCTGCCCGACGGGCGAATCGTGTCAGAGGCGGGACTCATCGAGACGACCTTCCTCACAGACCGCGACCGTGCGAAGGCCGCGTCCTTCTGGGGCCAGGGAGATCCGAACGCCGCGATGGAACCGGTCGCGCTCGCGGCTCGTCGCCGGACGGACGTCCTGACCGTGGGGCTCGCCGAGTTGCCAAACGGGCTGCGCATCGACCCGCGCGAGCCAGTCGGCAGGGCGGCGTGGGCCTCGCTCGGCTACCTGCTCCAATCGGCCGCAGTGCGATGGCTCGATGTCGGCTCGGACGAGATCGAAGTCGGCATCAACTCGCTCAGTGACGGCATTACCGTGACCGCCGAACTGTTCATGGCGGACAGCCTTGCGAACGGTGCCGGGTACGCTCGCCGACTTGGTGACCAGTTCGGGACGCTCCTGCTCAAGGCACGTGAGCTGGCGAACGACCTGGAGACGCACAACTCTGGAGTCCCCTGCGACTCCTCCTGCTACCGCTGCCTCCGCGACTACTCGAACAGCCGCTGGCACCCGCTCCTCGACTGGCGGCTCGCCGTCGACATGTTGGACCTCTTGGAGGGCTACTCGCTTGAGCCGGCGAGGCACCGAGCGCGCGACCTTCGTGCAGCACGAGCCGTTGCTCGTGACTTCGGGTTCACGGTCGAGGAGTTTGATGACGTCATCGTCATGGCTTCCGGCAACGGAGCGAAGCGCCTAGCGCTTCTTCACCCCTTGGAGCTATGGGCGGCACCGCGCATCAGCGCGATCCGAGGAAGGGCAGCGCTGACGGTCGTGAACGACGCTCCGCTCACGGACTCCACGTTCAACCTGATCCGCCGACCGGGTCGCGTGGCGGCTCCGCTCCTCGGTTCCGGGAAGTCGTGAGGTGACGCACTTGGGCCAGTTGGACCTTGCTGGTGGCGCATCAGGACTGGGGTGCGCACAAACCTTGAACTTGTCGCTGAGGATGGACTCATGGGCGTCACCGACTACCTAGAGATCACGGTCGACCAGGCGGTGGTGCAGTGGCGTCATGTCTTGGCCCGCACGCCACTCACCGATGGGCAGCGCCAGGCCGTATTCCTGCCCATCGAGACGCTCATGTGCGCTGCGGCGATGCATATCGTCGAGTACTCCCGCCTTGGGAGCTCCACGATGCACAAGGCCGGGGCGCCTGCACCGGAGCTGGCGCGACTCTTCCGGCGCCCAGTGAGCAGCATCATCGCGAAGATGAACAACCTTGATGGACGGCGACCGCGGGGGGCGAAGTACGACCTCGAGGTCGGGCTCGCTCTGGCCGTCGATCAAGACCTCATGAGCGAGATCTACCGAAGAGTCCTGACCGGCGCTCGGACCCAGGGCATCGACCCGCTTGATCTCCCAGACTTCCTGAGAATCGAGGGCGGCGGTGACTTGCGCCTCATGGGCCAGGACGAACTGGACAGCGCTTCGATCGAGGCGGTCATGGAGAAGGAGATCCCCGCGTGGCGCGCGCGAACTCCTGACCAACCCTCGGGAGTGACGGAAAAGTTCCTCCTGCAGTACCTCCGAATGGGGCAGTGCCGCTTCGCGTACGGGGTGCTTCACAACTGCGGCAACGCCTGCCTCTTCTGCGGGTTCACGATCGGCGACGGTGCGCGGCCATCCCTGCTGCGCGCCGGACACATCAAACCGTGGAAGGACTCAGGCGGGTTCGAGCGCCTCGACATCGCCAACGGCGTCGCCGCGTGTCCGCCGCACGATGCGGCCTTCGACGCAGGGCTCATGACCCTCGATGTGACCTCGTCAGACCTGACAGTCCGGCTGGGCAGGCGTCTGCAGAACGCCATCAACACGAATTCCGCAGCGGCGTTCTACTTTGGGCCTCCACGCCTTCGTCGGAGCGTGCCGCTCGCCGCGTTGTCAGTACCGGTCGCCGTCGACTACCTCGACTGGCATCACGAGTTCGTGTTTGACCGAGGAGGGTCTCCGGCCCCAGAGACCACGCGTAGGGCAGCGGCGAGTCGATAGTCCACCTGCGCGACCTACCCTTCGCGAGCTCCGCACGATGCGCTCGCGAGAGACCTCTCGCGAGCGCACACCGTCCTACAACTCCTCCACCGACGGACTCACCCCGCGCATGCCGTCGAGCCTGTCTACTGGCTGTCGCACGCTGGAGCTACGCTCTGCCACATGGATGCAAGTGCAGCAGACGATGCCCACGACGCGGCGCAAGCCGCCACGCCCCACCTGAAGGCGCTGAGTCTGTTCTCGAACTGTGGAGCAGGAGACGTGGGCTATCGGTCCGCTGGCTTCGACTTCCGGGTGATGGCCGAACTGAACCCGCACCGTCTCGAGGTTGCGCTTGCCAACCACCCTAACGCCGTTGGCGTCCCGGGCGACCTCCGAGAGACATGGTCGGACGTAATCAGTGAGTGGCGAAAGGCCGAAGGTGAACGCCAGCCAGACCTGCTCGCAGCGTGTCCACCGTGTCAAGGAATGAGCAGCGCCCGAAGCGGCCTTGGGCGGCACGATGACCTAGAGAAAGGCGGGAAGGATCCCCGCAATCTCCTTGTGACCGTGATCGAGGCGGTCGCGAAGGAACTCCGGCCACGGGCAATTGTCGTCGAGAACGTACCCGCGTTCCTCACGCGATCAGTCCCTCACCCGGCAACAGGTGGCCCGATTAGCGCGGCGCTTCTGCTCATAGAAGCACTCGCCGAAACATATCAGGCCTATGCGATGGTTTCTGACTTGGCGGACTGGGGTGTGCCCCAAACCCGCAAGCGATCCTTCTTGACACTCATTAGCAAAGACGAGTCCTCTAGTGAGCGAGCGGACGCCTTCGCCCCGTTCCCACAGCCCACTCACGCGCCTGATTGGGGTGGCTCGCGCACGTCGATTAGCGATTCGCTTGCCGAACTCGCTGCGCCCCCGCTGGACGCATCAAGCAAGGAGAGTGCAGCCGATCCTAGCAATCCAATGCACTCGGTGCCGGTTTGGAGTGCCGAACGTTATCGAATGATCGCATCGATCCCGGGGAACTCCGGAAAGAGCGCCTGGCAAAATGAGAACTGCTCACGATGTGATGCTCTCACGGTTGACCCTGATGCGGCGACATGCGAGATCTGCAGATCACCGCTGTTGCGCCCAGTGGTTAAGGACATGGAGGGCGAATGGCGTCTCATCAAAGGATTCAAGAATAGCAGTTACGCCCGCATGAAGAGCGATGCGCCCGCGTCAACGGTGACCACCGCAAGCGGTCGCATCGGAAGCGACAAGACCATCCATCCGTCGGAGAATCGGGTCCTCAGCCCGCTGGAATGCGCACATCTCCAAACCCTGCCGCCCGATTTCGAGTGGGGTACTGCTTTCAAGCGCCTTGGCCACACGGGTGTCCGGGAGATGATTGGCGAGGCGGTGCCTCCGCGATTTACTGAAACGCATGGAAATGCAATCCGTGGTTGGCTGATGAGCGACGCAAACGCTGATCTCCTGCCGACGAACGACCCTCGAATCTCGAAAGCGTCAGAGCTTCTCGCACGAGCAAGAGAACGGGCCGAGGTTCACATGGCAGGTGTTCCGGTGTAAAGCGCGACAAGGTCAAGCTCTTCAAGTGCTTCACTCAATGTGTCTAAAATCAGGGGCCCTGAGCGCACGCTCTAGCGTAGGGCGCAGCAGACTCCGGGCTACACGTGATCTGAATGACCAGCGCGACCGCATCTAGATCCCTCAGGCGCTGCGCATGCGGTTCGATCGAGACAAGGCACCGCGGGAACGCCTAGGAAAGAAGGACCACCATGTCCCGGGCTTCGCATCTCCTGCTGTGCACCCGCGCGCCGCACCAGTACACGCACTGACACGGGTCGGTGCCTTGTGACCGCGGACGGAAGCGTGCACACGATGGCGGCTCATCGGCGACCGTGTCTCAGAAGAATCATCCGGTCGATGCAGGCGCGGAGTCCGGCCGACCCCGGGGTGCTGCGTGGACGTGTACCGTTTGACGCACGGGCGAGCCTCGCCCAATCGATCTGTGGGAGGAAGATCCGATGGGCTCAGCGAAAGACGAAGCGTCGTTCACCTTCAGTTGGCTCGCGCTGAAGTTGCTGGGCCGTGGACTCTACTCCAACCCCTGGAGCGCGCTGTCTGAGCTCGTCGCTAACGGACTGGACGCAGGAGCCGCCGACGTCTATGTGTACATCGACGCGCGGAACAAGTCGAACGCAGTCGTTGAAGTCATCGACAACGGCAGTGGCATGTCGCGGGCGGACATCGACACCTACGTGAAAGTTGGACACGACAAGCGTAGGGCCGAGGTGCGCAGCGATCTCGTCGATGCCCGTCCGAAAGGCCGGAAGGGAATTGGTAAACTTGCCGCACTGTTTCTTTCACCCCACTTCTACCTATCGACCCGTCACACGGAGGGCGCATCAACTTGGCAGTTGGATGCACGCGAAGGAAAGGTCAATGACGAGGAGAGGCCGAGTCTCGCGGCCGTTGAGCAAACGCCCACGACTCCGAATGACAACCTGTGGTCTGGCCTGACCACGGGAACGAGACTCACGATGCTCGGAGTTGACCTAACAGGGTACGGGCCGCAGGCCGTTCGCGCCCTGGGTACTCGGCTTGCGAATCAGTTCCTGCTACCCGTCAGTTCGACTCCGCGCATTCTGCTATGGGTTCATACGAGCAGTGACCAGGCGGTTGCCAACTACGTGCCAGTCATGAAGAGTGTCGCGCTAAAGAATCTCTCGAGCGCCGTTGTGAACTTCCCTGACTCGTCGGTGCGGCCACCGGAGTTTGCGGTTCCGCTTCCAGAACTGAAGATCCCGGCCAAGGGTCTACCGGGCGGGAAGTACACCCATACTCCAGAGTGTTCGCCGATGGTGGCAAAGCCGGAGGAGGATGTGGCGTGGGCAGAAGTTGCACGCGACGTCGATCTTACTCGCCGTACTTATATGGGCGTTCGTTTTACCCTTACCGGCTGGATCGGTGTGCACGCGACGATCGACAACGTGGTTGCACAGGAGAACGACGACCGCTTTACCAAGAACAAGTACTACAATCCGGCTCAGATCCGAGTGTATGTACGCGGGAAGCTCGCGAGCGATCGACTGCTTTCTCAGCTCGGGCTCACAGGCACCTACGCCAACTACATCGAGGGTGAGATTTCCTTCGATTTGCTTGATGACGATTCGCTCCCGGATATCGCCACGTCGAACCGCCAAGATTTCGATGAGACTGACAAGCGGGTGACGCTGCTCCGTGCGCTCGTGCGGCCGCTTGTCCGTAGTTTGATTCAGGGTCGTGTGAACCTGGCGGGACGGATCGCTGCCGAGGTCGCCGAGGAGAAGGAGCGGCGGGATACGGCGAGCAAACGGCACTTTTCTGAGCAGCTCAGGGCCGACCTCGATCTGCACGAGGAGATTCCACAACCTACTCGTGACGAACTCCAGATGGTGATCACGAACAAGATCCAAGGTGATGTCTCACCGAAGCAGTCTTATCGGGTTTTCATCTCTCATGCCAGCACGGACCGGGCATTCGCTGCCTTCATCGACGAGCTCCTAAGGGCACGCGGAGCGACAGCGGAGGAGATCTTCTTCACGTCGCGCCTCGGGACGACTGAGGTTCTGCTGGACGATCGCGCACTGGGCGAACTCGTCAAGCGCAACATCACCGATGACAATTGTCTGGTTTTCTATATGACCAGCAAGAACTTTGTGGCTAGTCAGTTCTGCCTTTTTGAAGCTGGCGCGGGCTGGGCAACCAGAGCCGTGAGCGAGTACTTGAAGCTGAATGTCGAGTACCGCTCGATCCCCTCGTGGCTCACCAATGGAAGGGGCGAGGCGGTCCTGCTTGGTTCCGGCAATGCGATTGAGTTGCGTCCGGACATTCACAACTACCTCATCGATGGCGTCCTCAATCCGATGATTGAGCACCTGAACCGCGGGCGCGATATCGCGGGGGAGAGCCCAATCGTATTGTTCACTCCTGTCGAGTTCCCCACAATGGTCGAAATGTCTCGGGAAGGAAGAATTGCGCGCGACTATTATGACTCCCTAATCGTTGAGCATTGGGAAGCCGTTGTCGAGGGTGGGCTTTCCGCCTACCTGGAGCGATACTTCGCGCCTTCGGGTGAGGCTGTACGATTGAAGGAACTTGAACTTGAGAACGTGCAGTTGCGGGCGGTTCTGGCGAGCCGAACCGCTGGCCCGAGCGGCACTTAGGAGGCGACGTTCGCAGACGGAGCAGGGCTGCTCGCAACCTCGGTCCAGTTGAGCAAACCCAGGACGAGTGCGCGCGGATGCTCAGGGACGTCATCGATCTGCGGGCTGGCGCGTATGCAAGGCGCGCCTTCTCTCGGCGAGGGATTCTCCGGCGCTTCGTGGCCGCGCGGTCCCCGCGTGCCATCGTGGTCGACCTCGTCTTGGAGTCTGGTGACGGCGACGCGCTCGCTATCGCGGTTAGGACCGTAAGCCGAGTCGCCGGCGTCGACTTCGCGAGCTCTGCACGGTGCGCGGCCCCCCTTGGCGACGCCTCGATTGCCGGCGTCGCCCTCCACGAACACCCGCGACGACTGCGTCCACGCCAGGCCGATCGACCGAGTATGGTCGGTGCGAGCATGGCACTCGCCGGTGGTTCCACGCGAGTTCCACGCGAGGCGTACACGGCACGCGTCCTCCACGGGGCAATGCTCGGCGAGCGCCCATGTTTGACTGACGTCGTCGAGCGGTGTGAGGCTGGTGGAGTTAGGCCGCCGATCCCCGAGAAGGTGCCGATTCTGCTGGTAGTGGCCTCGGCGGCAGGCGAATGGAGCAGCGGACTTCGGGAGTGCCGGGCCTAGTGGCCCGCCAAGAGAAGGTCGGGGGTCCGAATCCCCCTAGCTCCACTCCTTGAAGGCCGTTGGTCAGGATGAACGTCCTGGTCGACGGCCTTCGGTGTGTCCCGAGGTCTTCGACTGCGAAGACCGGAACTGCTGTCGCGAGCGCTGTCCCGCGCACCGCCGGCCGCGCTGCTCGTCCCGGGCACGGCCCGCAATACTGCGTTCTCATCGGGGAGTCCCCGGGCGGCGAGGTGGGCGGGTCCGACCCCGAAAACGTTGCCGTCCGCGTCATCGGCACGCTGCTCCGCGGCGCGGGCCCACGCGCCTGAGCCTCACCCCGTCGGCCGGCTACCGGCTCCTACGTCTGCTCCGATCGCGCGTCGTGTCCCCATGCGCGGCTGAGCAGCGAGTGCAGCTGCCCGACCTGCTCCTGGCCGATGTCCTGGGCGAGCTCGCCCTCAAGGCGTTGCATCGTCTGGTGCACCCGCTGCC
Source organism: Cellulosimicrobium sp. BMG9.22 (assembly GCF_059159975.1). Lineage (NCBI taxonomy): Bacteria > Bacillati > Actinomycetota > Actinomycetes > Micrococcales > Promicromonosporaceae > Cellulosimicrobium > Cellulosimicrobium sp. BMG9.22. The sequence continues at coordinate 47,471 of NZ_JBZGBY010000011.1, read as the reverse complement.
GGCGTCGTTCACCCGCCGGCGTGGTCTTGACGAGCCGGTCACGACCCGAGCGGGGATCGGGTTCGACGGTGATGATCCCGCTGGCGTCCAGCTCGCGGAGGACGCCGTGCAGGTGCTGCCTCGTCATGCCGGTCGTCCGGGCGAGATCCGCGGATCGCACGCCGTCCTGGTTCAGCTGGGACACGACGAGCGCTGCCGAGGTGCTGAGCCGGACGTCGCCCAGTGCCGCCGCCTCTTCGTTGAGGCGTTCGGAGAACCAGCGGAACCCGTCGCGCAGCAGGGTCACCAACGGCATCTGCGCGTCCTGGGGCTCGAGGTGCTCGGAAGGTTGTGACTGACCGCCTGACGTCATGCGTGCTAGTCTAAACGTAAACGTGCTTTACGGTCGATCTTCGACGTCACCTACGACCGTCGGCTGAAGCCCGACGTCATGGAACGCCATCACCCGCCGCACGTGCTCCCGACGCGACTCCCCTCCCCAGAAAGGTCGGCGATCCATGCCTCCCGTCAGCCCTCAGCCGAGCCCGGCTCCCCACCACCTCGTCGACTCCACGCCGCCGTTCCGCGGGCCGAGCGTCCGGAAGTCGATCATGAACCCGACGCTCATCGGCCTCGTGATCAGCATCCTGTTCGTCACGGTGTTCCTCACCGCGTTCCATGCTCCGGAACCTCATGACCTGTCGGTCGGGATCGTGGGCGCCACGCAGCAGGTGGAGGCGGTCGAGCACGGGCTGGAGGAGAGCGCCCCCGGAGCGGTCGAGCTCACCACCTACGACTCCGCGGCCGACGCCCAGGAGGCGATCGAGAACCGCGACATCTTCGGTGCCTACGTCATGGCGGAGGACGGGACGACGGCCCAGCTGCTCTACGCCGGTGCCAACGGCCCCGGCGTCACCAGCACTCTCCAAGGCATCTTCGGCGGGGTCGCCCAGCATTCCCACGCCACTCTCGAGAGCCAGGACGTCGTCCCGGCCGCCAGCGGAGACACGCGCGGCCTGGCGATCTTCTACACCGGTTTCGGCCTCGTGCTCGGCGGCTTCCTGTTCGGCCTGATCTCGGCCCAGATGGCCCCCAAGCTCCAGCTGCGGTGGCGCCTGCTCAGCCTCGGCATCTTCTCCATCGCCGCCGGGGCTGCGGTCGCACTCATCGCGGGCAGCACCGGGTTCGACGTGCTGCCGGGAAACCTGTTCTCGATCATGTCGGTCACCGTCATGCTCGCTGCGGCGGTCGGGGCGGGAACCGTGCTGCTCATGCACATCGGCGGCCCGGCGGGCACCCTGCTGGCCTCGCTCGTGCTCCTGATCCTCGGCAACGCCACGAGCGGCGGCACGCTGCCCGCTGCCTTCCTCCCGGACTGGCTGCGACCGCTCTCGGAGATCCTGCCCGCGGGCGTGGGGACGCGAGCGCTGTACGGCGAGTCCTACTTCAACGGTGACGGCTATGTGCTCGGCCTCGTCGTGCTCGGCGTGTGGGTGGTCGCGAGCCTCGGCATCGTGACCGGCCTGGACGTCCTCGCGGATCGTCGCAGGACCGGTCGCGCCCTCCGCGTCTCCGCAGCCGAGTGACGGTCCGTCCCAGGGAATCTGGGCAACCACCTGGGGCTGTGGCGGTTGCCGCGAACGCGTCCGTGCATGCGGGCGGCGAGATCGGAGACGCGGGAGCTGCTCGGGGCGCATCCTCTGACGACCCAGAAGACGCGGTGTTGACGGGTCGCGGACGGCGCCCCTATAGTCGAGCGAAGCAGCATGAAACGATTCATGCACGGCCGACGCAATGGTGCGGAAGGGAACGACGACACAGATGTCGGAACACGACCCGGTGCTCGAGATCACCGGTCTCACCGTGGAGTTCCCGGGGGTTCGGGCGCTCGACGAGGTGGGATTCTCAGTGGCCCGTGGCGAGGTTCACGCCCTCGTCGGGGAGAACGGGGCAGGCAAGTCCACGCTCCTCAAGGTCCTCGGCGGAGTGAACACGCCGACCGCCGGGACGGTCGTCCTCGACGGTGACCCCTACTCGCCCGCGAAGCCGCACGACGCGCTCGATGCGGGCATCGCGGTGATCTACCAGGAGTTCACGCTCTTCCCCGACCTCACGGTCGCGGAGAACGTGTTCATCGGTCGCGAGCCGATCGTCGCGGCGAGCCGTGGCATCCGGTACGGGCTCATGCGCGAGGAGTGCCGCAGGGTCTTCTCGATGCTCGACTGGGAGATCGACCCCGACGCCCGGGTCGGTGATCTGTCCGTCTCGGAGCAGCAGCTCGTCGAGATCGCGAAGGCACTCTCCGTGGACGGTCAGGTCATCGTCATGGACGAGCCGACGGCGGCACTGTCCCGCAGCGAGGTGGCACGGCTGCTCGACGTGGTGCGCCGGCTGCGCGACGAGGGCCGCTCCGTCATCTACGTGAGCCACCACCTCGAGGAGGTCTTCGAGATCGCGGACCGCGCCACCGTGCTGCGCGACGGCAAGCACGTCGTGACCCTCGACATCGCGAGCACCACCGAGGACGAGCTCGTGCGCCACATGGTGGGCCGTGACGTCTCCTCGGTGTTCTCGCGCGAGCCGGGGACGCCGGGCGAGGTCGTGCTCGGCGTCGACCGCGTGTCGGCGGGGCGCATCCTGCGCGAGGTCAGCCTCGAGGTGCGTGCCGGCGAGGTGGTCGGGATCGGCGGCGTCGCGGGCGCCGGGCAGACCGAGCTCACCGAGGCCGTGTACGGCGCGATCGCGACCCGCGGCGGCACCATGACGCTGCACGGCGAGCGCTACGCACCCGCCAGCCCCGCCGACGCGCTGCGCGCCGGCGTCGGGTTCCTCCACGAGGATCGCAAGTCGGCGGGGAACCTGCCGCACCTCACGGTCGCGCAGAACGTCACGATCACCATCCTCGACCGGATGCGCGGAGCCGCCCGGCTCCTGTCGTTCGCGAAGGAGCGCGAGACCTACGACACCTACCGGGACCGCATGCGCATCAAGGCCAGCAGCCCGGCCCAGCTCATCGGCCAGCTCTCCGGCGGCAACCAGCAGAAGGTGCTGTTCGGCCGCGCGCTCGCGCCGGGCGGGGACCTGCTCGTGCTCAACGAACCGACGCGCGGCGTCGACATCGGCGCGAAGGCCGAGATCCACCAGCTCATCGGCGAGCTCACGAAGAACGGGGTCGCCGTGCTCATGGTCTCGAGCGACCTGCCGGAGCTGCTCGGCATGAGCGACCGCGTGGTCGTGCTGTCCCAGGGGCGCGTCGTCGGCCGGCTCGACGGCGAGGACCGCACCGAGGAGAACGTCATCGCGTGCGCGACGACCGGCCTGCGGATCGGGGTGGCGGCATGAGCACCACGACCCGGCCCCGCTCCACGGACGCGCCGACCCGACGCACTCCGGTGGACGTCGTCGTCGACGCGCTCCGGTCCGCGCCGCTGACCATCCCGCTGATCCTCGTCGCGGTCGCGCTGTCGTTCGCGACGTCCCGCTTCCTCACGCTGGGGAACCTCGAGAACGTGCTCGTCGCCGCGAGCATCATCGTCATCCCCGGCCTCGCGATGACGCTGTGCATCACCATGGGCGAGTTCGACCTCTCGGTCGGTTCCACGGTGGCGCTGACCGGCGTGATCACGTGCACGGTCATCGCGGACGGCGCCCCAGGAGCCGTCGGGATGCTCGCCGGTCTCGTCACCGGCGCGCTCGTCGGCCTCCTCAACGGCCTCGTCATCACGCGGTTCGGAGTCACCCCCTTCATCGCGACCCTCGCCACCATGGTGATCGTGCGCGGCACCGCGACGGCTCTGTCCGGCGGGCGCGACGTCATCGTCAACGACGCCACGCTGAAGTACATGGCGGCCGGCAGGCCGCTGGGCATCCCCATGCCGATCCTCCTCGCCGTGATCGCCGTCGCCGTCATGCTCTGGGTCACGTACCGCACACGGTTCGGCAGGCACGTCGCCGCGATCGGCAGCAACCGGGACGCGGCGCACCTGTCCGGCCTGCCCGTCGACCGCATCCGTCTCGCCGTCTACGTGATGATCGGTGTCGCGGGTGCGATCTGGGGCATCCTCATCTCCGCCCAGCTGCAGAAGGGGTCCGGTCAGCTCGGCCTCGGCTTCGAGCTCGACGCGATCACGATCGTCGTCATCGGCGGGACGAGCCTGCTCGGCGGCCGCGCCGCGATCATGGGCACCGTCGTCGGTGCCCTGCTCATCGAGACGATCCGCAACGGCCTGAACCTGCTCAACGTCCCCCCTGCCTACCAGCGCATCAGCGTCGGACTCCTGCTCGTCGCCGCGCTCGCGATCCAGGCGATCCGCCGCAAGGCACCCGTGGAGGCCCTCGATGCCAAGCCCTGACCTGACCACCGCACCCGATGCCTCGGCCGTCGAACGGTCGCGCACACGTCGTCGGTTCGACTTCGGGTCGTACTGGGACACCTGGGGCATCACGTCCGTGCTCGTGCTGCTCGTGCTCGTCGCCGTCGCGACGACGCCGGACTTCCTCGCGATCTCCAACCTGCAGTCCATCCTGCGCGAGAGCGCCTACCTCGGGATCGTCGCGTGCGCCATGACGATCCTCATCATCAACGGCGCCTTCGACCTGTCGGTGGGCGGCCAGCTCGCGCTCGTCAGCGTGCTGACGCTCTTCGCCTACGGCGTCGGCGGCACCGGCCTTGCCGTCGTCGCGGCGATCGCGGCGGGCACCGCGTGCGGCATGGTCAACGGCTTCCTCGTCACGGCGCTGCGCGTGCCGCCGTTCGTCGCGACCCTCGGCATGCTGTTCGTGTTCCGCGGCATCGCCTACCTGCTGACGCAGGCCGGACCCGCGACGCTGCCGTACACGGAGGTCGACTCGCCGTTCGCGCAGATCGGCAGCCTCAACCTCGCGCTCGTGCCCTTCCCGTTCGTGCTCATGGTCGTCGTCTTCGCGCTCGCCTACGTGCTGCTGCGTCGCACGCCGACCGGTCGCCGGGTCGTGGCGTTCGGTTCGTCGCCGGTCGCGGCGCGCTTCAGCGGCGTCTCGGCCGTGCGCATCCGGTTCGCGGTGTTCACCGTCGTGGGTCTCTCGGTCGGCATCGCGACGCTCACCTACATCACCCGGGTCTGGACGGCGGACGGCGCCGCGCAGGACGGGTTCGAGCTGAGCGTCATCACGGCGGCCGTGCTCGGGGGCGCGAGCCTGCAGGGCGGACGCGGGTCCCTCGTCGGGACGTTCTCCGCCGTCCTCCTGGTCACCGTCCTCAACGACGTGCTCGTCGCCCACGGTGTCGACGCGTCGTACCAGAACATCGTGCTCGGCACGGTCCTCATCGTCGCTCTGGCGATCGACGGACTGCGCACGCGGTACGCGGGCTCCAACGTCTTCCGAAGGTCGCTCGGCCTCCGGAAACCCCAGGCGGCGTAGTCCGGCCGCCCTGGCCGTCCTGCCTGTCACATCTCCCTCTCGAGGTACCCGACCAGCGTGCTTCGGTCCCAGAAAGGCTCTCGCAATGAAGATCACGAAGAAGTGGGTTGCGACCGCGGCACTCGCGACGACCGCCGCCCTCACGTTCGCCGGCTGCTCCACGGGTGACACCGGCGGAGGCGGCACCGACGGCGACACCACGACCGGTGACGAGGAGATCACCGTCGGGTTCTCGGTCTACGACATGCAGTACGAGTTCTTCCAGTACATGGAGGAGGGGACGCGCGAGGCCGCGGAGGCCCAGGGCTGGACCTTCGAGCTCCACGACCAGAAGAGCGACGAGAACGAGATGGTCACCGGCGCCCAGGCGCTCCTCGACAAGGGCGTCGACGTCCTCATCATCAGCCCGTTCAAGCCCGACGCCCTCGGCCCGATCGTGGCGAAGGCCCAGGAGCTCGACGTGCCCGTCATCATCAACGACATCGGTGGGGGCGGCGTGCCCTACGACGCGATCGTCATCTCCGACAACGAGGACGGCGGCACCCAGGCGGCGGCGTTCATGGACGAGCAGATCCAGGCGAACGGCGGGTCCAAGAAGGTCGTGTCGATCACGTGCGAGCCGTCGGCGACCTACGCGGCGCGTCGCAACGTCGGGTTCGTGAACGAGATCGAGAAGCGCGGCTACGACGTCGTGACCGAGCTCTCCGGCAACTCCAAGGCGGAGGAGGCCTACAAGATCATGAAGGACGCCCTCGCCAAGGACCCGGACGTCGCGGGCGTCTTCGCGTGCAACGACCCGATGGGTGTCGCCGCCACCAACGCGATCAAGGACTCGGGCCTCGACCCGGTGTCCGACGTCGTCACCGTGGGCTTCAACGGCGACGCGGAGGCGCTGACCGCGATCGACGGCGGCAGCATGTCGGCCACGGTCGCCCAGGACCCGCGGGCGATGGGCGAGCTGACCGTGGACCTCGCGGGCCAGGCGGTCGCCGGCGAGGAGATCGCGTTCGACAACCCCGAGGAGCGCGAGGTCTTCCAGCCCGTGACGCTCATCACGAGCGAGAACGTCGCCGACTTCCTCGGCTGACGACGACCCGGGGGCGGCGCGACTGCGCCGCCCCCGGGATCTGCAGCCCGCAGGCGGGCGACGTACGCGTGGCCGGAACCACCGACTCAAGGAGGAGTTGTGAACAGAGCTCGACAGCGTCTGAGCGGCGCTGCCGCGATGATCGCCGTGGGGGCGCTCGCCCTCGCGGGCATGGCGGTTCCCGCGGCCACCGCGGTGCCGCCGCTCCCCACGGACGAGCAGACGGTGACGCTCGTCAACAGGGACCAGGACGGGTACGAGGTCCGGGACCAGGACGGCGACGTGGTCGGCTTTCGCGACGGGACCATCCGGTTCGACGTCGACGGGGAGGCGCTCGACGCCCACGACGGTCAGATCCTGCGGTTCGGCGACACGTACTACCTGTACGGCACGACGTATGGCTGTGGGTTCCAGTGGCAGGCCGAGGGGTCGACGTTCTGCGGCGTCGCCGTGTACTCGTCGCCCGACCTGGTGACCTGGACGCCGCACGACGACCTGTTCGACGCCTCGACCGAGGTGTGGCAGGAGCGCTGCGGAGGCACGACCTACGGCTGCTTCCGGCCGCACGTCGCCTACAACGCGAAGAACGACGAGTACGTCATGTGGCTCAACGTCTACGACAACGTGTCCGGCTACCGCGTCTTCGTCTCCGACAGCCCGCTCGGCCCGTTCAGCGAGATCGACGAGCCCGAGCTCGCCGCGCCCCAGGGTGCGGAGGGCGGACTGAACTACGGGGACCACCAGATCTTCGTCGACGACGACGGACAGGCCTTTCTCGCGTTCACCGACTGGCTCCGCGGCGGCGACATCCTCGTCGAGCGCCTCGACGACGACTACCGCTCGGGATCGGGCGACTGGACCCGGCTCAACCTGCAGTCGACCGAGGCGCCGACGCTCTTCGAGCGTGACGGCACCTACTACCTCACGTACTCCGACCCGAACCGCGGTTACCAGACGACGGGCACCAGCTATGTCACCGCGGACAGCCCGCTCGGGCCGTGGCGCGGTAGCACCTCGACCCCCGACGCCTGGGAGGTCCGCGACGGCGCGCTGCAGATCGAGGGTGGCGGCGTCGGGCTCTCGAAGATCGGCGACGACTGGGGCGATGTCATCGTCCGTGCGAACGTGACCACGCGTCCGGCAGCGAACGAGGACTACGCGCAGTTCGGCATCGCCTTCGGCGGTGGCTACCAATGGCTCGTCGGCAACTACGACCACGCGGCGGGGCCGGACGGCAACCTCACGAAGATCAGGCCCGACGGCGGCATCCAGATCGTCGCGACGCCCGACCCGATCGCCGTCGACCAGAACCTGGAGATCGAGATCCGGGCCGTCGGCGACACCATCACCACGCTGCTCGACGGCGAGGTCGTCGACACGACGCCGAGGACGAGCGCGTTCTCCGGTCGGGTCGGCTTCCGGCAGGACGAGAGGGCGGGCGAGCGCGTCACCGTCCACGACGTCACGGTGACTGACCCGTCGGGAGCGGTCCTCCTGACGGACGACTTCTCGCAGGGGCTGAGCCAGTGGGACCGCGGCGGCACGATCATCACGGGCACCAACCTCACGACGACCTCGTGCGGCGGCCAGCCGACGGACGTCCTCCCGATCGAGACGTCCTCCGGCACCGTGTACCTGTACCAGTCCGACGTCTGGTCGGACGGCCAGAAGTCCTCCGCCGGGCAGCGCAACCAGGCGGTGGCGAAGCACTACTGGCAGCCCCTGGAGTTCGACGAGCAGGGCCGCATCGCCCCGATCGAGTGCGACGCAAGGTACGACGTGACGATCCCGACGGGTCCTGCCACGGAGCTTCCCGACCGCGGTGAGATCTCGTCGGGCGACGAGGGCTTCCTCACGCACTGGGACATCGCCGGCGGGCTGCAGCGGGCGCAGACGTTCACCGTCGACGAGCCCGGCACCCTCTCGGCCGTCCGGTTCACGGGGTTCCAGCGGGATCGTCCCGCACCGACGGGAGCGTTCGACCTCGAGCTGCGCCGCATCACCGGTGAAGGCGTCGAGGGGGAGGCGATCCAGCGGCTCTCCGTCCCGCAGTCGGAGATGTCGTACGCAGCGCGCTGGGTCACGCTCGACCTGGACGAGGCTCTCGAGGTCGAAGCGGGGGACCGCTTCGCGATCGTCGTCTCCACGACCTCGTCACGGCCGTACGGCGTCGCCTACAGCGACACGACGCCGCTCGCGGGCGGACAGGCGCTGATCAGCAACGACGGCGGCAGCACCTGGACCGTCGAGCAGGGGCGCGTCCTCCACTTCGAGGCGGACGTCCAGGCGGCGAACGATCCCGTGCTGGAGGTGACCGCGCAGTCACGTTGCCTCGCCGGCACGGCGTACGTCGCGGTGCGTGCGACGAACGACGACGAGGTACCGGTCGGCATCCGGTTGTCGACGCCCTTCGGCGAGCGCGAGAGCGGATCCGTCGCGCCCGGCACGGCGGCCTACCAGTCCTTCGCGGTGCGTGCACCGTCGGTGGACGCCGGATCGGCCACGGTGACGGGTACCTTGCCCGACGGCGGAGGCTCGCAGACCTACCGGGTCGCCTACGACGCGCTCAGCTGCTGAGGAGAGTGAGCGGCGCATGCCCCGGACCTGGATAATCCTCGACGTCGGAACACCACCCCGCAGGAGGCCGCATGTCCGTCAGCGTGCGTGACGTGGCGGCGCTCGCGGGCGTGTCGGTGGGGACGGTCTCGAACGTGCTCAATCGTCCCGAGCGGGTGTCGGGCACCACCGTCGACCGCGTGCGGGAGGCGATCCGCGAGCTCGGGTTCGTCCGGAACGATGCGGCACGTCAGCTGCGGGCGGGGCGGAGCCAGACGCTCGGCCTGGTCATCCTCGACGTGGGGAACCCGTTCTTCACGGACCTGGCACGGGGCGCCGAGGAGCGCGCCGCCGAGCTGGGGCTGGCGGTGCTGCTGGGCAACAGCGGCGAGGACGCGGCGCGGGAGGCCCGCTACCTCGACCTGTTCGAGGAGCAGCGCGTGCGAGGCGTGCTCATCTCGTCGGTCGGCGAGGTCACGGAGCAGCTCGAGCGCCTGCGGAGCCGAGGGACGGCGACCGTGTTCGTCGACCGGCGTGCCGGCGACCTGCCGTTCTCGTCCGTGTCCGTGGACGACGTCGCGGGAGGGCGTCTCGCGGCGCAGCACCTGATCGACCAGGGGCGGCGGCGCATCGCCTTCGTCGGCGGTCCGCGGGACCTGCACCAGGTGCGCGACCGGCTCGCGGGGGCGCGCGCGGCCGTGGAGGCCGTGCGCGGGTGCACGCTCGAGGTGGTCGAGACCGACTCCCTGTCGGTCCGGCAGGGAACCCTCGCGGGGGCGGCCCTCGCCGGGCGCGAGCCCCGGCAGCGGCCCGACGCCGTCTTCGCGGCGAACGACCTGCTGGCGGTGGGAGTCCTGCAGGCGACGGCCCTGTCCGGGAGCGTGCGGGTGCCGCAGGACATCGCGATCATCGGGTACGACGACATCGCGTTCGCCGCGGCGGCCTTCACGCCGTTGTCGTCGATCCGTCAGCCGAGCCACCTCATCGGGCAGACCGGCGTGGAGATCCTCGTGCGGGAGGCCGAGGACCCGGGGTGCCCGCGCGAGCAGATCGAGTTCCAGCCGGAGCTCGTCGCGCGCGCGTCGACCGGGAACTGACCGCGGGCAGGGCGGTTCGCAGGGTGGCCGACGGACCCTCGAACTGCGCTCGGTTGCATCCCGGTGTGGCCGAGAGGTATAACAGTGAAACGATTCATAGCCCGGGACGAACCGGGCTCGTAGAGAGATGGACTCAATGGCGACCACGTTCTCGGACATCGCACCGCTCCTCGCCGAGCAGACGATCGAGCTGCCCTCCTGGGCGTTCGGCAACTCGGGCACCCGCTTCAAGGTGTTCGCCACGCCGGGGACACCCCGCACCCCGCAGGAGAAGATCGCCGACGCAGCGCAGGTGCACCGGTACACCGGTCTCGCGCCCACGGTCGCGCTCCACATCCCGTGGGACAAGGTGGACGACTACGCCGCGCTCGCCACGTTCGCCAAGGAGCACGGCGTCTCGTTGGGCACGATCAACTCGAACACCTTCCAGGACGACGACTACAAGTTCGGCGCGCTCTCGCACGTGGACCGGAGGGTCCGCCAGAAGGCGATCGACCACCACCTGGAGTGCATCGACATCATGCACGCCACGGGCTCGCGCGACCTGAAGGTCTGGCTCGCCGAGGGCACGAACTACCCGGGCCAGGGCGACATGCGCGCCCGCCAGGACCGCGTCGCGGAGTCCCTGCGCACCATCTACGACGCGCTGGCCGACGACCAGCGCCTCGTGCTCGAGTACAAGTTCTTCGAGCCGGCCTTCTACCACACGGACGTCCCGGACTGGGGCACGAGCTACGCCCAGGTCGCCGCGCTGGGGGACCGCGCGATGGTCTGCCTGGACACGGGCCACCACGCACCCGGGACGAACGTCGAGTTCATCGTGATGCAGCTGCTGCGCCTCGGAAAGCTCGGGTCGTTCGACTTCAACTCGCGGTTCTACGCCGACGACGACCTCATCGTCGGGGCGGCGGACCCGTTCCAGCTCTTCCGCATCATCGTCGAGGTCGTGCGCGGCGGCGGCTATGCGAACCCGGACGTCGCGTTCATGCTCGACCAGTGCCACAACGTCGAGGACAAGATCCCCGGTCAGATCCGCAGCGTGCTCAACGTGCAGGAGATGACCGCACGGGCGCTCCTGCTCGACCGTGACGCGCTCGCGGTGGCCGAAGAGGCGGGCGACGTGCTCGGCGCCAACGCCGTGTTCATGGACGCGTTCTACACCGACGTCCGGCCGCTGCTCGCGCAGTGGCGCGAGTCCCGCGGCCTGCCTGCCGACCCCTTCCGCGCCTACCTGGACAGCGGCTATGCGCAGCGCATCACGGACGAGCGCGTCGGCGGCGTCCAGGCGAGCTGGGGGGCCTGAGCCATGATCGCTCCCACGCACCCCGCCCTCGAACCCGTGACCCGGCGCAAGGCGCGGATCGGCCTCGTGGCCGGGGGCCTCGGGACGTACTGGCCCCAGTTCCCCGACCTCCTGCCCCAGCTGCAGGAGTCCTCGCGCTACGTCTCGCAACGCTTCGAGGAGATGGATGCCGAGGTCACCGACGTCGGCTTCATCTCCGACGCGCAGGAAGGTGCGCGCGCTGCGGAGACGCTGCGCCAGGCTGACTGCGACCTCATCGTCCTGTTCCTCACGACCTACCTGACGGCGTCGATGGTGCTGCCGATCGCGCAGCGCAGCAACGCCCCCGTGCTGGTCATCGACCTGCAGCCGACGGAGCGCATGGACCATGCGACCTTCGACACCGGCAAGTGGCTCGCGTACTGCGGGCAGTGCCCGGTCCCCGAGGTCGGGAACGTCTTCCGCCGTGCCGGGATCGAGTTCCGTTCCGTCTCGGGCTGGCTGCGGCAGGAGTCGGCATGGCGCCGCATCGAGCGCTGGGTGAACGCCGCGCAGGTGCGCGCTGCGCTCCGCCACGCGCGGCACGGCCTCATGGGCCACGTGTACCCCGGCATGCTCGACGTCTCGACCGACCTGACGCTGCTTCCCGTGACGTTCGGCTCGCACGTCGAGGTCCTGGAGTTCGACGATCTCCGGGTGCGCGTCGAGAAGGTGACGGATGCCGAGGTGTCGGCGCGCATGGACCTCGCGCGCGACGTCTTCACGCTCGACGACAGCGTCGTCGAGGAGGACTTCGCGTGGGGTGCGCGGGTGTCGGTGGGCCTCGACCGGCTGGTCGAGGACTTCGAGCTCGACTCCCTCGCGTACTACCACCGGGGTCTCGACGGCGAGCAGCACGAGCGCCTGGGCGCCGGCATGATCCTCGGAGCGTCGCTGCTGACCGGGCGCGGCGTCCCGACGACGGGTGAGTACGAGCTGCGAACGACCGTCGCCCAGCTGGCCACGCAGGTGGTGGGCGCCGGCGGTTCGTTCTGCGAGATCCAGGCGCTGGACTTCGAGGACGGCGTCGTGGAGATGGGGCACGACGGCCCCGCCCACCTCGCCGTCTCCGCGCGCGACCCGCTCCTGCGCGGGCTCGGCGTCTACCACGGCAAGCGCGGCTGGGGCGTGAGCGTCGAGTTCGACGTGCAGCACGGCCCGGTCACCCTGCTGGGCCTCGGCCAGGACGCCGACGGATCGCTCTCGTTCATCGCCTCCGAGGGGACCGTGGTCCCCGGACCGCTCCTCGAGATCGGTAACACCACGTCTCGCGTCGACTTCGCCCGCGACCCCGGCGAGTGGGTCGACGAGTGGAGCGCGACCGGCGTCGGGCACCACTGGTCGCTCTCGATCGGGCACCGTGCGGGGGACTACCGCGCCGCCGCCAGCCTGCTCGGCATCGACTACCGCCAGGTCTGACCGGACCACCTGCCGCGGCACGCGCACGCGCCCGGGACCACCACGACACCACCCAGGACGGACACCATGACGAACGCCACAGTCGCCGACCTCGTCGCGCGCTCGAACCGGCTCGGCGCCGACCCGCGCAACACCAACTACGCCGGAGGAAACACCTCGGCGAAGGGCACCGACGTCGACCCGGTCACGGGGGAGCCGGTCGAGCTGCTCTGGGTCAAGGGGTCCGGCGGAGACCTCGGCACGCTGACCGAGAAGGGGCTCGCGGTCCTGCGCCTGGACCGCGTGCGCCGCCTGGTCGACGTCTACCCCGGTGTCGAGCGCGAGGACGAGATGGTCGCGGCCTTCGACTACTGCCTGCACGGCAAGGGCGGGGCGGCGCCGTCGATCGACACGGCCATGCACGCCCTCGTCGACGCGCCGCACGTCGACCACCTGCACCCCGACAGCGGCATCGCGATCGCGACCGCGGCCGAGGGCGAGGAGCTGACGTCGCGCATCTTCGGCGACAAGGTCGTCTGGGTGCCGTGGCGCCGCCCGGGCTTCCAGCTCGGACTCGACATCGCGGAGATCAGGGCCAAGAACCCGCAGGCGATCGGCACGATCCTCGGCGGGCACGGCATCACCGCGTGGGGCGAGACGTCCCAGGAGGCCGAGGCGGCGTCGCGCTGGATCATCGAGACCGCGGCCACCTACATCGCCGAGCACGGCGCGGCCGAGCCGTTCGGCGCGGTGCGTCCGGGGTTCGAGGCCCTGCCCGACGACGAGCGGCGGGCCAGGGCGGCAGCGCTCGCTCCCACGATCCGCGGTCTCGCGTCGACGGACAAGCCGATGGTCGGCCACTTCACGGACTCCGACGTCGTGCTGGACTTCCTCGCGTCCGAGAAGGCGCCGATCCTCGCCGCGCTCGGGACGAGCTGCCCCGACCACTTCCTGCGGACCAAGGTCAAGCCGCTGATCCTCGACCTGCCGGCGTCGGCGTCGGCGGACGACGCGCTCGCGCGCCTGCGCGAGCTGCACACCGGGTACCGCGCCGACTACCAGGCCTACTACGACGCCCACGCCGACGCCGACAGCCCGGCGATCCGTGGCGCCGACCCGCTCATCGTGCTCGTCCCGGGCGTGGGCATGTTCTCGTACGGCGCGAACAAGCAGACCGCACGCGTCGCCGGCGAGTTCTACGTCAACGCGATCAACGTCATGCGGGGCGCGGAGGCGCTCTCGACCTACGCGCCGATCTCCGACGCGGAGAAGTTCCGGATCGAGTACTGGGCCCTCGAGGAGGCCAAGCTCCAGCGCATGCCGAAGCCGAGGACCCATCAGGGACGCGTCGCGTTCGTCACCGGCGCGGCGTCCGGCATCGGCAAGGCCATCGCGACGCGGCTCGCCGCCGAGGGCGCGTGCGTCGTCGTCGCGGACCTCGACCTCGCCAAGGCCCAGGCCGTGGCCGCGGAGCTCGGGAACGCGGACGTCGCGATCGGCGTCGCCGCGAACGTCGCGGACGCCGCGGGCGTCCAGGCCGCGATCGATGCCACCGTGCTCGCGTTCGGCGGGGTCGACCTCGTCGTGAACAACGCGGGGCTGTCTCTGTCCCGGCCGCTCCTGGAGACCACGGAGGCGGACTGGGACCTGCAGCACGACGTCATGGCCAAGGGCGCGTTCCTCGTCTCGAAGGCGGCGGCGCGCGTCCTCGTCGACCAGGGCATGGGCGGCGACGTCGTGTACATCTCGTCCAAGAACTCGATCTTCGCCGGACCCAACAACATCGCCTACTCAGCCACGAAGGCCGACCAGGCGCACCAGGTCCGCCTGCTCGCGGTCGAGCTCGGCGAGCACGGCGTGCGGGTCAACGGCATCAACCCCGACGGCGTCGTGCGAGGGTCCGGCATCTTCGCCGCCGGGTGGGGCGCCAACCGGGCCGCGACCTACGGCGTCAAGGAGGAGGACCTCGGCCAGTTCTACGCGAACCGGACCATCCTCAAGCGCGAGGTCGTCCCTGAGAACGTCGCCGACGCGGTCTACGTGCTGACCGGCCCCGAGCTGTCCCGCACGACCGGCCTGCACGTCCCCGTGGACTCCGGCGTCGCCGCAGCGTTCCTGCGATGAGCCCGCGGACCGCGACCGTCGCCGCCGTCGACCTCGGCGCGACGAGCGGCCGGGTGATCGTCGGGCACGTCGGGGCCGACGAGGTGCGCCTGCGGCACGTCGCGCGCTTCCCGAACGAACCCGTCCGGACGAGCGACGGGCTGCACTGGAACCTGCTCGAGCTGTACCGGCAGGTGCTCGCGGGTCTCACGACGGCAGCTCGTACGGGGGACGGTCCGCTCGACAGCCTCGGCGTCGACTCGTGGGCGGTCGACTACGGCCTGCTCCGCGACGGACGCCTGCTCGGCGTGCCGTACCACTACCGGGACGCGCGCACGGCCGAGGGCGTCGAACGCGTCCACGCCCGCGTGGACCCCGCCGAGCTCTACCGCCGCAACGGCCTGCAGCACCTGCCGTTCAACACGGTGTTCCAGCTCGCGTGCGAGGACGTGCTCCTGCCGGTCGCCGACCGCCTCCTGCTCGTGCCCGACCTCCTGGCCTTCTGGCTCACCGGGGTGCAGGTGGGCGAGCGCACCAACGCCTCCACCACCGGCCTGCTCGACGCGCGGACCCGGGAGTGGGACACCGGGCTGGCCGCCGACCTCGGCGTGCCGGCGAGGATCCTGCCGCCGCTCGTCGATCCCGGGAGCGCCCTCGGGGACCTCGTGCCCGACGTCGCGGGGCTCGTCGGGGCTGCGGTGCCGGTGACCGCCGTCGGCTCGCACGACACGGCCTCCGCGGTCGTGGCCGTGCCCAGCACGGACCGGGACGTCGCGTTCGTGTCGTGCGGCACGTGGGGACTCGTGGGGCTCGAGCTGGACGCTCCGGTCGTGACGGAGGACGCGCGGCGCGCAGGCTTCACGAACGAGGGCGGGGTCGACGGACGGACCCGCTTCCTCCACAACGTCATGGGCCTGTGGTTGCTGTCGGAGTCGGTGCGGACCTGGGAGCGGTCCGCGACCGCCGCGCAGCGTTCCAGCACGCTGGCGGAGCTGCTCGACGACGCGCGCGCGGTCACGACCCCGGTCCCGGTGTTCGACGTCGACGACCCACGCTTCCTGCCGCCCGGCGACATCCCGGCGCGCATCGCCGACTGGTGCCGCGAGCACGAGGTCCGCGGACCGGCGACGCGCGGGGAGGTCGTGCGCTGCATCGTCGAGAGTCTGGCGCAGGCGTTCGCCGACACCGTGCAGGAGGCGGCGCGCCTCGCCGGACGACGTGTGGCGGCGATCCACGTCGTCGGCGGGGGAGCGCAGAACACCCTGTTGTGCCAGGCCACGGCCGACCGGTCCGGTCTGCCCGTCCTGGCGGGCCCGGTCGAGGCCACCGCGATCGGCAACGTCCTCGTCCAGGCGCGCGCGCTGGGCGCGCTCGAGGGGGACCTCGAGGACCTGCGCGCGCTCGTTCTCCGATCCCATCCTCCTGTCCGCCACGTTCCCCGGAAGGCGATCCGATGACCGAACGCCAGCTTCCCCGACCCCGTGAGCTCTTCGAGCTGGTCCGGTTCAAGCGGCCCGACCTCGACGGCCGGCGGCGCCGCCTCACGGGCGCGCTGACGATCGAGGACCTGCGGAGCATCGCCAAGCGCCGCACCCCGCGTGCGGTGTTCGACTACACCGACGGTGCGGCGGAGGGCGAGATCTCGCTGTCGCGCGCGCGCCGGGCGTTCCGCGACGTCGAGCTGCACCCGTCGATCCTGCGGGACGTGTCGACCGTCGACACGAGCACGCACGTCTTCGGGGGGCCGTCGGCGATGCCGTTCGGCATCGCGCCCACCGGGTTCACCCGGCTCATGCAGACCGAGGGCGAGATCGCGGGCGCGGGCGCCGCGGGCGCTGCGGGCATCCCGTTCACGCTCTCCACGCTCGGGACGACGTCCATCGAGGCGGTACAGGCCGCGAACCCGGCGGGGCGCAACTGGTTCCAGCTGTACGTGATGCGCGACCGCGAGATCTCCTACGGCCTCGTCGAGCGCGCCGCGCGCGCGGGGTTCGACACGCTCTTCTTCACCGTCGACACACCCGTCGCGGGCGCGCGGCTGCGGGACAAGCGCAACGGGTTCTCCATCCCGCCGCAGCTGGGGCTGTCGACGATCCTCGACGCGCTCCCGAGGCCCTGGTGGTGGTACGACTTCCTCACGACGCCCCAGCTCGAGTTCGCCTCCTTGAGCTCGACCGGAGGGACGGTCGGTGAGCTGCTCGACTCCGCGATGGACCCGTCCATCAGCTTCGACGACCTCGCGGTCATCCGGGGCATGTGGCCTGGGAAGCTCGTCGTGAAGGGCGTCCAGAACGTCGAGGACTCGCGCCGGCTCGCCGACCTCGGCGTCGACGGGATCGTCCTGTCGAACCACGGCGGCAGGCAGCTGGACCGTGCCCCGGTGCCGTTCCACCTGCTGCCTCGCGTGGTCCGCGAGGTCGGCCAGGACCTCGAGGTGGCCGTCGACACCGGCATCATGAACGGCGCGGACATCGTCGCGTCCGTCGCGCTCGGCGCGCGGTTCACGCTCGTCGGACGCGCCTACCTCTACGGGCTCATGGCCGGGGGTCGGGCGGGTGTCGACCGCGCGATCGAGATCCTCTCGGAGCAGGTCGTGCGGACGATGAAGCTGCTCCAGGTCACGAGCCTCGAGGAGCTGAACCCGGGTCACGTCACGCAGCTGAGGTCGCTCGTCCCGATCGCCTCGGTCCACCCGGAGGCCGTGCGGCCCTGAGCACGTCCTGATTCCTGGATCCGAGCACGAGGAAGCCCGCCCCCCGCTGCGCACGCAGCGGGGGGCGGGCTCTTCGGAGCGACCGACGGCGTCAGCCGCAGTCGCGGGCGTCGTACGGCGCGTCGATCTCCGTGGTGACCTGCGCCCCGGCGGCCGTGGCCGTCGCAGTGCCCGCCCCCACGGTCGCGTCCCGCACCGCGAACGACTGGTACGCGTTCGCACCCCGCACGACGCCGGTCACCGTGTGCGAGCCGTACTGCGTCGTGAGCGTGACGTCGAGCGGGACGTCCTCGCCGTTGGTGGCCCGGACCGCGACGTAGGCCTTGCCCCCGAGGCAGCGAGCCTGGGCCGTGACGTCGACGTCGAGCTCCGGGGCCGCGTTCGCGGGGACCGGCAGCGACCACACGTCGGCGATCGACGGGTCGTAGAAGGAGTGGTCGTCCTGCGTCTCGAACCGCACCCGCACCGTGTCCGCGACGGCCAGCTCGGCCGGCACGACGACCTGGAACGTCTCCGTCCCCGCGCCGTCGTGCGGATGCTGGCGCAGGTGGACCTCCTCGCCGGCGACGTAGACCTTGTACCGCTTGGTCTGCGAGCGGTCGTAGGTCTCGGTCGCGCGGAGCACGAACGGCTCGCCCGGCACGACGGCGACGTCGTGCTCGAAGAACGAGAAGTCGGTCAGGTGACCGGCGTAGCGCCGCGTGAGCCCGGCCTCGGTGCTCGTGCCCGACGACGGCGACGCCGTCAGGTCGTGCGCCTCCTCGGACGCGGTGTCGCCCAGGTCCACGTGGTCGTAGCCCTCGGGTACCTCGGTGACGGGTTCGATCTCGACGTCCAGCCGCGCCGTGGACGCTCCGAGCACCGTGCCGTCGTGCACGAACCGCACCGTGAGCGGCGCCTGGGCCGAGGCCTCGGTCGCCGCGACGGGTGCCGTGACGGTCGTGCGGAGCTCGACGCCCTCTCCCGGCTCGATCGTCACCGGAGCGCTCGGCTCCGGGACGGTCCAGCCCGACGGCGTCCCCACCTCGAGCCGGCCCGTGACCGGCTCGTCGCTCGTGCTGGTCACGGTCGCGAGGACGTCGGCCTGCCCACCCGGGGCGACGGAGGCCGGGTCGACCGTGGCGTCGATCGCGACGGCCGGTTCGAGGATCCCCGCGCCGGTCGCGGTGAACGCGTAGGCGCCCGAGCCGACGGTCACGACGACCGCGCCGTCGACCACC
Source organism: Cellulosimicrobium sp. BMG9.22 (assembly GCF_059159975.1). Classification (NCBI taxonomy): domain Bacteria; kingdom Bacillati; phylum Actinomycetota; class Actinomycetes; order Micrococcales; family Promicromonosporaceae; genus Cellulosimicrobium; species Cellulosimicrobium sp. BMG9.22. The sequence continues at coordinate 28,597 of NZ_JBZGBY010000011.1, read as the reverse complement.
TCCACGGCGGTCACCCCAGCCACCTGGTCGAGCGGCAGCCCGCCCTCGGTGACCGTGCCCGGGTCCGCCGTCGGGAGGGTCACGTGCGCCGTCGAGCCCACCGGGATGCGGGTGTCGACCACGAGGTCCCCGCCGGTCGAGCGCCAGTCGATGGAGACCTGCCCGAACGGCGTCATGGTCGATCCCTTGGCCCAGCTCATCCGGCTCGTGACGGCCGGGGTGATCTCGATCGTGCGGTAGCCGTCGTCGACGGACGGTGCGATCCCGGCTGCGCTGCGGTAGAACCAGTCGTCGACGGTCCCGAGGAAGTAGTGCCCCAGCGACCGTGAGTCGGTGGACCAGTGCTCCCACATCGACGTGGCGCCGTTCTCGATCATGTACCCCCAGCTCGGGTAGCCGGTCTCGACCGCGAGGTCGAACGCGACGTCCGCGTGGCCGTGCTCGGTGAGCACGGGCAGGAGGTACTTGGTCCCGGCGACGCCGGTGTTCAGCTTGCCGCCCTTGGCCTCGATGTCCGCCACGAGGCTCGCGGCGACGCGGTCCGCGGTCTCGCCGTCGGGCGCGAGGCCGAACGCGAGCGCGAGCACGTTGTGCGTCTGGCGGTAGCCGCGGTCACCGTCGCCGCGGTAGTGACCGCGGGCCCCGTCGAGGAACGTCGCGTTGAAGGTGTCCTTGACCGTCGCGGCGTTCGCGGCGAAGCGTGCCGCGTCGTCGACCCGGCCCAGGTGCTCCGCCGTGCGCTGCATCGTCACGAGGATCTCGTACAGGTAGGCGGTGTTGGAGACCCGCGTGTCCTCGGGGGCGTTGCCGCCCGCGGGGCTCGCCTCGGGGCTGACCCAGTCGCCGAGGCGCGGGTTCGTGACGAGGCCGTCGGCCGAGCGGTCGAACTCCAGGTCGGCGTACGTCTTCATGCCGTCGTACTGCTCGGTGAGCACGCGGTCGTCGCCGCCGTACTGGTAGAGCCACCACGGGATCGACGTGTAGGCGGAGTGCCAGATCGGGTTGACGCCCCACTGGCCCCAGTCGCCCGAGCTCGGGGCGATGACGAGCGGCGCGCCGTTCTCGTCACGGGTCTCGTGGACGTCGCGCATCCACTTGGCGAACAGCTCGTGGGTGTCGAGGTTGGTCATGAACATCTCGGCGCCTACCGCGGCGTCACCGGTCCAGCCGTTCTTCTCGAACATCGGGGTGTCGGTCGGGATGCCGTGGATGTTGTTCTTCAGGGTGTCGACGACGGCTCGGTGGACCTGGTTCATGATCGGCTCGGCGGACTCGAACGTGCCCCACTCCTCGGCGTCCGTGTGCACGACCTTGGCCGTGAAGTTCTCGACGGACGGCTCGGCGCCCTCGGGCCAGCCCGAGACCTCGATGTACTGGAAGCCCTTGTAGGAGAAGCTCGGCTCCCACGTCTCCGGTGCGCCGGTGCCCGCGAGGACGAACCGGTCGGTCTGGAAACCGGAGCCGAACCCGCCGTTGTTGTCGGCGTTGATCGTACCGTCGGCGCGCAGCTTCTCCGCCGCCTGGGCACGCACCGTGGTCCCGGCGGGACCCTCGACGGTGTACTCGACCCAGCCGGCGATGACGCGCGGGAACTTCACGACGTAGGTGCCGTCCTCGGGCTCCGTGACGTCCACCGCGGGCAGCTCCTCCGTGATCCGGATGGGCTGCTGGCGCTGGTTCACGAGCACGCCCGCGGGGCCGTCGACGGCGCTCGCGCTCTCCCACGCGGCGTCGTCGAACCCGACGGTGTCGTAGCCGGGCTGGACCTCGGCCGCGTCGTACGTCTCACCGCCGAACAGGTCGTCGAAGACGGTCGGTCCGTCGTGGATCGTCCAGCTGTCGTCGGTCACGACGTGCTCGACGGAACCGTCGGTGTGCTCCACGCGCAGGACCGCCCGCACCACCGGCTCGTCGTGCCACGGCGGCGCCTGCCAGTTCCACACGTTGGAGCCGGTCATGCCGTAGAAGCCGCGACCCAGCTCGACGCCGATCGCGTTGGTCCCCTCCTCCAGGAGGTCGGTGACGTCGTCGGCGACGTACTGGACGGTGTCGTCGTAGTCCGTGAACCCGGGGGACAGGACGGCGTCGCTCACCGGCTCCCCGTTGAGGGTCACGTCGGCGTAGCCGCCGGCGGCGACGAAGAGCGTGGCGGCTCGGACGTCGTCGACGTCGAACTCCTTGCGCAGCAGCGGTGCGGGTCTCGGATCGGCGACGGGCGCGCCGACGCCCGACCCCCACGGGCCCGAGCCGTAGGCGGCCTGGACGGCGACCGGTTCCCACGCCGAGTCGTCGTAGGCGGGGTCGGCGAAGTCCGCGGCGACGGTCTTGGAGCCCTTCCAGGCGGTGTCGGTGCGGACGAGCTCGCTCGTCCCGTCGGAGTACGTGACGCGGACGACGGCGACGAGGCCTGCGGGGGAGCCCTCGCCGTTGTCGGTCGAGACGGCGACGACGTTGCGGTCGGGCTCGAGCCCGGTGGTGAAGAGGCGCCCCTGCTGCCACTCGTTGGTCGCGCCCGTCGACTCGCCCAGGAGCTCGCCGTTGACGTGGAGGCGGAAGAGGTCGTCGCCCGTGAGCAGGATCTCCGCGCTCACCGCGGTCTTGCCCACGGGGGTCTCGAGCGTGCGGCGGAACGCGCGCGGCTCGGCGGGCGCGACCGGCGAGGTGGACTCGGGCGTCCAGACCCACGAGGAGCCGGCGAGCGTGAGGTCCGTGAGAGGTCCGTCGGTGCGGTCGTTGCCGATCCACTCGCTGCCCGCCCAGTCCGCGTCGTCGAACAGGCCGGTGCGGAACTGCGACGTGGCGCTCGCGCTGCCGGCGTTCGTGGCGACGTCGACCTGCCAGTAGTACTCGGTCGCGGTGCCGAGGCGTGGACCGGTGTACTCGACGTTCGCCGATTCCGCGGACTCGACCACGGCGCTGTCCCAGACGGCGTCGCCGGCGTCGAGCGCCTCCTGCGACTCCGCGACGCGGAGCCGGTACGACGCCTGCACGACGGCGCGGGCGTCGCTCTCGATCACCCACGAGAACCGTGGCCGCTCGAGGTCGATGCCGACCGGCTCCGTCTTCTTCTCGACCTGGAGGCGTGTGAGCGTCGGGGCCGCGTCCGACGCCACGACGAGGGCCGGGGTCGGCGCTGCGGCGGACGACGCGGTGCTCGCCGGCACCGAGACTCCGGCGGCCAGCAGAGCGGTGGCCACGAGCGCGGCGAGTCGTCTGGACGTCGTCAGGTTCCGAGGTGGTGGGGATGTCCTCATGAAGGTCTCCGTTCGTCGGCCGCGGGCCGATGCACGAGAGGTGATCGCGGATGGCGCATCGCGCAACGTCCCATCGTCGTTGATCAGGAATCACGCCTGTCGGCGGTTCGCCCGTACCCGGACGCGTCGATCGAGGTGGAACCGTCGTCTGCGTTGAAACGATTCAGAATTGGCGTGAAGTCAGATTAGCACGCTGGGAATGAGCGAGCACTCGGAGTGGCCACCGAGAGGGCGCCCGGCGTGTCCGGCCGCTTCGACCACCGGACGTCGGCGACGGTCTCGAGCCCGAGCTCGTGGCGCTCGAGACGTGGCCGGTCCAGCGAAAGCGCAGGTCAGAGCCAACTGTAGACAAAAGAGCCCAGCGTGAATAAGGTGTCGCGTGTCCATGAACTCCAGCGGAGGAGCGATCATGTCGGACAACCGCCGGCGCCGACCGAGGCCGATCACTCGGCCGGTCTTCCATCACACGACCTTCGCGACGTTGAAGCTTGACGAGATGGTCGCGTTCTACGAGAACGTGGCGGGGCTCGAGCCCGTCTACCACGGGCCGGGCGCGGCCTGGCTGACCAACGACGCGGCGAACCATCGCATCGCCCTGCTCGCGCTTCCCGGTCTGAAGGAGCCCGAGGACAAGGGCCACACCATCGGGCTGCACCACACGGCCTTCGAGTACGCGAGCTTCGAGCAGTGGATCGACAACTACGACCGTCTGGCGGCAGAGGGCATCGAGCCGTTCCTCAACCTCGACCACGGCATGACGATGTCGATGTACTACCAGGACCCCGAAGGCAACGGGGTCGAGATCCAGGTCGACGTCTTCGGAGACTGGGCGAGGTCGAAGCAGTTCATGTGGGCGTCGCAGCAGTTCGACGAGAACCCGATCGGGGTCCACTTCGACCCGGCCAAGGTCTCCGCCGCGCGGCGCGAGGGGCTCGGCTTCGAGGAGATCCACGCCAGGGCGACCGCCGGGGAGTACCTGCCGGACGTCGTCCCGGAGGTCTACCTCCCGGAGTTCTGGTGAGCGCGGTGTTCGTCGCGAACGTCGGCGGGCGGCTCAGCCTCCTCGACGGCGTCGGGGCGGTCGACGTGGAGCACGCCAGCGGGGGCCGCTTCGGGCCCGCGCCCGCCGATGCCTACGAGCGCTGGGACGAGTTCGTGGAGTGGATGCGTGCGACGGATCTGGAGACGTCTGTCCGTGCACCCGTGTCGGAGGAGGAGGTCCTGACGCCGGTCCCGCGGCCGAGCCAGATCTTCGCGATCGGGCTCAACTACGCCGACCACGCCTCGGAGTCCCGGATGGAGCTGCCGGAACACCTGGTCGTCTTCACGAAGTTCGGCTCGAGCCTTGCGGGCGCCCGTACCGACGTGCGCCTGACGGGGTCGACCGTGGACTGGGAGGCCGAGCTCGTCGTGGTCGTCGGCCGCGGGGGCCGGGACATCGCCGAGGCGCAGGCGTGGGACCACGTGGCGGGCCTGGCCGTCGGGCAGGACCTGAGCGACCGCACGGTGCAGCAACGCGGCAAGCCCGCGCAGTTCAGCCTCGGGAAGTCGTTCGCCGGCTTTGCGCCCGTCGGCCCGGTGCTCCCGCTCGTCGACGTCGTCGGGCGCGACGCGCTGCGCATCAGGAGCACGGTCACCGGCCGCGACGGCACGGAACGGGTCCTGCAGGACGGTACGACGTCCGACATGGTGTTCCCGGTCCCGGCGATCATCAGCAGGCTCAGCGCCGTGGTCGAGCTGCGGCCGGGCGACCTCATCTTCACGGGCACGCCCTCCGGGGTCGGACTCGGCCGTGACCCGCAGGAGTTCCTCGAGTCCGGGAGCGTCCTCCGCACGGAGATCGAACAGCTCTACCCGATCACGCAGAACATCGTCGGCTGATGGACCGCGACCCCCGCGTCGTGAGCGACGTCTCGGACGATGCGGTGGCGTTCGCGTACCACGCGCTCCGCCGGCAGATCCTCGACGGCACCCTCGCGCCGGGGGCGGTGCTGTCGCAGGTCACGCTCGCACGGTCGATGCAGATCAGCCGGACACCGTTGCGCGAGGCGCTTCGGCAGCTGGCGTCGGAGGGTCTCGTCGCCGGGAACTTCCACCACCGGTTACGGGTCACGGAGCTCGACCTGCACGACTTCGACCAGATCTACGCCCTGCGGATGTCGATCGAGCCGTTGGCGATCCGGGCAACCGTCCCGAGGCTGGGGGACGCCGAGAAGTCTCGGCTCGCCTCCTACGTCTCGGGCATGGACGATGCGATGGCGCACGCGGACATGGCGGACTTCCGGATGAATCACCGGGCGTTCCACCTCGGGCTGGGTGCCCATGCGGGGACCCGGGTCGTCAGGCTGGTCGGTGAGCTGTGGGACCACTCGGAGCGGTACCGGCTGCGCTACCTCCACGCCGAGGTCGGCGATCTCGGCGACGCGTCCGCCGATCGTCTCGCGGTCTCGCAGGCGGAGCATCGCGAGCTGCTCCAGACTGCGGTCGACAGCGACCCGGACGCGTGCGCGCGTGCCTTGGTCTCCCACCTGAACCGGACGCTCGAGTCCGTCGTCGCGGAGCTCCCCGACGAGCAGCAGCCCCGGCTCTCCCGATTCCTCGGGCCGCCGACAACTTCGATCCCCGAAGGGAACTGACACATGGCATCCGGATCACTGGCGATCGGGAGGCGTGAGACGGACTACGACGTCGTCGTCGTCGGCGGCGGCCCCGTGGGGAAGATGGCCGCTCTCATGCTCGGCCGACGGGGTCACTCCGTGCTCGTGCTCGAGCGCAAGGACGACACCTATCCCCTCCCGCGCGCGGTCGCGCACGACGCGGAGATCGCGCGCCTGTTCCAGAGCGTCGGCATGCCCGTGGACTCGATCCCCGACGCCGTCGAGCCCTACGACGACCTCTACGTCTGGGTGAACGCCGCGGGGGAGACCCTGCACCTGGTCGACTGGCGGGGCATCGACACCTCGGGGTGGAACAACACCTACTTCTACAACCAGCCCGCGCTCGAGCGTCACCTGGAGGCTGCGCTGGAGTCGTGCGCGAGCGTGACGATGCGTCGAGGATTCCATGCCGTCGTCGAGAACCAGGACGAGGGCGGTGTCACGGTCTCCGGACCGGACGGGTCGTTCCGAGCGCGCTACGTCGTGGCCGCCGACGGTGCCAACAGTGCGACGCGCCGGCAGCTCGGCATCGAGTGGACGGACCTGGGGTACTTCTTCGACTGGCTCGTCGTCGACGTCCTACCCGGCCCGGGCATGGCGCCGCTGACGATCGCGAAGCAGGTCGCCGACCCCGTGCGCCCGACGACCGTGGTCCCGGCGGGGCCGGGCCGGCGGCGCTGGGAGTTCATGCGTCTGGAGGGCGAGACGCGCGAGGAGCTGACGCAGCCCGAACGCATCTGGGAGCTGTTGCGGCCGTTCGACGTGACTCCCGACAACGCCCGGATCGAGCGCGGCGTCGTGTACACGTTCGCCTCCGGGTGGGCCTCGGAGTTCCGCCGGGGCAGGGTGCTGCTCGCGGGCGACGCGGCGCACCTCATGCCGCCGTTCGCTGGCCAGGGTCTGGCCGCGGGCCTCCGGGACTGCCTCAACCTGTCCTGGAAGCTCGACCTGGTCCTGCGGGGCGTGCTCGACGACGCCGTGCTGGACACCTACGGGTCCGAGCGGGCGGCGCACGTGTCGGACTTCATCGACTTCTCGATCTCGCTGGGCAGGATCATCTGCATCCTGGACCCCGAGGAGGCGGCGCAGCGGGACGCGGCGATGACGGCCGCGCTCGCGTCGGGCAGGGCGCCCGAGCCACCACCGCGCCCGCGGCTGGGCAGCGGGCTCTACCGCGGCGAGCAGGGCGGCTACCTCTCCTGGCAGGGAACCATCGACGTCGAGGACCGGCACGACGTCCGCTTCGACGACGTGTTCGGGTCCGCTGCGCTCATCATCAGGTCCGGCGACGAGGCCGCCGAGCTGTCCGTCGAGCACCTCGAACGGCTGCGCACCCTCGGGATCGCGGTCGTGTGCTTCGACCCCCGCTTCACCGGGTCCCACGGTGTCGCAGCCTTCCGCGACGCGAGCGGCACCTACGCGGAGTGGTTCGCGCACGTCGGCGCCGACGCCGTCCTCGTGCGACCGGACCTGTACGTCTTCGGCACCGAGTCAGGTGCCGGGGCGGCGCGGCGGCTCGCCGAGGCCTACGTGACGACGCTGACCGCCACCGGCGACGCCGCGAGCGGATCCCCCGCTCCCGCCGTCGCCGGCTGAACGATCGACCACTCGGAGAGGAATCGCATGAACAGCTGGTGTGGGGCATGGGACGTCGAGCAGTCCTCGATCGTCGGCACCTTCACGATGGAGATGACCGTGACGGAGGACGCGGGGGTGGTGGACGTCGTCTTCGACTCCCCGCAGGTCGTCTGCACCGTCTCCGACATCCGGTGCGACGACGAGACCCTGACGTTGACGACGCACCTGGTCAAGCCGATCAAGGGAAAGGCGGACGTCGAGCTGACGCTCGGCGGGCCTGACGTGTTCACCGGGACAGGGAAGATGAGGTTCCTTCCCGCGTCCAAGTTCAGCGGGGTGCGTCGCGCGTAGCCGCGGGAGTTCGACCGTGACGACGACGGCCCAGGACATCGTGGGGGTCTGGCATACTCCCAACGATGAACGACGAAGAGCACGGTACGGAGGGCGCCGACCGGCGACCCGAGGCCGTGAGCGCCGTCGCCAAGGCCCTCGAGCTGCTGCGCCTGTTCCTCGACGGCTCGAGCATCCAGGTCGGTGTCGCGAGCAAGCGGCTGGGCCTGTCGCGGTCGACCGTCCACCGGCTCCTGAGCACGCTCGGTTCCTACGGCTATGTCGTGCACGACCCGGTCTCGCGGGTGTACCGCCCCGGGCCGGTGCTGGCCGGCATCGGGCTGGTCGCCGTCACGAGCAACGACCTGCGGACCGTCGGGCGGGCGGCCCTGTCCGAGCTCGCCCGGCAGACCGACGAGACCTCGCACCTGAGCGTCCTGCGCGGCGACCAGATCGTGTGCATCGACAGCATCGAGAGCCGCCAGACCGTGCGCACCGGGAGCAGGCTCGGCTGGACCCTGCCGGCGCACGCCACCGCGGCGGGGCGCGCTCTGCTGGCCGAGCTGTCGGTCGACGAGGTGACGGCTCTGTTCCCCCGCGAGACGATCCCCGCGACCGGGCAGACGCCCGCGCTGCGGCGCAGCGACCTGCTGTCCTCCCTCGAGACCGTGCGGACCCACCGCTACGCCACCAACTTCGGCGAGAGCGAGCCGGACGTGAGCGCTGTCGGCGTGGTCCTGCGGGACCGCCAGGACCACGCACTGGCCGCACTGTCCGTCACGGCTCCTCGCACCCGGGCCGACGAGACCTGGATGCGCGCGACGGCCAAGACAGCGGTCGCCATCGCGGACGAGTTCCGCGGCGTCGTCGCCTAGGCATCTCGCCGGCGGTATACGGGCCGGGCTACGGCATCGCCGGGTTCGCTCGATGTGCGTTGCCGATACGCCGCACGGCGAGTGCGAGCTGGGTGCGAAACTTCCCCTGCTGGTCGGCGATCGCCCATCCGAGGAGGTGGGATGCGCGGGTGACGCGTTCTTGGACGGTGGAGTGGTGCAGGCCGAGCGCCGCCGCGGCATCGCGGATGCTGTCGGTGGTGCTGACGGCCTGGAGGGTTTCCAGCAGCCACGGGGTGGATGCCGCGTATGTCCTGATCCTCCGCACGTCCTCCGGGTCGTCGGCAGCGAGCGGAGCCTTCTCTGCGAGCCAGACCAGCGTGCCGGCCTCGTCGGCCACGACGATCCGCTCCCCGGGGTCGATGCGGGTTCCTTCCGCGGTGAGGGTGAGTGCCGACCATGCGCGCTTCCACGACCGGGGCGCATGGTCTGCCGGCAGGACCGGTCCGATCCCGGCTCTGCTCGAGGCTGCTCTCGCGCGTGCCTCCGCGACGGTGCTCGCGATCATCGGTACAGCCCCGCGCACGGCGGTGACGCACACCGCGGTCCGCGGGGTCAGCCCGAGTCGGTCGAGCGCCTGGTGCCTCAGTTGCTGGGGCGCTCTCGGGTCGACGGCGGTCCTGATCGCAAGGTTCTCGTCCCGCGGTCTGGCCTCTACCGGGCGACCGACGGCCGTCGCGACTGCGAGGAGCGCCCGCTCTGCCACGAGCGCGTCGAGGTGGGTCTCGTTCGGCGCGGGACGTTCGAGCAGAACCTCCAGGGCACCGTCTGCGGTCACAGCGCGGGGCCATGACGGATCCACGTCCACCACGACGGGGGTGGAGGTGCCGTCGGCGGTCACCCGCATCGAGGCACCTCCGGTCCTGTCGATCAGGTTCGCCGGGATGCCCGACAGCGCGGCGGCCGCGCGGACGACGGATCGAGCACCGGCACCGTGCTGACTGAGCTCGTCGAAGTACGCGATGGCCTTCAGCGCCTCGGCCGCTTCCGGCGCCAGTGCGGTGATCCGCGCGGTGAGGTCTCTCATTCGCCCATCCTGCCCCGGCACCCTTCTCCGTGCCGCGATCGGTGGAAGCCTGCCGACTCAGCCGCGGGAACCGTTCCCGGGATCGGGCTGTGCCACGGCGGCCCGCTCGAAGAACCGGGTGAGCCACCTGGTCCGCGCGTCGCGGGTGTCCTTCGACACTGCGGCATACGGGGCGAGCGCGTCGTAGCCGTGGAACCCACCGGCGAAGACGTGCAGCTCCGCGTCGACACCTGCGCGCCAGAGTCGGCTGGCAAAAGTGACCGCCTCGTCCCGGAAGGTCTCGGCCGAGCCGACGTCGATGAAGGTGGCCGGAAGGTCGGCCAGGTCCGTCGCGCGCGCCGGTGCCGCGTACGGCGACACGTCGGGTCCGCCCTGGGCGTCGCCGAGCAGAGCGGTCCATCCGGTCAGGTTGTCTCGACGGTCCCAGGTTCCGCGTCCCTCACCTTGGATCGCCGAGGGGGTGTCGTTCCGGTCGTCGAGCATCGGACACATCAGGAGCTGCCCGGCGATCTTCGGGCCGTGCCGGTCACGTGCCATGAGCGTCGTAGCAGCCGCGAGACCGCCACCTGCGCTGCTGCCGAGCACGACGATCCGCGCAGGATCGATGTCGAGCTCGTCGGCGTGCTCCGCCACCCACACCAGGCCGGCGTAGCAGTCCTCGACCGGGCCAGGGTGCGGGGTCTCAGGCGCCAGCCGGTACTCCACCGAGACGAGGGCGCACCCGAACTGCTCCACCCATTCCAGGTACTCCTCGGAGACCCCGCGGGCGGCGCCCAAGATCATCCCGCCGCCGTGGGTGTAATACAGCGCCGGGGTCGGTCCGGCGGCAGCGGTCGGCTGCACGATGAACAGCCCGACGTCGGGTTCTCCGGCCGGTCCGGGGACGGTCCTCTCGCTCACCTTCAGCGTGCCGGCGTCCACCCGCCGGTCGAGCCCGGACGTGTCCATCCCCGCCATGACCATCTGACGGCCGGCCGCGATCGAGTCGAGACTCGGAAACTTCGGGACGTAGTCGCCCACGACAGCCAGTGCTGCTGCGAGCTCCGGATCGAACGGAACGGGCGCGCCGATCTTCTCAGTTCCACGTGTGTCGCTCACGATGGTGCCTTCCACGTCGTCGGGTCGAGTGCCGCTCGATTGACTCATCCTTCAAGCCCCGACACCACCGCCGCCCGTCGGGATCGCCCCGCCACCTGGCGGGGCGCGGCTCTGCGCCGGTGGCGGGTGCAGCAGCCCTCCGTGCGCGAGGAGCACCCCTCCCGAGATTCGGGCACGCGTGCTTGCTGCGACGCGGATCGCACGCTATCGTTGTTGCAACGAGCGATCCATGTGTCTCCAGGTGACACATGTTCGGAGGTCAAAGGAGACTCTCGTGACGGCAACCGTGAACCCCCCCGAGACCGTGGTGCTGCCAGAGATCACGCCGACGGAGCACGTCAGGCCACCGAGCGGCGCACGCGAGCCGCTCAAGGTGAGCGTGTACGAGCGCATGTCGAAGTCGAACGCGCAGCTGATGCCGATCTTCCCCTACGACGAGGCCGGCGCCATGGTTCCCTGCGGCGCCATGCTGTACGGCGGGGACGAGCGCTTCCACGGGCACTTCTTCCACTGGAACACGGCCTCGGAGCTGCTCGTCGCCTGGGGGTCCAACGAAGCGATGATCCCGACCGGATCGCTCATGGCGACCCAGCCGTTCCACGGCGTGAACTCGTTCATGCGGGACGAGACGAAGGAGGGCGCGTTCGCGTTGGTCACCATCACGCAGCGGCAGTCGTCCGAGGCGGGCCAGCGCGAGGCGCTCTCGGCCAAGTGCGAGAAGTGCAAGCAGGACATCCTCAAGCTCGAGTACGACGCCGCGCCCTTCGGCGCGCCGGACTTCGACGCGACCGCCTTCGGCGACGCGGACGACGTCTTCCGGCAGTTCTCCACGCAGTGGGGTGGCACGGAGTTCGTCCGGCAGCGCAACTCCGACGACGTGCGCATCTGCCGGCACTGCGGCCACGAGAACTACGTGTTCGACCTCAAGCCGTGGGGCTGGGACCGGCTGGTCAACCAGACGCGAGTCTCCAACGCCGCCTTCCACGCGCTGCGGTCGAGCGCGAAGGAGGTGCTCGGCTGATGGCACGACGACGGATGGTGCAGGCCTTCCAGGCCGCGAAGGGCGTGGGGAACTACGCGGACGTCCCCGTGATGCCGGCCGACGTCGACCCCCAGATCACGCTGTCACGCAACACCGAGACGCAGCCGTTCTACCTCGCGTTCGAGGAGGACACGGTGATCGCGCTGATGTCCGGCCGGGCGACGGTCCGGCTCCGCGACTCGAACGTCAACAGCTGGTCGATGATCGCGGGGGACCACGTCTACGTCCCCGCAGGGACGCCGCACCGGCTCGAACCGGTCGAGGAGTGCGTGCTGATCCGCTACATCGGCAACGAGCCCGCCTACCGGGCCGCGATCTTCGCCTGCGAGCGGTGCGGCGAGCAGCTGCACCGCCTGGAGTGGCAGCAGGACCTCGAGATCGACGCGGTCGCGATCTACACCGAGGTCTCGCGCAGGTTCAACGAGGACGTCGAGGCCCGGACGTGCCGGACGTGCGGCACGACGGCCGAGGAGGTCTCGTTCGACCGCCTCGGCTGGGCCTCCGAGCCGCTGGCCGTCTGACCGTCTGACCGCAGCACCGTGGGGAGAGGGCGCACGCCCGTCCGCCTCGTGACCTTTCCGAGACCGTTCGCCGAAGAGAGAAGCAGCAGATGACCACCTACGTCAGCGTCCACCAGGCTCCCGCGCTCGCGCCGGAGGAGGTCGCCTCCTACGTGCCCGAGATCCAGCAGAACACGTTCGCCGAGTTCCAGCAGTGCTTCATCAACCTCGAGCAGGGCTACATCGTCACGGTGTACGAGGGCGACTCGGAGGAGGCGGTCCGCAACGAGTTCGACCGCATCGGCTGGCCGGTCGACACCGTCACGGAGGTCCACCTCTCGGTCGACGCTGCAGGGCTCGCGGCGATCTCCGCGACATGACGGCAACGAGCGAGCATACGGACGCGCCGCGCCTGTCGGCGCCGGTCACGCTGCGCTTCAAGGCCGACTGGGGACAGGCGAACCTGACCCGCATCTCCGGCTGGCTGGCGCAGGAGATCGGGGACCGGGCCCCCAGCGGGTCCGAGTTCTCGATCCACGCCGGACGGGGCGGGGCCGACGCGGTGGACGCGCTCAGCGAGGGAAGGGCCGACATCGCGCTGGTCACCCCCGCGGCTGCGGGCCGTCTGCTGTTCGACGGTACCGGTCCCGCAGGGCGCCCCCCGGCACCGTGGCTCCGGGCGCTCGGCACGATCGCGCACCGCGACCGGCTCGTCGTCGCCGTCGACGCGGACCTCCCCGTGCGCACCGTCGCCGATCTCGCGGACGTCGCCGCCGAGCTGGTGATCGGGACCTCGGCGGACGACGGCGTCAACGCGATCGGCCTGGCGGCGCACCACGCGCTGACGCTGGCCGGTGCCGCCCCGGACGAGCTGCGGCGCTCGGGGGCAACCTTCCGCTACGACGAGCGACCGTTTCCCCTTGTGCACGCGTTCGCGACCGGGTCGATCAACGTGTTGATCACCGAGGCCGTGATGATGCCGGCGTGGCAGCGCATCGCCGACCGACGGGCCGTGCGGTACCTCGAGTGGGGCGACGAGGTCCTCGACGGGTTCGCCGCGCTCGGATGGCCCAGCGCGATCATGGAGGCCGGCTACCTGCCCCTGCTGGACCAGGACCTGTTGACGCTCGACTTCGCCGACTTCCTGCTCCTGTGCCGCGAAGACCTGGACGACGAGGTGGCCTATCTGGCCGCCTGGTGCATGGTGAAGACCAGGCTTGCGCTCGAGGCGCAGTACCAGCACATCCCCGCCGACCGTACCCCGGTCGGCTATCCCCTCGACCCGGCAGAGATGCGCAGGACCCCGGTGCCGCTGCACGCGAGCGCGGCGCGCGCGTACGCCGACCTCGCCGACGAGGGACCTCTGACCGACGGCCTGCTGTGGAGCTGACATGACGATGCGCTGCGAGCTGCTGATCATCGGCGCCGGACCTGCGGGCCTGTTCGCCACCTACTACGCCGGCATGCGGGGCCTCGACGTCGTGCTCGTCGACAGCCTCACGCACCTCGGCGGGCAGGTGGCCGCCCTGTACCCGGACAAGCTCATCTACGACGTCGCGGGCCTGCCGGCGGTGCGCGGGCGCGACCTCGTCTCGGGCCTGGTCGAGCAGGCGATGAGCGCGGATCCGCGGGTCCTCCTCGGCGAGGAGTGCGCGACGCTGACCGACGAGCCCGACGGGTCGGTCGTGGTCACGACCGCCGGCGGCACCAGGATCCAGGCCGGCGCGGTCCTCGTCACGGGCGGGATCGGGCGGTTCACCCCCCGCCCGCTCCCCGCCGTCGACACGTACCCGGGCGGCGGCATCCATCGTGTGGTCGGCCCGGCAGAGGACTACGACGGGCACGACGTGGTGGTGGTGGGCGGAGGGGACAGCGCGGTCGACTGGGCGAACTCGCTCGCCGCGACCGCCAGGTCGGTCACGGTGGTCCACCGCCGCGAACGCTTCACGGCCCACCCGTCCTCGGTCGAGCTGCTGCGAGCCTCGGGCGCCCGGATCATCACGGGAGCCGAGATCCTCGAGGTCGGCGGAGCGCCCGAGGTGCAGCACGTCGTGGTGCGGGACGCGAAGACGGCGGCCCCCGAGGTCCTGGCGGCGTCCGTCGTCATCCCCGCGCTCGGTCACATCGCGTCGCTCGGTCCCCTCCTCGAGTGGGGCCTGGAGATCACCGGGCGACAGATCCAGGTCGGCACGGACATGGCGACCGGAAGACGACGCGTCTACGCCGCCGGCGACATCACCGACTACCCGGGAAAGGTGCGGCTGATGGTCGTCGGGTTCGGCGAGGCCGCGACGGCCGTGAACAACATCGCCGTCGTCCTGCGGCCGGACGAGGACATCTTCCCGGGGCACTCGTCCGAGCTGCCCCGGCTGACGGCCGCAGCGATCGGAGGCTGAGCGTGGCGTACGTGATCGGCGAGGCGTGCATCGACGAGATGGACGGGTCCTGCGTGGACGTCTGCCCTGTCGACTGCATCTACGAGGGGGAGAAGAAGCGCTACATCAACGCGGCCGAGTGCATCGACTGCGGGGCGTGCCTGACGGTCTGCCCGGTCACCGCGATCACCGCACCGCAGGACGGCCACGACCCGGTCTGGGAGCAGGACAACGCCGACTTCTTCACGCTCGCCCTGCCCGGCAGGCCCGAGCCGATCGGCGATCCCGGCGGTGCGTCGGGCCTCGGCCCGCTGGGTGTGGACACGCCCCTGGTCGCCCGACGAGCAGCGGGCTCGTGACGGCGCCGACGACCCGAGCCGACGACGTCGTGGCGGCCTGCGCCGCGCTCGACGCCGCCGGCCTGGGCGACCTCGTGTGGGGCCACCCGTCGGTGCGCGACGACGGCGGCCGGGGAGCGTGGATGAAGGCCGCCGGCTACGGCTTCGGCGAGGTCGACGACGCCCGCGTGGTGCTCGTGTCGTGGACCGGCGAGGTGCTCGCGGGCTCCGGGCGGCGGCACCTGGAATATCCGATCCACACCGAGATCTACCGCGCGCGCCCCGACGTGCAGGCGGTCGTGCACACCCACGCGCCGTCGCTGGCCGCGTTCGCCTCGCTCGACGTCCCCCTGCACCCGCTGTCCCACGACGCGGTCCCGTTCATGCAGCCACCGCTGGCGCGCCTGACGTCGGTGACCGGGTCGCTGATCTCGACGCCAGATCTCGGTGCGGCGACCGCCGCGGCGCTCGGCGCGGCGAACGGGGTCCTGCTGCCCGCCCACGGCGCCGTCACCGTCGGGCCCGACGTCGCGTCCGCCGTCATGCATGCCGTGCTGCTCGAGCGCGCCTGTCGGACCGAGCTCGCCGCTCTCGCCGCCGGTGGGCCGCGAGTCTGGTCGGACGAGGAGGAGACGGCGGCCAAGCGCGACGAGGTCTGGACCTCCGCGCAGCTCGAGGCGGGCTTCCGCTATCTCGTGCGTCGAAGGGGGGCATCGTGACGGGCCCGCGCGGTCCGGCAGCCACCGTGGACCCCGACGTCGTCGTGGCGGCTCTCGACCGCGAGACGGCCGTGCTCCTCGGCCACATGCTCGACGCGTTCCTCGAGCTGGACCTGCAGGGCGAGCAGGTCCGCCCCGGGATCACGGGGGGCCACGTCCTGACCTACCTGGCACGCGAGGCGGACCGGATGGCCGACGAGCTCCTGCTCGCCACGGACCGACCTGTCCCACCGGTGGACGGCGAGCGGCGGTGGGACGTGGAGTACGGCGGCCTGCGCCCGGGGGCCGTCCTCGTCGACGACCTCATCGAGGCCTGCGCGCGCCTGACCGAGGCGGTCTCCGGCGTGGGCGACTGGGAGGTGCTCGACGCGGCCTCCCGCGCCGTCCCGGGTCGCCGACTCGTTCAGGTCGTGGTCCACCATGCCGATCTGCGGCGACCGTGGGACGCCGTGCCGCCCGAGGACGCCGCGATCGCGGTGTCGCAGCTCGGCACCGTCCTGGCGGAGGACCGCGGGAGCGTCCGGCTCCGCGCCCACCCGGGCGCGGCCCTTGACACCCGGGAGTCGGCCGACGGCGCGACGGTCGTCACCGGTGACCCACGGCTCCTGCTGGCCTGGGCGTCCGGCCGGACCGCCGGCGTCGACCTGGCGGGCGCGGACCTTCCCGCGCTCGCGGGTCGTCCCTGGTTCTGACCTATCACATCGAGCGAGGAGACGGATTCGATGATCGTCACGCACTTCGGGCACGCCACCGTCCTGGTCGAGACCGGTGCGGGTGTGCGGGCCCTGTTCGACCCCGGCACCTACGCCCGCGGGTTCGAGGAGCTCGACGCACTCGACCTCATCCTGGTCACGCACCCGCATCCCGACCACGTCGACGCCGCGCGGCTCCCCGCACTGCGTGACGCGAACCCCCAGGCGGTGCTGGTCGCGAACGAGGAGGCCGTTGCCGCAGCCGGACCGGGTCGCGAGGGCGACCGGGTCGTCGTCGACGGGTCGGCCCTCGACATCGCCGGTGCCCGCGTCGAACCCACCGGCCGGACGCACGGGACGATCCACCCGGCGCTGCCACCCGTCGCCAACACGGGGTTCGTCCTCGACGGGCAGGTGTGGCACCCCGGTGACGCGTTCGACGCCGATCCTCGGCCGGTGGACGTGCTCCTGCTCCCCGTGGGCGGCCCGTGGATGAAGATCTCCGAAGCCATCGACTTCGCGCGCGCCGTCGGCCCGCGCGTCGTCGTCCCCATCCACCAGGGCGGTCTGGCCGACGTGCACCGCGAGCTGCACTACGGGCTGCTGCGCGCGCTCGTCCCGGCGGAGCTCGTCGTCCTCGAGACGGGGGTGGCCCGTGAGCTCTGACCTCGAGAACCTGCAGAACGCCGAGCTCGAGGCGACGCCCGAGCTCGAGCAGCTCTACGCCGACTTCGCCGCCCACCACCTCGCGCCGCTGTGGACGCAGGCGTCGGAGGTGCTCACCTTCCACCCTCGGTCGGACGCCGTCCCGTTCGTGTGGCGCTGGGACGACCTGTACCCGCTGGCGGCGCGCTCGGGCGAGCTCGTCCCCGTGGGACGTGGCGGGGAGCGGCGGGCGATCGCGCTGGCGAACCCCGGCCTCGGGGGCGCGCCGTACGCCACTCCCACGATCTGGGCCGCGATCCAGTACCTCGGGCCGCGCGAGACCGCGCCCGAGCATCGCCACGCCCAGAACGCGTTCCGGTTCGTCGTGGAGGGAGAGGGCGTCTGGACCGTCGTCAACGGCGACCCGGTCGCGATGCGCAGGGGCGACTTCCTGCTCACGCCGGGCTGGAACTTCCACGGTCACCACAACGACACCGACTCGCCGATGGCCTGGATCGACGGCCTCGACGTCCCGCTCTCGGACCACATCGACGTCGGGTTCTTCGAGTACGGCACCGAACGGGTCACCGACGAGTCGAGCCCGGAGGTCTCGCGGTCCGAACGGCTGTGGGCGTACCCCGGTCTGCGACCCCTGTCGGGACTCGACGACCGGGTGAGCTCGCCGATCGCGGCCTACCGCTGGGAGTACACGGACCGGGCCGTCACCGAGCAGCTCCGGCTCGAGGACGAGGGGCATCCGGCGACCGTCGAGCAGGGGCACGCCGCGGTCCGGTACGTGAACCCGACGACGGGCGGGGACGTCATGCCGACGCTGCGGGCGGAGTTCCACCGGCTGCGGGAGGGTGCGACGACCCCGACGCGGCACGAGGTCGGGTCGTCGGTGTGGCAGGTCTTCGACGGCCGGGGGACCTTCGTGATCGGCGGCGTCCGGCACGCCGTGGGCAGGGGCGACCTCGCGGTCGTCCCGTCGTGGGTGCCGTGGTCGATCGAGGCCGAGGAGACGTTCGACCTCTTCCGCTTCAACGACGGCCCGATGATCGAGCGCCTCGGGTTCGCACGCACGCACGTCGTGGACGCCGAGCGATGACGGGGGCGCGCACGGCGCTGGGCGGCCCGACGCAGGACCTGCTGCTCGCGTACCGCGGCACCGCGTACTTCCTGCGTCAGCTCGCACTGCTGCCCGAGCGCGCCTACGACGAACCCGGCCACCCGGACGCCCCCGCCGATCGTCGCACGACGATCGCGACGGTCGGCTACGACGCGCGCGGCTGGGCACACCTCGCACAGGCCCTGCGCGAGGGGCGCCCCGTCGCGACGTCCTTCGCGCCGGGGGAGCGCGAGGCCGCCATCTCGTCGGGCGCCACGCTGCCCCCGCGAGCCCTGCGGCACCTGGTCGAGCACGCGGCGGTGCACCTCGCGGTGGAGTGGCGCGACCTGCCGGCCGACGCCTGGGACGGCGAGGGCCGGGACGGGGACGGCGCACCCCTGCGCGTCGACCGGACGCCGTGGCTCCGGGCCCGGCAGACCTGGCTCGCGGCCGTCGACCTCGGCAACGGCGGACGGTTCGCCGACCTCCACCCGGATCTGCTCGAGCGGCTCGCCGTCGAGCAGGGGGCGCAGGGACGTGCTGCAACAGGTCGTGCGCCGGCATCCCGCCGCGTCGACGCCCTCGGTCGAGCGTGAAGGAGCAGTCATGACACACGAAGATCACGACGTGGTCGTCGTCGGGGGCGGGATCGGGGGCCTGGGCACGGGCCTCGCGCTCGCGCGCACCGGCCTGCGGGTGCGCGTCCTCGAGCGGGCACCGCAGTTCTCCGAGGTCGGGGCAGGGCTCCAGGTGGGGCCCAACGCCGTCCGCGCTCTCGACCGGCTGGGCGTGCTCGATGCCATCTACGCCACGGCGGTCTTCCCGCGGCGCGGCGTGCTGTCCAGCGCCGTCACCGGCGAGGTGCTGAGCACCCTCGACCTCGGCGACGCGTTCTCCGAGCGGTTCGGCTACCCCTACGTCGTCCTGCACCGCAACGACGTGCTCACCCCGCTGCTCGACGCGTGCCGGGAGCACCCCGACGTCACGCTCGAGACGAACCGCGCCGTCGTCGAGGTCACCGACGAGGGGATGCGGATGCGGGTGCGCTGCGAGGACGGGTACGAGGTGACGGCGCGGCTCGTCGTCGGCGCCGACGGGCTCAACTCGAGGGTGCGCCGGCTGATCGCCGTCGACGAGCCCGTCTTCAGCGGGTACGTCGCGTTCCGGGCCGCGACCCCGATCGAGCCGACGTCGGCGCGCGAGGACCTGTCCGACGTCCGCCTCTGGATCGGCCCGGACGTCCACCTCATGCAGTACCCGGTGCGCAGCGGGTCGATGTACAACCAGGTCGCCGTCTTCCGCACCGCCCGGCAGACCGTGGGTCGTGACGGGTGGGGCTCGAGCGAGGAGCTGCTCGAACGGTTCGCCCCCATGTGCGAGGCGGTCCGGACCGCGGTCGCCGCCCACGCCGACGCCACGGCGTACCCGAACTTCGACAAGGACCCGCTGAGCACGTTCGTCGCCGGCCGCGCGGTGCTCATCGGCGATGCCGCGCACCCGATGCTGCAGTACCTGGGGCAGGGTGCGTGCCAGGCGCTCGAGGACGGCCTGACCCTCGCGGCGGTCCTCGGCGGCCAGGTCGACGACGTCTCCGGCCTGGCGCGGTACGACGCCCTCCGCGTGCCGCGGACCACCCGCTGCCAGCGGGCCGCCCGCCCGTGGGGTGCCTCGTGGCACACGCAGGACCCGATGCTGCGCGCGTACCGCGACCGCTACCTGCGGATGCGTGCACCGGACGACTACAGCGAGCTGGCGTGGCTGTACGACGACGCTCTCGAGAACCTGCTCGGACCCGCACGACGAGAACTGGAGCCCCGCCGATGAAGCTGGCCAGCATCCTCACCCCCGACGGCGAGCTCCGGCTCGG
The DNA here is from genome assembly GCF_059159975.1 of Cellulosimicrobium sp. BMG9.22. Lineage (NCBI taxonomy): Bacteria > Bacillati > Actinomycetota > Actinomycetes > Micrococcales > Promicromonosporaceae > Cellulosimicrobium > Cellulosimicrobium sp. BMG9.22. Next base: position 8,474 of record NZ_JBZGBY010000011.1, on the reverse strand, counting down.
CGTCGTCGACGGCGAGCACGTCGTCGACGTCACCCCACGGCTCGGGGAGCAGTTCCGGCACGCGGGCGTCAGCCCCCTGCGCGCCCTGCTCTCTCGCCCCGAGCCGCCCGCGGCGATCCTCGGCGACCTCGACGGCGAACGCGTGCCGGTGTCCCAGGTGCGGTTCGCGCCGGTCGTCCCGGACCCGAGCAAGATCATCGCCGCCCCGGTCAACTACCGCGACCACCAGGCGGAGATGCAGGAGGACTTCCACATCGACGCCCTGGGGATCTTTCTCAAGGCGTCCTCGTCGGTCCTCGGGTCGGGCGGGACGGTGCGCCTGCCCTACACGGACCGTCGTTTCGACCAGGAGGGCGAGCTGGCGCTCGTCATCGGCCGCACGGCGTCGCACGTCCCCGTCGAGACGGCGCTCGACCACGTCGCGGGCTACACGATGCTGCTCGACATGACGATGCGTGGCGGAGAGGACCGCTCGACGCGGAAGTCCTTCGACACCTTCTCGCCCGTCGGCCCCTACCTGGTCACGCCGGACGAGGCGGGGCACCCGGACGCGATGCGGCTGCGCACCTGGGTGAACGACGACCTGCGCCAGGACGCCGACGTCAGCGACCTGATCTGGGACGTCCCCCGGCTCATCGCGTACGCCTCCTCGGTCATGACCCTGCACCCGGGTGACATCGTCACGACGGGTACGCCGGCGGGCATCGGACGGGTCGCCGACGGCGACCGGATCGCCGTGGAGGTCACCGGGCTGGGTCGCCTCGAGGTCGCCGTGTCGAGCGAGGGGGCGGTGAGCTGCCCGACGAAGGGGGCGAACCGGGGTCCCAAGCCGCCGCAGACCGTCACTCCGGTCCGGACGCGATGACCCGCGCGGGAGGCGCAGGGCTGGACAAGGTCCTCCCGTCCGTGGCCCTTGCGGTGGAGGACATACCCGACGGAGCGTCGGTGGCCGTGGGGGGATTCGGGCTCTCGGGGAACCCGATGGCGCTGATCGAGGCCTTGCTGGCGCGGCACGTCCGCGACCTGTCGGTCGTGTCCAACAACTGCGGCGTGGACGACTGGGGTCTCGGCCTGCTACTGGCCGCCGGGATGATCCGGAAGATGACCTCGTCGTACGTCGGGGAGAACCGTGAGTTCGCCCGACAGTACCTCTCCGGCGAGCTGGAGCTCGAGCTCGTTCCCCAGGGAACGCTCGCGGAGAAGCTGCGCGCGGGAGGGGCAGGCGTGGCGGCGTTCTTCACCCCGACGGGGGTGGGGACGCAGGTCGCCGAGGGCGGGCTGCCGCAGCGCTACGACAGCGAAGGACGCGTCGTGCAGGCGTCGTCGCCGAAGGAGGTGCGCCGGTTCACGACGGCGGGCGTGGCTCGGGAGTTCGTGCTCGAGGAGTCGATCACCACCGACTACGCCCTCGTTCACGCGGTCCGGGGAGACCGCTACGGCAACCTGGTCTTCTCCAAGGCAGCCCGGAACTTCTCGCCGGTCGCGGCGACGGCGGGACGGGTGTGCATCGCCCAGGTCGAGGAGCTCGTCGAGCCTGGGCAGATCGATCCCGACCAGGTTCACCTGCCGGGCGTCTACGTCCATCGCGTGGTGGCTGTCGGCACGGGGATCGAGAAACGGATCGAGAAGCGCACCGTACGGAAGGCGGAGGTCGGCGATGGCACTGACGCGTGAGCAGATGGCCGCTCGGGCGGCGGCGGAGCTCGCCGACGGCGACTACGTCAACCTGGGCATCGGCCTGCCGACGCTGGTGCCGAACTACCTCCCCCACGGTCGGCAGGTGATGCTGCAGTCGGAGAACGGCATCCTGGGGGTGGGCCCGTACCCGGCCGAGGACGACGTCGACCCCGACCTGATCAACGCCGGCAAGGAGACCGTCACCGTCCTGCCGGGGGCGTCGTTCTTCGACTCCGCCACCTCCTTCGGGATGATCCGAGGCGCGAAGATCGACATCGCCATCCTCGGAGGGATGCAGGTCTCCGCCACCGGAGATCTCGCGAACTGGACGGTCCCGGGCAAGATGATCAAGGGCCCGGGCGGAGCGATGGACCTGGTCCACGGTGCCCAGCGCATCATCGTCCTCATGGAGCACACGGCGAAGGACGGCTCGGCCAAGATCGTCGGCTCCTGCTCCCTCCCGCTGACGGGAAAGGCGGTCGTTCACCGGGTCATCACCGACCTGGCGGTCTTCGACATCACGCGTGACGGGCTGGAGCTCGTCCAGCTCGCCCCGGACGTCGGCGTGGAGCAGGTGCGCGAGCGTACCGAGCCGGGCTTCTCGGTCAGTGCGGGGCTGTCCATCGTGAAGGTCGGGGCGTGAGCGGCCACCCGACGAGGTGATGGTCGCCGTCGCCGCCGGGAAGCCGCAGACAGGGCTGTTCCTCCGCTGGCTGCGTGCCAGCTCGTCGACGAAGGCCCCCGCCGTGGGTGGGGGCCCTCGTCGACGTGCTGCGGGTGTCCCGTGCGGCCTCCGGACCGGTCAGGGGCAGGTGACGGACTCGCCCCGGACCTCGACGACCGTCCCGGACGGCTGGCCAGAGCACGCGTCCACGACCTCTTGGGCGACCTCCCCGATCGTGCTGAAGAAGATGATCGAGCCGATCACGGTGGCGACCAGGACGACGGCGCCCACGATGATGCCGGCGAGCGCGATGCCGTTCTTGTAGCCCGCCTTCTTCGACTTGTTGAGCGCCACGATGCTGAGGATCAGACCGACGATCGACAGGCAGCCGAGGAACGACAGGATGAGGCCGACGATGCCCATGGTCTTGCCCGGGTCCTGGGCGGGTGCCGCGTAGCCCGGGCTGCTCCCGGGGACCGGGCTCGCCTGCGGCGCGCCGTACTGCGGGGCCTGGGGCGGCTGCGACGCGCCGTACTGGGGGGCCTGCGGCGGCTGCTGAGGCTGGCCGGGCTGGGGCGCGCCGTAGGCGGGCGGACCGGTCGGCGTCCCGCCGGGCTGCGGGTTCTGGTCGGGCTGGTCGGGGGTCGACATGCGATCTCCTCGGCGGTGGGGATGGGCCCGGCCAGTATGCCGGTCCGGTCCCGCCGCCGTCTCGACATCTGACGGCGCGTCCGGCCCTGGCCGCGCCTGCCCGCCGTCACGAGTCCCTCACATCCTCCGGTCGGCGGGGTGCGCGCCGTACGCGATGATGGGGTCGTGAACTCTCGGAAGGTCCGATTCGTCCCCGTCGCGCTCCCTGCCGTGCTCACCGTGTGCGCAGGGGCGGTCCTGGGCGGCTGTGCTGCGGAGAGTGCGGAGGCCGACGGCCCGACGTCGGGCGAGACGGGGCTCGTCGCACGCGCCGCGGAGCCGAGCGACAGCGTGCTCGTGCTCGGCTCGACCGACCCCGCCGAGCTCGCCCTCACCGCGAGCCAGTCCTTCTTCGCGACCGCCCCGGTCGTCGTGCTCGCGCGCGCGGACGACGCCGCCGCGCGGGCGACCGCGGCCGCCGCCGCGGTCGAGCTCGCCGCGCCCGTGCTCCTCGTCGGCGGCGCCATCTCGGACGGCGGGCTGCGCACCGAGCTGGGCCGTCTCGGGGCCGCGGCCGTCGTCGTGGTGGGGGAGGACGAGGTGCCGCCCGGTCAGGAGCCGGCCGACGAGGGCGCGTCGTCACGCGGCGCGTCCCTGGGCGCGGTCGACAAGGTCGAGGAGGTGCCGCTCGACGTCGACGCGCTGGGCGCCACCGGCATCCTCGACCCGCACGACCTCGACGACGTCCTCGCCGCTCTCCCCGAGCGTGGTGAGCCCGAGACGCTCACCGAGGTCCTCGTCCTCACGGAGCCCGGCGCCCTCGCCGAGCCGGGAGGAACGCAGTCCGCCGCCCTCGCGACCGCGCGGGCCGCCGGCGCCGTGCCGCTCGAGGTGCCGCAGGGCGACCCGCGCTCGTCCGCGGCCGTCGTCGAGGAGATCTCGGCGGCGAAGGCGCTCGCGGTCGTGGGCATCGGCGCGAGCTTCGGCACCGCGGACGACCTCGGATGGCGCCTGGACGTCGCCGAGGCCGGCGCGCTGCTCCCGAGCGGCACGCAGCTCGTCCTGGCCGACGGCGTCCGGTACGTCGTCGTCGGCGCGGACGCGGTGACGCAGGGCCTCGACTCCGTGGGGGAGGAGGAGGTGGCCGACGCGATCGAGCGGGCGCAGGAGGCTGTCATGCCGTACGCGCAGGCCGCGCCCCAGGGCGCGCCGGAGGGTGTCGTCGTGCCGGTGCTCGAGGTGCCGGCGACGCGGGAGTCGTCGACCGCCGGGAGCGACCGCGACTACTCGACGGAGATCCCTCCGGAGGAGCTCCTGCCGCTCGTGGACGCGGCTACGGCCGCCGGGGTCCTCGTGGTGCTGCGGTTCGAGCCGGGCCGGTCGACGTTCGACGAGCAGGTCGCCGAGTACGCGGACGTCCTCGCCCGTCCGACCGTGGGCGTGGTGCTCGACGTCGAGGCGCGCCGCGCTACGCAGGGTTCGGGCTCCGGCACGGTCGGGTCGGCCGAGCTCACGGCGGCCGTCGAGGCCGTCGGGACGATCGTGCGTACGGAGTCGCTCCCGCAGAAGCTCGTCGTCGTGCAGCGCCCCGACGCGGACGCGATCCAGGACGCCGGCGCCCTCGACGTCGGCTCCGGCGAGGTGGCGGTCGTGCTGCAGTCCACGGCGGGCGGCGGCTACGGTGCGCGCGTGCAGGACTGGGAGGAGCTCCTCGACGACCTGCCCGACGGCGTCGTGGGCGGCTGGACGACCGGTTCGTCCGACCCGGCGCGTGACGTCGACGGCGTGCTCTCGCTCGAGCCGAGCCCGCGCTACGTCGCGGCGGGCTGACGGTCCTCCTCCCGGGGCCGGCGACGCTTGGTCGCGCTCCGGTGTCGGGGTTAGGGTGTGCTCCTAGCAAAACCGAATCGTTTCGACCGCCCGCCGCACCGTCGCGTCCGGTGTTCGCGCACGGTCCTTGACGCGCCAGCCCACGACAACGAGGTTCTCGATGGTCTCGATCATCCCCCAGCCCCTGCAGGTCCGGGCCGGAAACAGGTACGTCTCCGTCGACTCCTTCGACGTCCGCTCGACCGGGCTCGCGCGGGCACCCTGGTTGACCGGGCTGGCCGGCGAGATCCTGGCCGGTGTCGTCGCCCGGCCCGCCGTCGAGGGTGCTGCCGACCGCGCTGGGTCGCCGACCGCCGTCGTGCTGGAGATCGACGAGACCGCCGGGCCCGAGGGCTCGACGAGCGCCGAGCGGTACAGCCTCGTCGTCGACACGGACGGGGTGACGCTCTCCGCGCCCGAGCCGGCCGGTCTGCTGCATGCCGTGCACACGCTGCGCCAGCTCGTCGAGGCTCCCGGCGCGGGCGAGCAGGCCGCCCGGGTGCCCTCCGTCGTCGTGCACGACGCGCCCCGGTACCCGTGGCGCGGCTTGTCCGTGGACGTCGCGCGGCACTTCTTCGGCGTCCCGGAGCTCGAGGCCGTGATCGACGTGGCCTCGTCCTACAAGCTCAACGTGCTGCACCTGCACCTCACCGACGACCAGGGCTGGCGGATCGAGACGCCGTCGCGGCCCGAGCTCGCGAAGCTCTCGTCCGGGAGCGACGTCTCCGGCGGCACGGGGGGCCGCCTCTCCCTGGCCGACTTCCACCTCCTGCAGGACTACGCGGCCGAGCGGTTCGTGAGCGTCGTCCCCGAGATCGACGTGCCCGGCCACATCAACGCGGCGACGCACGTGTACGGCGAGCTCACGCCCGACGGCACCCCGACCGAGGAGTACTCCGGCGTCGAGGTCGGCTTCTCGCGGCTCACGTTCGACCTGCCCGCGACGGAGCCGTTCCTGCGGGACGTGCTCACCGACCTCGCGCACGCGACCGACGGCGAGCACGTCCACTTCGGCGGGGACGAGGTGCTGAAGATGGAGCCCGCGGAGTACGCGCGCTTCGTCGAGCTGTGCGAGCGGATCGTGCTCGAGGCGGGGAAGAAGCCGGTGGCGTGGCAGGAGGTGGCGAAGGCGCCCCTGCGTCCCGGGACGATCGTGCAGTACTGGGACACGCACCCGGCGGACCTCACCTACCTCGTCGACGCCGCCCGGGCGGGGGCGCGCGTGCTCCTGTCGCCGGCGAACCGCGTCTACCTCGACATGAAGTACACCGCGGACTTCCCGCTGGGCCAGGAGTGGGCCGGCCTCGTCGAGGTCCGCGACTCCTACGCCTGGGAGCCCGAGGACGTCGTGCCGGATCTTCCCGCGGCGTCGATCGAGGGGGTCGAGGCGGCCGTCTGGACCGAGCGGATCCCCGCGCTCGACGACCTGTTCACCATGCTCCTGCCCCGGCTCACCGCCGTCGCGGAGGTCGCCTGGACCGCGCCCGAGCGCAAGGACTGGGACGACTACCGCCGCCGCGTCGCGGTCGAGGCCGCGACGTGGCGACGTACCGGCACCGCCTTTCACGAGTCGCCGCAGATCGACTGGTGACGGCGCCGCGCTCGGTGGCGGGCGACACGCCTCGCTGTCGCCGCTGAGGTCGCGAACCCCGCGCAGGGTTGCGAGCATCGAGCGATGCCCCCCGCGACGCCCCGTGCTTCCGTCCTCACCCGTGCGCGCCCGACCCGACGCGGCGGCGCCCTCGCCGTGACGGCTGTGCTCGCTCTGGGGCTCGCCGCGTGCACGGGGGGCGGCTCGCCGCAGCCGTCGCCGGACGCCACCGACACCACGGGCACGACGAGCGCGCCCGCCCCGGCCACGGCACGCGCCGCGACGCCCGAGGGCACGGTGACGGTCCCGGAGCAGGAGACCGACGCTCTCGCTCTCGCCGCGAGCCGGACGTTCTTCGAGTCGGCGCCACTCGCCGTCCTCGTCCCGGCGGACGCCGCGTCCGACGCCGGTGCGCTCGGCGTCGCCCAGGCGGCGGCGGAGCGGGTGGCCGGTCCGGTCCTGGTCGGAGGTGCGGCCGTCCCTCCGGGCGATCTCGCCGAGGAGCTGCGGCGTCTCGCGGTCGAGGGCGTCGTGGTCGTCACGCCGGGCGGCGACGCCGGGGCCGGGGCGGCGGCGCCGCCGTCGGACGTCCCCGACGGCGTGGCCACCGCGTCCGTGGACCCGGCGACCCTCGCGCCCGGCGGCCAGGTCGACGAGGGGGCGCTCGACGCGGCGCTCGACGCGGCGCTGGCGGACCTGCCCGTGGCGGGCGACCCCGAGACGTCGGCGGGCGTGCTCGCGCTCACCGACCTGGCGACCACGCCGGGAGGCGGTCCGGCCGCCGCGACCGCCCGCGCGTCGGGGGCCACCGTGCTCGACGTGCCCGGGGGCGACCCGCGCGCGACCTCCGCGAGCGTGCAGGGGGTCCACGCCGCCGCGGCGGACGGCGGTCCGACGGCCACCGTCGGCCTCGGGCCGTCGTTCGGGAGCCCCGACGACCTCGCGTGGCGCGTCGAGACCGCGGCGACCGGCGTCGAGCTGCCGGGCGGCGGACAGCTCGCCCTGCCGGGCAAGCGGTACGTCGCCCTGTACGGGTCGCCCGGCGCGCCCGTGCTGGGCGTGCTCGGTGAGCAGGACGCGCCGGCGACCATCGCGCGCGCCCAGGAGCACGCGGCCTGGTACCAGGGATTCACGGCCGAGCCCGTCGTCCCGACGCTCGAGATCATCACGACCGTCGCCTCGGGGAGCGCGGGCGGGGACGGGAACTACTCGAACGAGCGGTCGGCCGACCTGATCCGGCCGTACGTCGACGCCGCGCGCGACGCGGGCGTGTACGTCGTGCTCGACTTCCAGCCCGGGCGCACGGACTTCCTCACGCAGGTGCGCGCCTACGAGGACCTCGTCGTGGAGCCGCACGTCGGCGTGGCGCTCGACCCGGAGTGGCGGCTCGCGCCGGACCAGGTCCACCTCGCGCAGATCGGGTCGGTCGGCGTGGACGAGGTGAACGCCGTGGGCGACTACCTCGCGGGGCTCGTGCGCGAGCGCGACCTGCCGCAGAAGATCTTCCTGCTGCACCAGTTCCGGACGGCGATGATCACCGACCGCCAGCGCCTCGACACCGCCCATCCCGAGCTCGCGACCGTGATCCACGCCGACGGGCAGGGCGGCCAACAGGCGAAGGCCGCGACGTGGGCCAACCTCCACCGCGACGCCCCGCCGGGGGTGTTCTGGGGCTGGAAGAACTTCTACGACGAGGACGCGCCCATGCTCACGCCCGAGCAGACGTGGGCGGTCCAGCCGACACCGGACTTCATCAGCTACCAGTGAGTCAGATCCAGCTCGGCAGCCACATGTGCATGTTCCAGAACCAGTAGGGGACCTGCCACCCCGTCCAGACCGGGTAGAAGAACACGCTCACCACGCCGATCGTCGTGAGGAGGACCGTGATCGCGACGCGTACCCGCGAGCGGGCCGCGGCGTCGCGCTCCGTCCGTTCCAGCGCGACCGTCAGCACGTAGACGAGCGTGAGCACGACCCACGGCGTGAAGACGATCGAGTAGAAGGTGAAGATGGTCCGCTCGGCGTAGAGGAACCACGGGGCCC
>NZ_JBZGBY010000010.1:0-117857 GCF_059159975.1 Cellulosimicrobium sp. BMG9.22 | reverse complement strand
GGTGTCGGAGGGGCCGCTCGTGCTTCTCGCGCGGTCGGTGCCGGCGCGTCAGCCCTGGAAGGGCTTCGCGGCGGTGACCTTCACGGCGATCTCGTTGCCGTTGGGCGCGGTGTAGCTCGTCTCGTCGCCGACGGACTTGCCGTCGATCGCGGCGCCGAGCGGCGACGTCGGCGAGTACACGTCGAGGTCGGTCGTGCCGGCGATCTCGCGCGAACCGAGGAGGAACGTCATCTCCTCGCCCGCGACGAGCGCGGTGACGACCATGCCGGCCTCCACCTTGCCGTCGTCCGGCGGCGTGCCGATCTGCACGTTGCGCAGCTTCTCGGTGAGCTCGCGGATGCGGGCCTCGTTCTTGGCCTGCTCCTCGCGCGCGGCGTGGTAGCCGCCGTTCTCCTTGAGGTCGCCCTCGTCCCGCGCGGCCGCGATGCGCTCCGCGATCTCGGTGCGGCCCGCGCCGGACAGGTGGGCGAGCTCGGCCTGAAGCCTGTCGTGCGCCTCCTGGGTCAGCCAGGTGACGGTGGTCTCGGTCACGGTTCGCTCCTTCCTTTTCCATGGTCGACGGCCGCGCCGGGGCGCGGCCGTGCAGGTACGGGCAGCCGGGCGCGTGCTCACGCGGTGCGCCTGCCTGCCCGGGTCGGTGACGCTGCCCGGGTGGCAGCGCATGTGGCTGGTCTCTCCCGACGTCCTCCACGGGTGCCCGGGTGACGACGAGAAGCCGTCACGGGTACCGCGTGGTCGAGCGCGGGAATCCCTCAGGATAGCAAAGCGGGCGACCAGGACCGCGACGCCGCAGGTCAGGCGGTGCTGGTCAGGTGCAGGTCAGGTGGTCGCCGCGCGCGCCGAGCCGTTCCTCACGGTCTCGTCGCCGGAGGCGGCTCCTCGCCGGAGGCGACCTGGCAGGACTGGACGATCCCGGTGGTGGCGAGCTCCGACGTCGCGACGCTCACCGTGTAGCGCGCCTCCGCGGTGTCGACCGGCCCGACCGTCGCGTCGACGGTCCCGACCTGGGCATAGCTCGCGGCGAGCGCGTCGAGCGTGCAGACCGCCGTCGTGCCCGGGTCCATGTAGACCTCGAACGTCACGTCGACCCGCTCGGGGCTGACCACCTCGTAGCCGAAGTCCTTGAAGCGCACCGGCACGTCTGCGGCCTTCAGCCCGATGGCGAGCGTGATCGCGACTCCCAGGAGCGCCACGAGCACGATCCCGACGACGGCCAGGCGACGGCGTCGCGCCGACGGCTCGGGCCCGTACCGTCCCGGCGGTGGGCGCAGGGGGGCGCCCGGCTGCGGTGCGGTGGTCTCGTTCGTCATGGTGCGGTCCTGGTGGTCGACGCCGTACCCCGCGAGGTACCCGCGAGCGACGTCTGTCACGTCTCGGCGGTTCGTCAGGGGTGGGCGGGGTGGGGGATCATGTCCTCGACCCATCTTCGCAGAGCCCCGGCGGTCGTCGTGCACCCACGACGGCGCCAGGCGCGCGGGGAGACGCACGCGCACCCCGGGAGGACCAGTGGCCGAACCCGCGGCCGGATCGATCGTCCAGCAGCCGGAGCGGCTCCGCCTGCTGGCCGTGCACGCCCACCCCGACGACGAGTCGAGCAAGGGCGCCGCGACCACCGCCCGGTACGCGGCCGAGGGCGTCGACGTGCTCGTCGCGACGTGCACCGGCGGCGAGCGCGGCGACATCCTCAACCCCGGCTTCGGCGAGGGCCCGGGCGACCTCGAGGGCATGCGCGCGCTGCGCCGCGTGGAGATGGCCGCCGCCGCGCGGGCGCTCGGCGTGCGTCAGCAGTGGCTCGGGTTCGTCGACTCGGGGCTCCCGGAGGGCGACCCCTTGCCGCCGCTCCCCGACGGGTCGTTCGGTCTCGTGCCGCTCGAGGAGGCGTCTGCGCCGCTCGTCGAGCTCGTCCGCGAGTTCCGGCCGCACGTCATCACGACGTACGACCCGTCGGGCGGCTACCCGCACCCCGACCACGTGATGTGCCACCGCGTCGCGTTCGAGGCCTTCCACGCGGCCGGCGACCCCGACCGCTACCGCCGCGCCGGCGGTGCCGCGCCGTGGTCGCCGCTCAAGCTCTACTACAACCACGACTTCTCGATGAACCGCATCCGCACCCTCCACGAGGCGATGCAGGGCGCCGGCCTGGAGTCGCCGTTCGGCGACTGGGTCGAGTCCCGTTCTGCGCGGGAGATCCCGGAGCGAGCGGTCACGACGCGCGTCCCGGTCGCGCGGTACTACGCCCAGCGTGACGCGGCTCTCATCGCGCACGCGTCGCAGATCGACCCCGACGGCTTCTTCTTCGCCATCCCACGCGACCTCGAGGTCGACGTGTGGCCGTACGAGGAGTACGAGCTCGCCGAGTCACGCATCCCCACGCAGCTCCCCGAGGACGACCTGTTCGCGGGTGTCCGCGAGCTCGTCGCTTCCGAGGGGGGCACGGCATGAGCCCGACGACGGACCTCGCGCTCATCCTCCAGGCACCCGGGGCCGCGTACCCCGGGGGGCCGGGCTGGGCGGCCGACGTCGTCGCGGAGACGACGACGCCGAGCCCGACGGACGACCAGCTCCGGCCGGAGCTGGAGCCGACCGACGTGTCCCCGGGGCTCGTCGGGTTCCTCGCGATCTTCCTCGTCGCGCTCGCCACGGTCGGGCTGTTCTTCGCGCTCTCGCGCCAGCTGCGCCGCATGCGCCACAACGCCGAGACCCAGGGGATCGGACCCGACGGGCCGCTCGACGAGGCGCAAGGCACCACGTCTGGTGAGGACCCGGCCGCGGGTACCGCGCCCGACGACGGCGCCCGAGGCGGTAGCGCGTCCGGCGCCCCCGGGACGGACGGACCGGGCGACGAGCCCGGCGACGACGCGGACCGACGGGACTGACCGTGGCCACCGGTGCGCGCGTCACGATCGGCCAGCTCGAGGTCTCGACCGACCACGCGGCGAACCTCGAGAGCGTCGGCGCTGCGTTCCGGGAGGCCGCGCGCGTGCACGCCCACCTTCTCGTGCTCCCCGAGTACGCGGCGGGGTTCGACCCGCGCGGCACGGGACCGGAGCACGCTGAGCCGCTCGACGGCCCGTTCGTCCGAGGCCTGCGGCGCCTCGCGCGCGAGCACGGCGTGGCGGTGGTCGCGGGGACGCTGCTGCCCGGCTCCGCACCGGGCATGGCGGTCAACGCCGTCGTCGCCGTGGACGCCTCCGGCGAGCTCGTGGGCACCTACCGCAAGGTGCACCTCTACGACGCGTTCGGGCACCGGGAGTCGGACCGGCTCGAGCCGGGAGACCCGGCAGCCCCTCCGCTCGTCCTCCCGGTCGGGGACCTCACGTTCGGTGTCATGACGTGCTACGACCTGCGCTTCCCCGAGAGCGCACGCCGTCTCGTCGACGCCGGCGCCGACGTCCTCGTCGTCCCGGCGGCCTGGGCGGCGGGCGAGCTCAAGGCCGACCACTGGCGCACCCTCGTCCGCGCGCGGGCGATCGAGAACACGGCGGTCGTGGTCGCCGTCGGCCAGGCGGGCAAGGGGGTCACCGGCCGTTCGCTCCTCGTCGGCCCGGACGGCCAGGTCGGCCTCGAGCTCGGCGAGCGCGCCGAGCTGCGCACGGCCGACCTCGACCCGGACGCCCTCGCGAGCGCCCGCGAGCGCAACCCGTCGCTCGCGAACCGCCGCTACGCCGTCGTCCCGCGCAACTGACCCGGACCACCGACCTGTACCGCCCAGCCGAGCCGCGCGAGGAAACCGCCGCAGCCTGACCCGAACGGAAGTGCCACCCGCCTGCGAGGGGTGGGGCCGGACGAGGGGCGGCGGCGGGTCGTGGAGGGCCTGGCGGGAGCCCGCGAGGCACGAGCGGGCGGATGGTAGACCCGCCGCCGCCCCTCGTCCGGCACCGCCCCGACCGACACCGCGTCGCCCAACCAGCAAACGTCAGCGCGCGGCGACCGCCGCCAGCATGATCGCGGCGTAGTGGCACGTGAACCCGACGACGGTGAGCACGTGGAAGATCTCGTGGAACCCGAACCAGCGCGGGCTGGGGTTGGGCCTCTTGATGCCGTAGACGACGGCGCCGAGCGTGTAGGCGAGGCCGCCCACGGCGACGAGCCACACGATCGCGGGACCGTTCGTCGTGGTCCAGAACTGCGGCATGTAGCCGACGGCGACCCAGCCGAGCGCGACGTAGATCGGGACGTACACCCAGCGGGGCGCGTCGAGCCACAGGATCCGGGCGAGCAGGCCCAGGACGGCGCCGCTCCAGACGATCACGAGCAGGATGGTGGCGGTGCGCTGGGGGAGCAGGAGCACGGCCAGGGGCGTGTAGGTGCCGGCGATGATGAGGAAGATGTTCGAGTGGTCCGCCCGCCGGAGGATCCCGGCGACGCGTGGTGACCAGGTGCCGCGGTGGTAGACGGCGCTCGTGCCGAAGAGCAGGCACGCGCTGAGGCCGAAGATCGCGCACGCGACCTTGCCGGCGACGGGCGGCGCGACGACGACGAGCACGATGCTCGCGACGAGCACGAAGGGGAACGTGCCGGCGTGGATCCAACCGCGCAGTCGCGGCTTGACCGCGTCGGCGACCTTCTCGACGGCCTCTCCGACGCTCTCGCGCACGGTCGAGCCGTGACCTGTGCCTGGACCTGGCGCGTGGTCGGGTTCGGGGGTCGGTCGGGCCACGGGTGCTCCTCGTGGGGGTGGGGCCGGTCGGCGGCTCGTGCGGTGGTCGGGCAGGTCTGCCGAATCAACCTACGCCATCGTAGGTTACGGCAGCGTAGGTTGATCTACGGGATGCGGTCCGGGGTGTGAAGATCCTGGGCAGGGCGACCCGGGGGTCGCGACGCCGCCCGGTCGCGGTGCCGCCGGGCGGTAGCGTGTGCGAGTCCGGTTCGACGCGCGTGCCCGCCAGGCGAGCGATCGCCGGACTCCTACCCGTCCACCGTCGTCGAGGAACCGTCGTGCGTCTACCCCGTCCTGTCTACGGACTCTACGAGCGTCGCCTCGCGGCGTCGCTCTCGCACGAGAGCGTCCCGCGCCACGTGGGCGTGATCCTCGACGGGAACCGGCGCTGGGCGCGCTCGTTCGGGGAGTCGACGGCGACCGGCCACCGTCGCGGCGCGGACAAGATCACCGAGTTCCTGGGGTGGAGCGAGGACCAGGGCGTCGAGGTCGTCACGCTGTGGATGCTCTCGACCGACAACCTGTCCCGCTCGCAGGAGGAGCTCTCCGCGCTCCTCGACATCATCGAGGACGCGGTGCGCGACCTCGCCGACTCGGGCCGGTGGCGCCTGCGCGTCATGGGCAGGCTCGACCTGCTCCCGGAGCGTCTGGCCGCAGCGCTGCGCGAGGCGCAGCAGCGCACCGCCGCGACCGACGGGCTGCAGGTCAACGTGGCCATCGGCTACGGCGGTCGGCACGAGATCGCCGACGCCGTGCGCTCGTACCTGCGCGAGCAGGCCGACGCCGGCGCGCGGCTGGAGGACCTCGCCGAGAACCTCGACGTCGAGCACATCGAGGAGCACCTCTATACCAAGGGCCAGCCGGACCCCGAGCTCGTCATCAGGACGTCGGGCGAGCAGCGCCTGGGCGGGTTCCTCCTATGGCAGAGCGCCCACTCGGAGTTCTACTTCTGCGAGGCGTACTGGCCGGACTTCCGCCGGGTCGACTACCTGCGTGCGCTGCGCGCGTACTCGCAGCGGGAGCGGCGCCTCGGGCGCTGAACCGGCACGGCCAGCGGGTAAGGTCGATGCGAACGCATCGATCGTCAACCGGAGGCGACATGGCGGAGCAGGACCGCGGCGGCCGTGTGCCGTCAGGCCACGGGAGCGCGCGCCTCGCCGTCGAGACCTGGGAGTCCCTCTTCCGCACCCAGGTGGCGATCATGCGCCGGCTCCGGTCCGACCCGGTCTGGGACGAGCTGACGATGCGTGAGTATGACGTGCTGTTCTCGCTCACGAAGGGCCCGCCCGAGGGTCTGCGCCTGCGCGACCTCAACGCGTACATCCTCCTCAGCCAGCCGTCGCTGAGCCGCATGGTCGACCGGCTCGCGGCGCGCGGCCTCGTGGAGCGGACCGCCGCGCCCGACGACGCCCGCGGCACGCTCGTGCGCCTCACCCCGGCGGGGCACGACCTCCAGCGGAGGATCGGCCGCGCGCACGCCCAGGCCATAGCGGCCTACGTGGGCGGCGCGCTGGGCGACGACGAGCTTGCGGCCCTCGCCCATCTCCTCGACCGCCTGCGGGCCGCGCAGTCGGCGATCCCCGACGCGGCGCCGCACGAGACGCCGGAACCCGCGACGGACGGAGCGCCGAGCCGGTCGGGGCGTGCGTGAGCGCTGTGGCGCGGAACACGTCCGCTCCGTCCGTTCCCCGCGGACGGCCGTGCGTCCCGCTGCCTAGTATCTGAGCGTGTCCTCAACGCCGAGCACCATTCCGTCCCGTCCCGAGCAGTCGCGCCCGGAGCCGTCCCCGTCCGGAGAGCCGGGTCTCCGTGACCCGCTGCGCGTGGTCGTCGCGCCCGACTCGTTCAAGGGCAGCCTGAGCGCTGCGGAGGTCGCGCACTCCGTCGCCACGGGGGTGCGCAGCGTCGTCCCCGATGCGCAGGTCGTCGAGCTGCCCATGGCCGACGGCGGCGAGGGCACCCTCGACGCGCTCCTCGCCGTGTGGGGCGTCCCGGCGCGAGAGGTCGAGACGGTCGACGCGATCGGCCGGCCCCGCACGGCCCGGTACGGCGTCTCGCGCGACGGCCGGCTCGGTGTGGTCGAGCTCGCGGAGGCGAGCGGCCTGCCGCAGGTGAGCGACGTCGCGCTCCAACCGCTCCACGCGCACACCCTCGGCACGGGCGCCGCCGCGGCGGCGGTGCTCGACGCGGGGGTGGGCGAGGTGATCGTGTGCCTCGGCGGCTCGGCGTCCACCGACGGCGGCGCGGGGATCCTCACCGGCCTCGGGGCGCGGCTCCTCGACGAGAGCGGCCAGCAGGTGCCCGACGGCGGCGAGGGCCTCGCGCAGGTCGCGCGCCTCGACCTGTCCGGCCTGCACCCGCGTGCGCGCGAGGTGCGGTGGCGGCTCGCGGTCGACGTGACGAACCCCCTGCACGGCGAGCGCGGCGCGGCGCACGTGTTCGGCCCGCAGAAGGGAGCCCGCGAAGCCGACGTCGCGTTCCTCGACGCCGCGCTGCGCCGCTGGGCGGGCGTGCTCGCTCAGGAGGCGGGCTTCGACGTGTCGGAGCTCGCGGGCGCGGGCGCGGCGGGTGGGGTCCCGGCGGGGATGGTCGGCGTCCTCGGCGCGGAGCTCGAGCCGGGCGCGGGGCTCGTCGCCGAGGCGATCGGGCTGCCCGACGAGATCTACCGCGCCGACCTGGTCTTCACGGGCGAGGGCTCGTTCGACTCGCAGTCGGTGAACGGCAAGGTCGCCGACGCGATCGGCGCGCTCGCCGCGGAGGCCCTGCACCGCCCGCCCGTCGTCGTGCTCGCCGGGCGTGTGCTGCTGCCCGCGCACCAGGCGCGCGACGCGGGGATCGCCGCGGCCTTCAGCATCGCCCCCGGGCCGATCGAGCTCGACGACCTGCTCGACCGCACGGCGTCGCGCCTCGTCGACCTCGCCGCGACGGTGACGAGCCTCCACGTGGCCTCGCGCCGCTGACCGCCGGCCGGGCTTTCCGGCCGGGCGGTCGCGCGCGACGATCACCAGGGCAGCAGCTCGCCCTGGTGCGTGAACGTGCCGCTCGGGGTGCCCGGCGCGACGGTCGCCGCGAGCACGGTCGACGCGGCCCCCTCCTCGACGCTCTGGGTGCCCGAGAAGCCGTTCAGCCCGGTCGCGGTGTACCCCGGGTCGACGGCCAGCACCTGGTAGCCCGGCAGGCCCTTGGCGTACTGGGTCGTGATCATGTTGAGCGCGGTCTTCGACGACGGGTAGACGAGGCCGACGAGCGTCGACTCGAGCCGGTCCGGGTCGGTCGTCACGCCGAACGACCCGATCCCGCTCGAGACCATGACGACGCGCGGCTGCGCGGACCGGTCGAGGAGGGGGAGGAACGCGAGGGTCGTGCGGACGGGGCCGAGGACGTTCACCCCGTAGACGGGGAGGAAGTCCGCGGGCGTCGTCTCGCGGGGCGGCCGCCGGGTGCCCCCGACCCCGGCGTTGTTCACGAGGACGTCGAGCCGCCCGGACTCTGCGGCGACCCGGTCCGCGGCGGACGTCACCGACGCGTCGTCGGTGACGTCCAGGGCCACGGCGCGCACGTCGGCCGACGGCAGCTCCGCGGTGATCTCCCGGGCGACGGCCCGACCCTCCTCGACGTCGCGCGCGCCGAGCCAGACGGTCCAGCCGAGCTCGGCCAGGCGGCGGACGCTCTCGCGGCCGATGCCTCGCGTCGCGCCGGTGACGAGGGCGATGGTGCTGGTGGCGGTGTTCTGCGTGTCGGTGGTCATGGCTTCACGATCGCCGCGGCCGGTCGCGCGCTCCAGGGCGGGGGCATCCTGGGAGCGCCCGTACCAGGCTGGCCGGAGAGGACCGTGCGGCCCGGGTGACGGCGTCGGGCACGATGGGCCGATGGAGCGGAACGAGCTGGGCACGACCCTGCGCCGCGCGCGCGAGCGCCTCGCGCCCCAGGACGTCGGGCTCCCGGCGGGGACACGACGGCGGACGCCCGGGCTGCGGCGCGAGGAGGTCGCCCAGCTCGCGGGCGTGAGCGTCGACTACGTCGTCCGGCTCGAGCAGGGGCGGGGGAGCAGACCGTCGGTGCAGGTCCTGGGCGCCCTGACGCGGGCGCTGCGGCTCGACGACGACGAGCGCGCCGCCGTCTTCCACCTCGCCGGGAGCGCGCCTCCCGGTCCGGGCACGATCCCGCTCGCCGTGCGCCCGAGCGTCCAGCGGCTGCTCGACCGGTTCGCCGACCTGCCGACCCTGGTCCTCAGCGCCAAGGGCGACGTCCTGGCGTGGAACGCGATGAGCTCGGCCCTGCTCGGCGACTGGACGGAGCTGCCCCCTCGTGAGCGCAACATCGTGCGCATGCGGTTCCTGGGGTGCAGCGTGCCGCGCCGTGGCCACGTCGCGATGACGGACGAGGAGCGCGCGGCGACGGACGCGCAGTCCGTGGCGAGCCTCCGTGCGACGGCGGCCCGCTACCCCCGCGACCCCGGCCTCGCGCAGCTCGTCGCGGAGCTCCGGTCCCGGAGCGCGGACTTCGAGCGGCTGTGGCGCCACAGCACGGCCGGCCACTGGGGCGTGCAGCGCAAGACGATCGAGCACGATGTCCTCGGCACCGTCACCCTCGACTGCGACACCCTGCACGTCCCGGACGCCGACCAGTCCGTAATCATCTACTCGGCCGCGCCGGGGACGCGCGAGGCCGACGCGCTGGCGCTGCTGCGGGTCGTCGGGACGGAACGCATGACGCCGGTGTGACCCGCCGTCAGCGCTTCGGCCAGGTCCACGCGGGCTGGTCCAGCGGGCCCTCACGCCCCGCGACCGTCGTCTCCCCGAACGCGGTACGCACGAGCTCGACCTCGAGCAGGTCGTCCGGACCGGGCAGGTCCGCGGTGCCCGACGCCGTTGCCTCCCGGAGCGCCCCGACGAGCGCCGACGAGTGGGTCACGACCACGACCTGCGTCTCGCGCCCGGCGGCGTGCACGAGCGGGCCGAGGGCGGGCAGCAGGTCGGGGTGCAGGCTCGTCTCGGGCTCGTTGAGCACGAGCAGCTCGGGCGGGCGAGGCGAGAGCAGCGCCGCGACGAGCAGGAGGAAGCGCAGCGTGCCGTCGCTCAGCTCGGCGCCGGTGAGCGGGCGGAGCAGCCCGTCCTGGTGGAACGCGAGCTCGAACCGGCCGTCGTCGGCGCGCACGTCGACGCGGCCGCCGGGGAACGCGCGCGAGACGGCGCGGTCGAGCTCGTCCCCGCGGCCGAGGTCGCGCACGGTCTCGAGCGCCGCGGCGAGGTCGGAGCCGTCGTGCGCGAGCACGGGCGTGCGCGTCCCGACCTGCGGAGCGCGCGCGGGTGCGTGCGGGTCGGTCCGGAACTGGTCGTAGAAGCGCCACGACCGCAGGCGCTCGCGCACCGCGACGACCTCGGGCGCTCCGACGGGGTCGACGAGCTCGGTGAGCATGCTGTCGAACGACCGCAGGCGCGCCGGGGAGGAGACCCAGCGGCCGGCGTCGTCGCGCACGCGGACCGCGGGGCCGCGCCGCTCGACCTGGAGCGTCGCGGGCCGCGGCGTCGGCCCCGACCACACCGACTCGACCTTGATCTCGGGGTCGAGGCCGAAGGCCGAGCCGGGGTGCTGCGGCAGGCCGAGGTCCACCGCGTACCCGAGGTCGCCCGGTGCCTGGCCGGCGAACCCGAGCCGCAGCGCGACGGGCGCGGTGCGCCGCGTGCCCTGGACGGGATGGTCGCCGTCGCGCACGGCACGCCCGACCTGCTCGGGCCCGGCCCACAGGGTCGAGCGCAGCCCACCCTCGCGCGCGACGGCGCCGACCGCCCCGCCGAGCGCGCACTCGGCGAGCAGCCGCAGCGCTCGGTAGAGGCTCGACTTGCCCGTGCCGTTCGCCCCCGTGACCACCGTGAGCCGTCCGAGCGGCAGCACGAGACTGCGCAGCGAGCGGTACGACTCGACGGCGACCGTCGCGATCATGCTGTGCTCCTCATGTGCTTGTCATGCCCGCGAGGCTAGGCGCGCGCACCCACACCAGGGACGCGCGCCCGAGGGGCGGGTCAGGCGGTGATGGCGAAGGCGTCGATCTCGACGAGCATCTCCTCGCGGGGCAGGCCGGTGAAGACGGTCGTGCGGCTGGGGAGGACGCCGTTCGTCGTGTGCGTGGCGACGAACGCGCCGTAGGCCTCGTTCATGACCGGGAAGTCCTCGCGCTTCGTGAGGTAGACGCGCAGCATGACGACGTCGTCGAACGTCGCGCCCGACGCCTCGACGATCGCCTTCACGTTCTCGAGCGTGCGCGTGGTCTGCGCCGCGACGTCCCCGGGGTGGAGGTACTCGTTCGTGGCGGGGTCGACGGGACCCTGGCCGGAGACCTGGACGAACGGTCCCTTGCGCACGCCCTGGTGGAACGTGTGGGCCGGTGCCGGGGCGTCGGGGGTCGAGATCGCGGTCTTCTCGCTGGTCATGGCTGTCCCTCTCGGTGCTGGTGCGGTTGCCGGCGCGTGTGCGGCCGGGCGGTCACAGGTCGATCGTCGCGAGGTCCACGACCTCGTCGCCGCGCACGACGGCGGCCACGCGCCACCGGTCGAACGTCGTGCACGGGTGGGAGATACCGAACCCGACGACGTCGCCGGGGCGGACCTCGGCGGTCGTGGGCGAGTCCGTCGCGGGGTCCAGGGCGAGGTACAGGTGCTGGTCGTTGAGCGCCGCGACGCGCGTGCCGGCGAGCTCGCGCGGGGGGTGCCAGCCGTCGTCGGACTGGTGACGCAGCCACAGCGCGACGGGCAGGTCGATGTCGAACGACACGTCGCGCCGCCCGACCCCGCAGACCGCGAGCCCCGGCTCGGGCACGGACAGCACCTGCCCCCAGACGGTCGCGGCGCCACGCAGCGGCTCCGCTCCGGGGATCCGGCTCCACGGGTCGGTGCGCGAGTAGAAGCCGTGGTCGTGCGTGACGTACGCACCGGAGCGCACGACGACGCGCACGGCCACCTCGCGGGGGTCGCCACCCGGCACGGACCCGGCGCCGGGGACGGCGAGCGGCCCGGGCAGCTCGGCGAGCACGACGTCGAGGAACGAGCTGCCGCCCGCCGAGAGCACGAGCGGCTCGTCGACACCCGCGAGCCCTTCGCGGGCGAAGGCGGCGCCCAGCGCGCGCAGGTCGCGGCACCACGCGGTGACCGCGGCGAGCTCGTCGTCGGACGTGCCGCCCGCGACCGACCCCTCGTACCCGGCGACGCCGACGAGCCGCAGGCCGCGGGCCCGCACCGCGCGCGCGAGGTCGAGCGCGGCGGCGGTGCTGCGCACGCCCGTGCGCCCGCCCGGGACGCCGAGCTCGACGAGGACGCCCAGCCGTGCGCGCACGGCCGCTGGGGCGTCCCCGAACGCCCGCGACAGGAGGTCGACGCCGTGGGTCGAGTCCACGTACAGCCACACCTCGTCCGCCGCCGCGCCGCCGTCCTCGGGCCCGCTGCCGGGCGCGCGGGCGAGGTCGTCGCGCACCCACGCGAGGTCGCGCGGGTCGAGCAGCTCGTTCGCGAGGAGCACGCGCGGCACGCCCCAGTCGCGCACGGTCCGGAGCTGGGACGGCGTCGCGACCGTCGCGCCCCACGCCCCGGCGGCGGCCTGGCGCGCGTACAGCGCGCGCGACATCGTCGTCTTCACGTGCGGGGCGTGCTCGACGCCGCGCTCCGCGCACACGCGCGCGACGACCCCCACGTTGTGGTCGAGCGTCGCGTCGTCGAGCGTGAGCAGCGGCCACGAGAACGCGGCGTCGGTGATGCGCGGCGCGCCCGCCAGGACGTCGGCGACCGTGGTCGCCATGTCGAGCCGGAGCCCCTTGGTCCGGGGCCCGACGACGTCGCCGGCCCACGGCCGGTCGGGGTCGGGGTCGGGTACGCGGGGCGCGGTGTCGGTGCCACGCGTGCGGTCGGAGCCGGTCATGCGGTCCTCCTCGGTGAGGCTGCTCGTGCCCACGGCGCGTGGGTCGTGGGTTCGGGGCGCAGGGGCCGGCCCGGCAGGACGTCGGTGAGCCGGCCGTCGCGCAGGACGGGCACGCCGGCGACGAGCACGTCGTCGATGCCCGCCGCCGGTCGGCGGGGAGCCTCGTACGTCGCCTCGTCCTGCACCCTCCCAGGATCGACGAGCGCGAGGTCCCCTACCACGCCGGGCGCCACCACGCCGCGTCCCGCGAGGGCGAAGCGCTGCGCCGGCCGCGTGGACAGGTGCGTGACGGCGTCGTGCCACGTCCAGTCACCGAGGGTACGCACGTGCTCGGCGAGGAAGCGCGCGAAGGCGCCCCAGCCGCGCGGGTGCGGCCGCCCGCCGGCGTAGATGGCGTCGGAGCCGCCGACGTGCGCCCGGTGGCGCAGCAGGGCGCGCACGGACCCGGGCGAGCTCGTCGAGGGCTGGGCGAACACGCACGACGCGCGCAGGCGCGTCGCGACGAGCAGGCGCACGGCGGCCTCGGCGGGGGACAGGCCGAGGCGCGCGGCGACGTCGGGCAGGGTCAGGCCCTCCGCCCAGGCGAGGTCCTCGGCGCGCTCAGCGGGAGGTGGCTCGGCCGCGGTGCCGACCCGGGCTCCCGTGGGTACTGCGGCCATCGTCACGCGCGGCCACAGGTCGGCCAGCGCGGGGAAGTGCTCGCGGTGCAGGTGCTCCAGGACGACCGGGTCGCGCAGGGCGGTGAGAGTCGCGTCGACGTCAGCGATCGGCAGCCAGGTCGGCAGGGACACCATCGACAGGATCGAGCAGCCGCGCAGGTAGGGGTAGGAGTCGAACGTGACGTCGAGGCCGTCGGCGAGCGCGTCGTCGACGTAGCCCAGGAGCTCGGCCGCCGGCCCGTGGTAGTGCGAGACGTGGGTCGCGACGCCGGACGCCCGCGCGACGCGGACAAGCTCGGCGAACGCCGGCCCGGCCCGGTCCTCGTAGCCGCGCATGTGGGAGACGTGCGGCAGCCCGCGCGCGGCGAGCGCCCGGGCGAGCGCGACGAGCTCGGCCTCGTCGGCGTACGCCGCGGGGACGTACTCCAGACCGGTCGACATGCCGAGGGCGCCGTCGTCGAGCGCGGCGGTGAGCAGGTCGAGCATCCGGTCCGTCTCGG
Organism: Cellulosimicrobium sp. BMG9.22; assembly: GCF_059159975.1. Taxonomy (NCBI): domain Bacteria; kingdom Bacillati; phylum Actinomycetota; class Actinomycetes; order Micrococcales; family Promicromonosporaceae; genus Cellulosimicrobium; species Cellulosimicrobium sp. BMG9.22. The sequence goes on along the minus strand of NZ_JBZGBY010000010.1, from coordinate 104,130 downwards.
CGGGCGCCGCGGCACGCGCGGAGGCCCCGAGGACGGCGTACCGGATCGTGCCGTGCGGGGCGAGGTACCCGACGTTGACGCGCGTCGTGCCGTCGTAGGTGGCGAGCAGGTCCGCGACGGACCCGCCGCGGAACGTGGGGTGCTCGCCGTTGATCGCGGCGAAGTACCCGCTCGCCCACGCCGCGGCGCTCGGTCCCGGCGAGGGTGCGTACGACACCCCGTCCTGACCGACCACGACGCTCGTCACCCCTTGGCGCAGCATCGCGAGCTGCACGTCCTCGTCCAGCACCGCGGCCTCGCCGTGCACGTGCGCGTCGACGAAGCCGGGCAGCAGCAGGCGCCCGCCCGCGTCGAGGTGCGTGGCGCCGTCGGGCAGTGCTGCGCTCCCCGCGGCGGGCGTGACGGACTCGACCCGGCCCGCACGCACCGTGACGTCGACGGGGGAGGACGCGCCGCCGTCGGGCTCGACGAGCCGGGCGCCGCGGACCACCAGCGCGCTCACGCCGGGCCCCCGGCGCCCTCGTCGCGGCCCTCGACCCAGCCGCCGACGCCGCGCAGCCCTCCTGCGTCGAGCTCGGCCGCGCGGTCGCGCGGCCAGCCCGCGACGCCGGGCCGGGTCTGCCACGGGTGCGGCCCGTCGAGCGGGCGGTACTCGACCCCGTACGCGTCGAGGCGCGGCAGGTGGTGCGCCTCGAGGCGCTCGCGGAACGCGCGCGACGCGGGCGAGCCGGGGGAGCGGTCGACGGCCGGTGACCACATCACCTCCGCGAAGGCCGCGAGGCGCGGGAACGCCGCGTAGTCGACGCGGCGCGCGGAATCCAGGTGCTCCGACCACAGCTCGGCCTGGCCGCCGAGCAGCCGCCCGGGACGGGCGGGGTCCGTGTCCATCCGGATGTCCCTCCGGGCGCCCGTCCGCGGGACCGCGAGGCCCGCGGGCAGCGGCTCGAACGCGTACACGTCGTCGAGCGAGGTGAGGAAGCCGACGGGGACGGGCTCGTCCGGGGTGTCGCCGCCGCGGTGGTCGAGGTACACGACCTGCTCGGGCGCCATGACGACGTCGTGTCCGGCGGCCAGCGCGTCCGCCCCGACGGCCCAGCCGCGCCACGACGTCACGACGACGTCGCGGGGGAGCGCCGGCCCGAACGCCTCGTCCCACACGATCGCGCGCCGTCCGCGCGAGGCGACGTGCTCCGCGAGGCGCGCGAGGAACCAGCCGTGCAGCTCACCGACGTCGGCGAGCCCGAGCGCCTCGGCGCGCGCCGCGATCGCCGGGTTGTCGCGCCAGAGCGTCGTCGGGACCTCGTCGCCGCCGATCGCGACGAACGGTGCGTCGAAGACGTCGAGCACCTCGTCGAGCACATGCCGGAAGAACGCCAGCGACTCCTCCGACGGGTCGAGCACCTCGGTGCTCACGCCCCACGTCGTGCGCACCTCGTGCGGCCGCTTGCGCGTCCCGAGCTCCGGGTATGCCGCGACGGCGGCCTCGACGTGGCCCGGCACGTCGATCTCCGGGACCACCGTCACCCCACGCTCACGTGCGTACGCGACGATCTCGCGCAGGTCGTCCTTCGTGTAGAAGCCGCCGTGCGGGCGGCCGTCGAAGACACCCGCGCGCCACGTGCCGAGTCCGGACTCGTGCCGCCACGCACCGACCTCGGTGAGGCGGGGGTAGCGCTCGATCTCGACGCGCCAGCCCTGGTCGTCCGTGAGGTGGAGCTGGACGACGTTGAGCTTGTGCGCCGCGGCGAGGTCGACGAACCGCAGCACGTCGGACTTCGGCAGGAAGTGGCGTGCGACGTCGAGCAGCACGCCGCGCCAGGGGAAGCGGGGGTGGTCGGTGAGGGTTCCGTGGGGGAGAGTCAGCGTTCCGGGGCGTGGGTCCGGGCGGTGGCTCCCGAGGAGCGCGCGCGGGTCTCCCCTCCGCGCCTCGTTCCTCGGCGCTCCCGCCAGGCCCGCCACGACCCGCGCGCGCTCCTCGTCCGCCACCGCCCTCGGTGGGCCGCTCACCTGGTGCGCGGGGCCGTCGCTCGCCTGGTCTGCGGGTGGGTCGCTCACCGGGGTCGGGGGGGCGTCATCCGTCGCCGCGGTGGGGGGCGTCGGTCGTGGTGCGGGGGCGGTCGTCGCCGGGACGGGGGCGCGGCGAAAGGCGGGCGGGCCTGCGAGCTGGCGGAGGGTCTGGGCGGCGGCGTGGGCGCCGTCGAGGTCGGCGGCGTCGACCTGAACGCCTCCCTCGTCCACGGTGAGGCGGTAGCCCGACGGCGGCAGGTCGCCGTCGAGCGCGAACGTGACCGTGGCCCGGGTGTCGGGGTGGACGGGCGTCGTCGTGAGGTGGAGGTCGAGGCCGAAGGCCTCCTCGGTGACGCGGCGCCACCAGCGGGCGGCGGGGCGCAGGGCGGGGTCGGTGACCACGTGGATCCCGTCGACGAGCATCGTCAGGCCGTCACCGGGCGTCAGTGCCACGGGTGCCGGGACGAGCCCGGACCAGGTTTGGAAGGACACCGAACGAGCCTACCCGGGCGGGCAACGGCGACGCACTGGTCAGTGCTCGCCGTTCGACGGGTGTGCTCGCGCGGGTCGTGATGGGGTGGCTCGGGTGACGCACAACCTCAGCCTCTGGTCGGTCCGGGAGTCGGACCTCGATCTCGACGGCCCCGACACCGCCGCCTCGGTCCTTGCCCTGGCCAACGGGTACGTCGGTGTGCGCGGTGTGCTGGACGAGCGGGACGCCGACGCCGACCCGGCCACCCTCGTCGCGTCCGTCTTCGAGGAGTTCGACCAGACGTACGCCGAGCGGGCCTACGCCTACCCCGAGGTCGAGGAACGGCTCGTCCCGGTGGTGGACGCGTGGCGCCTCGGCTGGTCCGTGGACGGCGCGCCGGTCGACGTCCTGGTCGGCTCGACGGCCGGGTCGGCGGAGCCGGACGGGTCGGTCGAGGCGCACGACCGTGTCCTCGACCTGCGCCGCGGCGTCCTCGACCGCGAGCTGCGCTGGACCGCGCCGTCCGGCGGGACCGTGACGCTGAGCAACCGGCGTCTCGTCTCGCTCGCCCGGCGCGAGGTCGTCGCGTCCCGGTGGCACGTGCGTGCGCACGACGACGCCACGGTGACCGTACGTCCCGCGCCCGGGTGCGACCACGGCGTGACCGACGGCGAGGGGGCGTCCGCGCCCGGGCTCGTGACGGCGTCGTGCCGGCACGACGCCGAGGGCTCGTCCGTGCACCAGCGCACCGTGCGCTCGGGGCGAGGGGTCGCCGTCGAGGCCGCGCACGTCGTCGAGCACGCGGACGGCGTGACGCCGGTGTGGCACCACCGCGGGGGCGGAGTCGACCTGAGCGTCGACCTCCGGGTGGGCCAGTGGCTCACCGTGCTCGTCGTCGCGGCGTACGTGGGCGGGCCCGACGCGGACGCGCTGCCCACGCACGCCCACGAGGTGCTGGTCGGCGCCCTGGCGGCCGGGTGGGACGAGCTGCAGCACGAGCAGGCCGAGCTCCTCGACGACGTCTGGGATCGTGGCGACGTCGAGGTCGAGGGCGACGACGAGATGCAGCAGGCCGTGCGCCACTCGCTGTTCCAGGTGGTGCAGGCCTCCGCGCGCGTGGAGGGCGTCGGCGTCCGGGCCAAAGGGCTGACGGGCACCGGCTACGGAGGCCACGCCTTCTGGGACTCGGAGACCTTCGTGCTCCCCGTGCTCGACCACGTGCTGCCCGCCGCGGCGGCGGCCCACCTGCGCTGGCGGCACGCCAGCTTGCCGGCGGCGCACGAGCGGGCGGCCGAGCTGGGCCTGCCCGGCGCCACGTTCCCGTGGCGCACGATCAGCGGGCGCGAGGCGTCGGGCTACTGGCCTGCGGGCACGGCCGCCTTCCATGTCAACGCCGCGGTCGCGCTCGCGGCCGTGCGGCACGTCGCCGCCACCGCAGACGAGGGCTTCGCCCGCGACGTGGCCGTCGACCTGGTGGTCGAGACGGCGCGGCTGTGGGCCGGCCGGGGGCACCACACGGCGTCGGGCTTCCGCATCGACGGCGTGACCGGCCCGGACGAGTACACCGCGGTCATGGACAACAACACCTACACCAACCTCATGGCGCGCAAGAACTTGCGGGCGGCCGCCGAGCTGTGCGAGCGGTACCCGGAGCGCGCGGCCGGGCTCGGGGTCACCGCCGACGAGCGCGCGGAGTGGGTCCGGGCGGCCGACCGGATGGTCGTGCCGTACTGTGCCGAGCTGCGGGTCACCGAGCAGTCGCAGGACTTCACGCGGCACGCGCACTGGGACTTCGAGGCCCGGGGCACGGCCCGGTTCCCGCTCGACGACCACGTGCACTACGTCGAGCTCTACCGTCGGCAGGTCGTCAAGCAGGCCGACCTCGTGCTGGCGCTGCACACCGCGCGCGAGGAGTTCACCCCCGAGCAGCGGCGCCGCGACTTCGACTACTACGAGCCCCTCACCGTGCGCGACTCCTCGCTCTCAGCGCCCGCGCAGGCCGTCGTCGCGGCCGAGATCGGCTACCTCGACCTCGCCTACGACTACGCGCGCGAGTGCGCGCTCATCGACCTGTGCGACCTGCGCGCCTCGACCGACGGCGGGCTGCACCTCGGATCCCTCGCCGGGGCGTGGACCGCCCTCGTCGAAGGGCTCGGCGGGATGCGGCGGGACGACGGCGCCCTCCACCTCGCACCGTGCCTACCCGCACGCCTGACCGGGCTCGCGTTCACGGTCCGCCATCAGGGTGCGAGCGCTCGCGTCGAGGTGCGGCGGGCCACGGTGACGTACCGTCTGCTGGCCGGCGAGAAGCTGCGGCTCGTGCACGACGGCGAGGAGTTCGCCCTCTCCCCGGAGCAACCGGTGCTGGAGCGAGCGGCCCGGCAGGCGACGGCGGCGCCGCCCGCGCAGCCGCCGGGCCGCGCCCCGCTCTTCTCGGCCTCCTAGCAGCAGGCCGACGCTCGCGGGCGTCGGCACGCCGTTCACGCCAGGGTGCTCCCGACGGTCTGGCGGTACCCCTGCGGGCTGATGCCGCGAGCGGTCTTGAAGAGGCTGCTGAGCGTCGACCCGTCGCTGTAGCCGACGCGCCGGGCGATCGCGTCGAGCGTCAGGTCGGGTTCGAGGAGGAGGTCTGCGGCGCGCGCGAGCCGCCACTCCTTGAGGTACGCCATCGGGGGCACCCCGACGACCTCCGTGAAGCGGCGCGCCAGCACGGAGCGGGACGTACGGGCATCGTCGGCCAGGGTCGCGACGGTCCAGGGACGGGCGGGATGCTCCTGCAGGAGCCGCAGCGCGGGGCCGACCACCGGGTCCAGGTGGGCGCTGTACCACCACGGCGCCTCGGCGTCGGGTCGGTTGAACCAGGCTCGGACGACGGAGACGAGCAGGAGGTCGAAGAGCCGGTCGAGGACCGCGGCCTGGCCGGGTGCGTCGGCACCGGTCTCGTCGGCGAGCAGCGGCACGAGCGGCGAGCTCCAGGCCTCCGGCTCGAGGGCGAACGCCGCGGGCAGGGCGTCGAGGACCCGACGGCTGATCTCGCCGCGGAGCTGGTAGCAGCCCATGAGCACCACGGTGGGACCGTCCGGGTCGTTTCCCCACGTGCGCGGCCCGAGCCGCATGCTGTCGCCGAGGTCGGCGCCCGCGGGTGTCGTCCGGCGACCGCCGCGCCCGCACACGACCTGGGGCTCCAGCGCAGGGTCGCTCGCGAGGACCACCGGGGCCGGGCCCTTCACGACCGCCACCGACCCGGCCCGCAGCTCCCGCGCCTCGCCGACGGCGGGGACGATCCACGCCGTGCCCGACACGACGGCGACGAGCCCGAGCGGCGCGTCGTCGTCCATGCGGACCGACCACGGCGCGGACATGATCGTGCGCAGCAGGAACGCGCCGCGGCCGCGCGGTCCGTCGAGGAGGTTCGCCAGTGCGTCCACGTCCGCCAGACTAGGACGGATGCTCATCCGGCCGGGACGCTCCACCATTCCCGGTCGTGGGGCGAGCCGGTTGGCTCGAGGCATGACGACGACACTCTCCAGCACGACGACCACACTGGTCCTCGGCGGCACGGGCATCACCGGTCGCCGGGTGGCCGCACGACTCACCGCGAGGGGCCGCCCGGTCCGGGTCGGGTCCCGCTCCGGCAGCCCGGCGTTCGACTGGGACGAGCCGGCGACGTGGGAGCCCGCGCTGCGCGGCGTCGGCGCCGTCTACGTCACGTACCCCACCGACCTGGGCCTGCCGGGCGCCGCGGACCACGTGGCGGCCCTCGCCGCGGCGGCGGTCGACCACGGGGCGGATCGTCTCGTGCTGCTCTCGGGTCGTGGCCAGCACGAGCACGCTCCGGCCGAGGCGGCAGTCCGCGGGTCGGGTGCGCGGTGGACGATCCTGCGCTCGACCTGGTTCGCGCAGAACTTCGACGAGGGGTTCCTGGCCGACCTGGTGACCGACGGCGTCCTCGCCGTGCCGGCCGCGGCCGCGGCGGTGCCGTTCGTGGACGTCGAGGACCTCGCCGAGGTCGCGGCCGCCGCCCTGACCGACGAGGGTCACGACGGCCGGGTCTACGAGCTGACCGGACCGCGGCCCGTCACGTTCGCGACGGCGACGGAGCTCATCGCCCGGGCGACGGGCCGACGGCTCCGGTACGACGCGATCTCCGGCGAGGAGTTCGTCGCCGGCCTGTCCGCCGGAGGTGTGCCGGGCGACGTGGTCGCGGTGCTGGACGACGTCTTCGCCACGCTCCGCGACGGCCGGGACACCGACCCGACCGACGGCGTCGAGCAGGCCCTGGGCCGACCGCCCCGGGCGTTCGCCGACTTCGCGCGCAGCGTCGGGGACTGACGCAAGGATTCGTCGAGGTGTCGCAACTCGCGCAAGCCGCTTGCGCGTCGGCGTATAGTCGGCGGCATGTCGAGACGTCTGGCGGAGGTCGCCAAGAAGGTCGGGGTCAGCGAGGCCACCGTGAGTCGCGTGCTCAACGGGAAGCCGGGGGTCTCCCAGGCGACGCGCGACGCGGTGCTCACCGCTCTCGACGTCCTCGGGTACGAGCGACCGACGAAGCTGCGCGGGGAGCGCGGTCGTCTCGTCGGCCTGGTGCTGCCGGAGCTGGTCAACCCCATCTTTCCGGCGTTCGCCGAGGTCATCGGCGGCGCGCTCGCGCAGCAGGGCTTCACGCCCGTGCTGTGCACGCGGACCGCGGGAGGCGTCACCGAGGCCGAGTACATCGACCTGCTCCTGGGTCAGCACGTCTCGGGCGTCATCTTCGCCGGCGGGTTCTACGCCGAGCGGCTCGCCGACCACGCCCACTTCCGGCGGATCGAGAAGCTCGGGCTGCCGGTCGTGCTCATGAACGCGTCGATCGAGGACCTCGACTTCCCCCGCGTGTCGTGCGACGACCTCGTCGCGACGAACCAGGCGCTCGGGCACGTGCTCTCGCTCGGCCACGAGAAGGTCGGGCTCCTGCTCGGCCCCGCCGACCACGTGCCGTCGGAACGCAAGCTCGCCGCGGCCCAGGTGTTCGTCGAGCGGCACGGGCACGCGCTCGACCCGGCGCTCGTCGTGCACAGCCAGTACTCCCTCGAGAGCGGGCAGGCCGCGGCGAACCGGCTGCTCGAGGCCGGCGCGACGGCGATCGTGTGCGCGAGCGACCCGCTCGCCCTGGGCGCGATCCGCGCGGTGCGCCGTGCAGGTCTCGACGTGCCGACCGACGTCTCCGTCGTCGGCTACGACGACTCGAACCTCATGAACTCCACGGACCCCGCGCTGACGACCGTGCGCCAGCCCATCGAGCCGATGGGCCGGGCCGCCGTCGACCTGCTCGCGAGCATGATCGCGGGCGCCGACGTCTCGCGCGACGAGCTGCTCTTCGAGCCCGAGCTCGTCGTGCGCGGCTCCACCGCCGCGGCGCACGCCACGGGCCGCGAGGCCGTCGCCCCATAACGGGAGCACCGAGCAGTACCACCACCCACGACCCCGGGTCTGGCGCACGACGCGCCCGACCCGGGGTCGTCGCCGTCCCCGCGCACGCCCGAACCCGGGGTTGTCGGCACAACTGGTGGCCAGCCCGCCGACATCCCGGGGCTCGGCGGGACACCGTGCGACACCGAGCCCCGCCCGGCACACGTGGTTCCACCGCAAACGGGCGTAGGTCTCTCGACATCAAGAGATAGCGTTTCGGTAACGACGCTGTCGGGTTCTTGCGCGCAACCTGTCGTCTAGTTACAGTCGTGCCCGACGACGCAGTCGACGACCACGACGACCCCCCCGGAACGACCCGGGCGACGAACGCAGTGCGCAGCAGGCGAGCGTGCCCGGCACGCACGGCACACGAACTCACGGAAGAGGACGCGGTGAGCAACGATCACCCCCGAGTCGCCGACGGCGAACACACCCCCGACGCGACCGTCGCGCAGGCGGTGCGGCAGCCGGCGGGCGCGCCGGACGACTGGTGGCGCAGTGCCGTGATCTACCAGGTGTACGTGCGCAGCTTCGCGGACGGGAACGGCGACGGGACGGGTGACCTCGCGGGCGTCCGCTCCCGGCTGCCGTACCTGCGCGACCTCGGTGTCGACGCGATCTGGTTCACCCCCTGGTACGTGTCCCCCCTCGCCGACGGCGGCTACGACGTCGCCGACTACCGCGCGATCGACCCCCAGTTCGGCACGCTCGCCGAGTCGGAGCAGCTCATCGCCGAGGCGCGCGAGCTCGGCATCCGGACGATCATCGACGTCGTCCCGAACCACGTCTCGTCCGAGCACGAGTGGTTCAAGGCCGCCCTCACGGCCGGTCCTGGGTCCCCGGAGCGCGAGCGTTTCTGGTTCCACCCCGGCAAGGGCGAGGACGGCGCCGAGATCCCCACGCGCTGGGTCTCCGAGTTCCAGGGCAGCACGTGGACGCGCACGACGAACCCCGACGGCACGCCCGGCGAGTGGTACCTGCACGTGTTCGCCCCCGAGCAGCCGGACCTCAACTGGAGCCACCCGGACGTGCGCCGCGAGCACGAGGACATCCTGCGGTTCTGGTTCGACCGCGGCGCCGCGGGCATCCGCATCGACTCCGCGGCCCAGCTCGTCAAGGACCCGGCGCTGCCGGAGGTCCCCGCGCACCCGGGACCGGGGGAGCACCCGCACGTCGACCGCGACGAGCTGCACGACATCTACCGCGGCTGGCGCGCCGTCGCCGACTCGTACGCCGAGCCCCGCGTCCTCGTCGGCGAGGTGTGGCTCGCGGACCGCGCGCGGTTCGCGCAGTACCTGCGTCCCGACGAGATGCACACCGCGTTCAACTTCGACTTCATGGCGCGGCCGTGGGACGCGAAGGCGCTGCGCGAGTCGGTCCAGACGACGCTCGACGCGCACGCGCCCGTTGCGGCGCCGGCGACGTGGGTCCTGTCGAACCACGACGTCACGCGCCCGGTGACCCGGTACGGGCGCGAGGACAGCTCGTTCGCGTTCACGACCAAGCGCTTCGGCACGCCGACGGACCTGGAGACGGGGCGCCGTCGGGCACGGGCCGCCGCGCTGCTGTCCGCCGCGCTCCCGGGCTCGCTGTACCTCTACCAGGGCGACGAGCTCGGCCTGCCCGAGGTCGAGGACCTGCCGCGCGAGGCGATCCAGGACCCCATGCACTTCCGCTCCGAGGGCGTCGACCCCGGCCGCGACGGCTGCCGGGTCCCGATCCCGTGGACCCGGGACGGCTCGAGCCACGGCTTCGGGCCCGACGGCGGCGCGGAGCCCTGGCTTCCCCAGCCGGCCGGCTGGGGTGAGGTGTCGGTCGAGGCCCAGGCGGACGACGACGCCTCGATGCTCGCGCTCTACCGCCGCGTCCTCGCGACGCGGCGCACAGAGCCCGCGCTGCACGGCGAGACGTTCCGCTGGCTCGACTCCCTCGACGGCGCTGCCCTCGGGGACGACGTGCTCGCCTTCACCCGTGGCGACGTACCTGACGCGGTCACGTGCGTCGTCAACCTCGGGGCCGAGGACGTGCCGCTCCCCGCGGACGCCGAGGTCCTCCTCCACAGCGGCACCCCTCACGGTACGGACGCGTCGGAGCCACCGACGCGCCTCGCCACCGACACCGCGGTCTGGCTCCGAGCGTGAGCTCGGCCGCCTGACCCTCAGACCCCGGGCCGCGAGCCGGTCGGCCCGGCAACCCAGCACACCATCCAGCACACCCAGCACCACCGGAACACAGGAGTGACGATGAAGTCCACACGTCAGACGATCGCCCTCACCCTCGCGGGGGCGCTCGCGTTCAGCACGCTCGCCGCGTGCTCGAGCAGCGGCTCGGGCGACGACGACGGCGGCGACGGCGCCGACGGGAAGGTCACCCTCAAGGTGGTCTCGCTCCTGCCCGGCTCCGAGCAGGAGGCGATCGACGCCTTCAACGCCCAGGTCGAGGAGTTCGAGGCGGCCAACCCCGACATCGACATCGTGCCGGAGGAGTACGAGTGGAAGGCGACGACGTTCGCCCCCCAGCTCGCCGGCGGCACGCTGCCCGACGTCTTCGAGATCCCGTTCACCGACGCGAAGACGCTCGTCGAGAACGGCCAGCTCGCCGACCTCGACGCGCAGTTCCGTGAGCTGCCGTACGCCGACAAGTTCAACCCGGCCATCATCGAGGCCGGCACGGGTTCCGACGGGCACGTCTACGCGATCCCCGCGAAGAACGTCTACGGCGTCGGCCTGCACTACAACCGGGCCCTGTTCGAGTCGGCCGGGCTCGACCCCGACGCGCCGCCGACCACGTGGGACGAGGTCCGCGAGTACGCGAAGAAGATCGCGGACGCCAACCCCGGCGTCGCGGGCTACATGCAGATGTCGCAGAACAACACGGGCGGTTGGCAGCTCACCGTCAACACGTTCGCGCGCGGCGGACGCACGCAGGAGGTCGCCGAGGACGGCAAGGGCACCTCGACGCTCGACAACGCCGGCACCAAGGAAGCGCTCGAGTGGCTCAAGGCCATGCGCTGGGAGGACAACTCCCTCGGGGCCAACTTCCTCCTCGACTGGGGCACGATGAACCAGGCGTTCGCCGCCGGCCAGGTCGCGATGTACACGTCGGGCTCGGACGTCTTCACCTCGCTCGTGCAGACGAACGCCGTCGACCCGGCCACCTACGGCCTGGCCGCGCTCCCGCTCGAGGGTGACGACGCCGGTGTCCTCACCGGCGGCACGCTCGCCGCGATGCCGGCGGACGTGGACGAGGCGAAGAAGGACGCGGCGATCAAGTGGATCGACTTCTTCTACCTCGCCAAGCTCGTCGACGAGGACCGCGCCGTCGCGGACGCCGAGACGCTCGTCGCGAACGACCAGCCGGTGGGCACGCCCGTCCTGCCGATGTTCTCGAAGGAGCAGTACCAGCAGAACCAGGAGTGGATCGCCGACCTCATCAACGTGCCGCTCGACCAGATGACGGGCTACACGGACACGATGTTCGACCTCCCGCTCGTGGGTGAGCCGTCGCAGAAGACGCAGGAGATCTACGCCCTGCTCGACTCGGTGGTCCAGGCGGTCCTCACGGACGAGAACGCCGACATCGACGCCCTGCTCGAGCAGGCGAACACCGAGGCGCAGGCCCTGCTCGACCAGGGCTGAGCCCCGTAGTCCCGGGCCGGCCGGCAGCGCCCCCTGCCGGCCGGCCCGCACCCCGCCGGTGCCCGACGGCGCGACGCACCTCGCGCCGTCGGGCACCTTCCACCGAAGCGAAGGACCAGACGTGACCGCCACCACCGCCCCGCCGCGGCGGGGACCCGCCTCCCACGCGCGGACCGACCGAGACGGCAGACGCCGCAGCCCCGTGACGTGGTTCCGCGGCGGCGGCCTGAGCAACCTCGTCTTCCTGCTCCCGCTCATCCTGATCTTCGGGGTCTTCTCGTGGTTCCCGATCGTGCGTGCGGTGATCATGAGCTTCCAGGAGACGAACCTGGTGAGCGCGCCGACGTTCGTCGGGCTGGACAACTTCCGCCAGGTGCTCGAGGACCCGCTGCTGTGGAAGGCCGTGCGCAACACGCTGTACTTCGCGTTCCTCGCGCTGCTCATCGGGTACCCGATCCCGCTCGTCGCGGCGGTCCTCATGCGTGAGGTGCGCCGGGCCAAGGGCCTGTACTCGGCGCTCGCGTACCTGCCGGTCGTCGTGCCGCCGGTCGTCGCGGTGCTGCTGTGGAAGTTCTTCTACAACGGCAGCCCGACGGGCGTGTTCAACACGATCCTCGGCTGGGTCGGCCTCGGCCCGTACCCCTGGCTCCAGGACGCGTCGACCGCCATGCCCTCGCTCGTCCTCGCGGCGACCTGGGCGGGTGCGGGCGGGACGATCATCATCTACCTCGCCGCCCTCACGAGCGTGCCCCCCGAGCTCTACGACGCCTCGGAGGTCGACGGCGCGGGGCTGTGGCGCAAGATCTGGCACGTCACGCTCCCGCAGCTGCGCGGCGTCCTGTTCATCACGCTCATCCTGCAGGTCATCGGCACCGCGCAGGTGTTCCTCGAGCCGTACCTGTTCACCGGCGGTGGGCCGAACAACGCGACGCTCACCGTTCTGCTGCTCATCTACCGCTACGCCTTCCAGAACAGCCTCGGCGGCGACTACGGCGCCGCGACCGCGCTGTCGCTCATGCTCGCGGCCGTCCTGGCGGTCTTCTCGCTGATCTACTTCCGGCTCACCCGGTCCTGGAGCACGTCATGACACTCTCGCCCACCGACAACCCGAGCGAGATCGGCGTCGTCTCGCAGGACGCGACGACCACCGCCGACGGCGTGGCCGCGGGCGCGGTCGGCACCGCGGCGGCCGCCGCCGAGGTGAGCCGCAACCGCCGCGAGGCGGAGCGCCGCCGGGCGCGCTCGCGCCGCAGCAAGGCGCTCGACGGCGTCGAGGACCGCGGGGCGCTGTCCCCGGCCGACTGGCGCCGGCCGGGCATCTTCTGGGGCATGGGCTCGACCCACGTCCTGCTGCTCGTGGTCCTCGTGGTCGCGGGGCTGGGCCCGATGCTCCTGCTCGCGAAGTTCGCGGTCACGCCGACGCAGGACATCCTGCGCACGCCGATGGCGATCTTCCCGAACGGCATCGCGTGGGACAACCTCGACAAGGCCTGGAACGACGTCCAGGTCAGCCGGTACTTCCTCAACACGATCTGGCTCGCCGTCGGTTCCTGGGCGTCGCAGATCATCGTCGCGACGACGGGCGGGTACGCGCTGTCGGTCCTGCGGCCCCGGTACGGGAAGGTCGTGCAGGCGCTCGTCCTGTCGACGATGTTCGTCCCGGCGATCGTGCTGCTCGTCCCGCTGTACCTGACGATCCTCGACCCGCCGCTGCTGGGGCAGTCGCTCATCAACAGCTTCTGGGCGGTCTGGCTGCCGGCGGGCGCGAGCGCGTTCAACGTGCTGCTCGTCCAGCGGTTCTTCGACAGCCTGCCGCGCGAGGTGTTCGAGGCGGCGCGCGTCGACGGCGCGGGGCCGTACCGGCTCTTCTGGTCGATCGTCCTGCCGATGTCGAAGCCGATCGTCGGCGTGGTGTCCGTGTTCGCGATCATCGCGGCGTGGAAGGACTTCCTCTGGCCGCTGCTCGTCCTCAAGGACCCGGCGATCCAGCCGCTGTCGGTGCGGCTGCCGTCGATCGAGGCGTCCACCGACCTCGGGGTCTTCCTCGCGGCGCTCGCGATCTCGACGATCATCCCCGTCGCGCTGTTCCTCGTGTTCCAGCGCATGTTCCTCCAGGGCGCCGGCCTCGGGGGAGCGGTCAAGGGCTGACCCGGCTCCGTGCCGAACACGACGTTGGTGTCGTTATCCACGGGATGACGACACCAACGTCGTGTTCGGCCGCGTGCAGGGTCGTGCTCGGCCGCGCGCAGGGTGTCTCGGCCCGCCGTGCCCGACGGCGGGATCGCGGGTCGGGCCCGACGGCGTCGGTGCCGCCGGATCCTGCCCACGCTAGGCACGGGCGGGGCACTGGCAACCTGGGTGCGGACCCGAAGGAACTGCTGCACGGGCGGGAGGCAGCATCGCGGCCCGGGTCCTTCGGCGGCTCGAGGTGACACGGTGTCCGGTCAATGTCACGTCCGTCGTGCCACCGTCTCGCCGGGCGGGGCTGGTTCCAGGTGCCATGATCGAGACCATGCCCCCGTTCTCCCCCCAGGACGCCGCTGCCGCCCCCGCCGGCGTCTCCTCGCCCCGCGCCGACGCCCCTGGTGCGACCCCGGACCTCCGCCCCTACGACGCGCTCCTCCTCTACTCGTTCGGCGGACCGAACAAGCCCGAGGACGTCGTCCCCTTCCTGCGCAACGTCACCGCGGGCAAGGGCATCCCGGACTCGCGCCTCGAGGAGGTGGGCGAGCACTACTACGGCTTCGGCGGCAAGAGCCCGATCAACGAGCAGAACCTCGCGCTCAAGGCCGCGATCGAGGCCGAGCTCGAACGTCGCGGCGTCGAGCTGCCCGTCGTGTGGGGCAACCGCAACTGGGAGCCGTACACGACCGACGCGATCGACGAGCTCGAGGCGATGGGCGCGCGCAACGCCGTCGCGCTCGTGACGTCCGCGTACTCGTCGTACTCGGGCTGCCGCCAGTACCGCGAGGACCTCGCGGTCGTGCTGGACGGCCGCGGCCAGCTCGGGCCCGGCGGCTCGACGGGCGTGCAGTTCGACAAGGTGCGCTCCTACTTCAACCACCCGGGCTTCGCGCAGGCCAACGTCGACGCGGTGCTCGACGGCTACGCGGCGCTCGCGGACAAGGGCGGGGACGGCGCGGCGGCCCGCCTCGTGTTCGTCACGCACTCCATCCCGGACACGATGGAGGCGGCGTCGCGCATCTCGTACGCCACGTACTCCGAGCAGCACCTCGACCTCGCGCGCGTGATCGTCGCCGAGGTGTCGGCGCGCCTGGGCCACGACGTCGCGTGGGACCTCGCGTACTGCTCGCGCTCCGGCCCGCCGAGCCAGCCGTGGCTCGAGCCGGACGTCAACGACCACCTCGAGGCCCTCGCCCAGGAGGGCGCGCGCGACGTCGTGCTCTCGCCGATCGGCTTCGTCTCGGACCACATGGAGGTCGCCTACGACCTCGACACCGAGGCGATGGAGACGGCCACCGGTCTGGGGATGACCGCCGTGCGCGCCGGTACGGTGGGGACGCGCGAGCCGTTCGTGCGCGGTCTGGTCGACCTGCTCGTCGAGCGCGCCGCGATCGCGCGCGGCGACGAGGTCGAGGAAGTCACGGTGGGCGAGCTGCCCGCGTTCCGGTCGGCGTGCGCGCCGGGGTGCTGCCTGCGTCGCGACGGCGAGCCGAGCGGCGTCCCCGCGCTGTGCAGCACGGACCTCCACAGCTGAGCCCTACGGCCGAGAACCGAGAGGAACCCCGATGAACGACGCCGCGCGCGTCCCCGCGGACCACGACCAGATCAACGAGACCATCCGCTACGCGATGTGGTCCGTGTTCGCGACGGCGGCGCCCCTGCCTGCCGATGCGGACGAGCGGGCCGCGCTCGTGACCCGGGCGCTCGACGCCGTCGGCGGCGGGGACGACCCGGCCGCGACGGACGGCGACCTCGTCGTGCGTGGCTGGTACGACGTCGCGGGCCTGCGCTCCGACGCCGACCTCATGGTGTGGTGGCACGGTCCGACGGTCGAGTCGGTCCAGGGCGCCTACCAGCGGCTGCGCCAGAGCGGGCTCGGCGCGCACCTCGAGCCCGTGTGGTCGAACGTCGCGCTGCACCGCCCGGCCGAGTTCAACCGCGGCCACGTACCCGCGTTCCTCGCGGGCGAGGCGCCGCGCGGCTACCTGAGCGTGTACCCGTTCGTGCGGTCGTACGACTGGTACCTGCTGCCCGACGCCGAGCGCCGCACCATGCTGCGGGACCACGGGCTCGCTGCGAAGGACTACCCGGACGTGCGGGCCAACACGGTCGCGTCGTTCGCGCTCGGCGACTACGAGTGGATCCTCGCGTTCGAGGCCGACGAGCTCCACCGCATCGTCGATCTCATGCGCGAGCTGCGCGCCACCGAGGCGCGCCGCCACGTGCGCGAGGAGGTCCCGTTCTTCACCGGCCCGCGCACGACCCTCACCGCCTGGGCGGACCGCCAGCCCCTGGCCTGACCTCCCGCGCAGCGCCGAACACGACGTTGGTGCCGTTATCCGGGGGACAACAGCACCAACGTCGTTCTCGACCGAGCGCAGCGGCGTTCTCGCGCGACCCTTCCCAAGATGCTCAGCATGCTGAGCAGTGCGACGGTGGAGACATGACCAGTGCCGCTGCCTCCGTCCCCGCCGGCGCCACCTCCGCGCCGGCCCCGTCCGACCGCGTCCGCCAGGTGGTGGTGCTCGTCGGCTCCCTCGTCGCCGCGGGAGCGGCGGCGTACGGTGCCGGCGCGTTCGGCGGGACCTCCGTCGAGCAGACCGCCGGCGGCGCGCTCTCCGCCGAGGCGACGCCCGTCGCCCCCGACAACCCGGCGTTCCGCATCTGGTCCGTGATCTACCTCGGGCTCTTCGTCTTCGCGGTCTACCAGGTGCTCCCACGGCACGCGACGAGCCCTCGCCTACGCCTGACCGCCTGGTGGGTGCTCGCATCGATGGTGCTCAACGCGGCCTGGATCGGTGTCGTGCAGGCGGGCTGGGTGCCGGTGAGCGTCGTCGTCATCGCCGCGCTGCTCGCCGTCCTCGCGGTGCTCGTCGTCCGGCTCGTGCGGCACGCGCCCGAGTCGACGGCGCAGGCGGTCGTGCTCGACGGCACCGTCGGCCTCTACACCGGCTGGGTGAGCGTCGCGACGCTCGCGAACGTCGCTGCGGCGCTCGCCGACTCCGGAGTCGGGGACCTCGGGCTCGGCGCCACGGGCTGGTCGGTGGTACTCGTGGTGCTCGCGGCGGCGCTGTCCGTGGCGTGGGCGTCGTTCGCCGCCGGGCGCCGCCCGCTCGCGCTCGGCATCGGGCTGGCGATGGCCTGGGGCCTCGCGTGGATCGCCGTCGCGCGGTTCCAGGGCCCGCTCGTCGACACAGCCGTGGCCTGGACCGCGGCGGGGGCCTCCGCGGTGGCGCTCGTCGCGGCCGTCGTCGCCGCGGCCCGCCCGGCACGCGGCTGACCACACCCGGCGAGCACGGGGTTGACGACCGCCTCAGCCGAGTTCCGGTCGCCAACCCCGTGCTCGAGGTTCGTCAGGGGTACAGGCCGCGGATCTGGTGCGCCTCGGCGACACGCTGCACGCCGATGACGAGCGCGGCGTCGCGCAGGCTCAGGTCCTCGCGGCGCGCGAGCCCCGCCACCTCGTGGTACGCGTGCAGCATGCGGTGCTCGAGCTTCTCGCCGATCTCCTCCGCGGTCCACCAGTACGCCTGGTTGGCCTGCACCCACTCGAAGTAGGACACGACGACGCCGCCCGAGTTCGCGAGGACGTCCGGCACGACCGTCACGCCGTTCTTGGCCAGCATCCGGTCGCCCTCGGCGGTCGTCGGGCCGTTCGCGCCCTCCACGACCCAGCGGGCGCGGACCGAGCGCGCGGTGTCCCCGTCGAGGACGCCCTCCACGGCCGCGGGGACGAGGACGTCGACGTCGAGCGCGAGCAGCGCGGTGTTGTCGATCGCTTCGGCACGGTCGAGACCGACCACGCTGCCGGTCGCGGCGACGTGCTCGACCAGGCCGCGCACGTCGAGGCCGTCGGGCGCGTGCACGCCCCCGTACTGGTCGGAGACCGCGACGACGCGCGCCCCGCGCGCCGCGAACAGCGCGGCCGCGTGCGAGCCGACCTTGCCGAAGCCCTGGATCGCGATCCGCACGTCCGACAGCGGCACGCCCGCCTCGTCGAGCGCCGCGGCCGTGACGTGCACGACGCCCGCGCTGGTCGCCGTCGTGCGCCCGAGCGACCCGCCCACGGTGATGGGCTTGCCCGTCACGACGGCCGGGATCGTGTAGCCCTGGTTGACCGAGTAGGTGTCCATGACCCACGCCATGGTCTGCTCGCTCGTGCCCATGTCGGGCGCCATGATGTCCCGCTCCGGCCCGATGACCGGCATGATCTCCGACGTGTAGCGGCGCGTGACGCGCTCGAGCTCGGCGTCGGAGTAGCAGCGCGGGTCGATCGCGACGCCGCCCTTCGCACCGCCGTACGGCAGGTCGACCAGGGCGCACTTCCACGTCATCCACATCGCGAGCGCGCGCACCTCGTCGATGTCGACGCTCGGCGCGTACCGCAGGCCGCCCTTGCCGGGGCCGCGGGAGACGTTGTGCTGCACGCGGTAGCCGTGGAAGAGGACGGTGCGGCCGTCGTCGCGGCGCAGCGGGACGGCGACGTTCACCTCGCGGCGCGGCGTGGCCAGCATCTCGTGCAGGCCGTCGTCGTAGCCGAGGAAGTCGACCGCGCCGGCGAGCTGTGCGTGCGCGGTGTCGAGCGAGGACGCCGGGCGGTCGCCGCCGGGCAGGATGGTGCGGGTGGTGGGATCGGTGGTCTCGCCGCGCGTGGTGGGCGGCACGGACGTCGTCGTCACGGTTCCTCCGGGTCGAGGTTCTCCTCGGTGCCGCGGGGGTGTGCGGCACCGAGGGTCACGCTACTCCGGGACCGGCCGCTCGCCGGTCCACCGGGCCGTCAGCCGCGACGCCGCCCCAGCGCGTCGACGGCCGCGAGCTCGTCGGGCGTGAGGGAGAACCCGGTGACCTGGAAGTTCGCCTCGATGCGCGACGGCGTCACCGACTTCGGGATGACGACGAACCCGTGGTCGAGGTGCCACCGCAGCACGACCTGCGCGGGCGTGACACCGTGCGCCGCCGCGACCTCGGCGAGCACCGGCGCGTCGAGATCGGTGCGCTTGAACGGGCTGTACCCCTCGAGCACGACGCCGCGCTGCTCCAGCTCGTGGGCGAGGCGGTGGTCGTAGTCGGCAGGGCTCCAGGGGATCTGGTCGACGGCGGGCGTCTCGCCGACCTGCTCGGAGAGGATGTCGACCTGCTCGACCGAGTAGTTGCTCACGCCGATCGAGCGGACCTTGCCCTCGTTCCGCAGCTCGACGAACCGCTCCCACACCCACGGCGACGCCTCGCCCGACGGCGGCCAGTGGATGAGCCACAGGTCGACGTAGTCCGTGCCGAGGTCGCGCAGCGACGCCTCGACCGTCTCGCGCTCGCGGCCCGCGGCGTCCGGCGGGAGCTTCGTCGTGACGAAGACGTCGGCCCGGTCGACGGACGAGTCGGCGAGCGCGCGCCCGACCCGCGACTCGTTGCCGTAGCCGGTCGCGGTGTCGACATGCTGGTAACCGACGTCGAGCGCGTGACGGACGGCGCGGTAGGCGTCGTCGCCCTCGGACTGCCACGTGCCGAGGCCGAGCAGCGGCATCGCGCCGCCGGGCAGGTCGACGGTCGGGACGTGGCTCGGGGACGTGCCGGGGGAGCTGTCGGTGGAGGTCATGTCGCCAGTCTCGGTGCCCGACGCCGTCGCTCGCCACCGCGGGGACGTCAGCGGCGGGTGCGGCGACGGTACTGGGCGGGGGTCTCGCCCGTGAGCCGCGCGAACGTACGCGTGAACGACGGCTGGTCGTAGAACCCGCTCGCCGCCGCGACGTCGCCGATGGACACCGACGTCCCCGCGAGCAGCCGCGTCGCGTGGTCGACCCGCGTGCGCAGCACGAGCTGTCGCGGGGTGACGCCGTACACGCGCCGGACTCGCCGGTCGAGCACCGCGGTGGTGGACCCGGCCGCCTCGGCGAGCCGCGCCGTCGTCCAGCGCGCTCCGAGGTCGGTCTCGACGGCCGCGACGAGCGCCGACATCGCGTCCATCGTCGCGTCGTCGGCCGCGCCCGCGCGCAGGTCGTGCGAGACGGACACGATCCCGACGAGGCGACCCGCGTCGTCGTGCACGGGGAGCTTGGAGGTGAGGAACCAGCCGGACGTGCCGCCGAGCCGGCGGATGCGCTCGAGCTCGCCCCGCAGCGCACGCCCGCGCAGGACCTCGGCGTCCTGCTGCTCGTAGCGCTCCGCGAGCTGGGGGACGAACAGGTCGCGTGCGCGACGGCCCAGGACCGCGCGGCGCGAGCGCTCGTTCGTGCGCGCGACGAAGACGGGGTTCACCGCGACGTACCGGCCGGTGACGTCCTTGGCGCAGAACATCGTGTCGGGCAGCTCGTCCATGAGCGCGACCATCGCCGGGCTGAGCGCCACGAGCAGCGCCGCGCCCTCGGGCCAGTTGTCGCGAACGGGTGCCATGTCGCCCCGGATCGTACAAGACGAGCCCGGACGATCGGGGGCACCCTGGAGAGATGAGCAACGACGCGCCCGTCCGGCCGCTCCCCACCCCCGGAGCCGTCGGCGACACGAGCCTCACCTCCCCGGAGGACCTCGTCGTGGAGGCCGCCGCCCTGGCCCGCCGCTGGCTGGCCGCGAGCTCGCGAACCGGCACAGGGTCGGGCGACGCCCGCGCCCGGAAGACCGCCGAGCGGCTCGGCGCGCTCGTCTCCGACCCGACGGGCCTCGAGCTCGCGGTCCGGTTCGTCGACGACGTCGCCCGACCGCAGGACGTGCACGTCGCCGCCCGGGCGCTCGGCCGCCTCGGCGAGCTCGCCGGCAGCGCCGGCTCGTTCCTCGGCCCCGTCGACCGGACGCTGCTGCGCCTCGGGGCGGGTGTCGCACCCGTGCTGCCGCGCGTCGTCGTGCCGGCCGCGCGCGTGCGGCTGCGTCAGCTCGTCGGGCACCTCGTGGCCGACGCCGGTCGCGGCCTCGGCCCCCACCTCGCCCGGACCCGGGCCGAGGGCTACGCGCTCAACGTCAACCTCCTCGGCGAGGCGGTGCTCGGCGAGGCAGAGGCCGACGCGCGGCTCGAGCGCACGCTCGCGCTCGTGCGGCGGCCGGACGTGGACTACGTGTCGGTCAAGGTGTCGTCCGTCGCGTCGCAGCTCGTCACGTGGGACCTCGACGGGTCGTGCGCGCGCGTCGTCGAGCGGCTCCTGCCGCTGTACCGGGCGGCGCGCGACCACGGCGTCTTCCTCAACCTCGACATGGAGGAGTACAAGGACCTCGCCCTGACGACGGCGGTCTTCCGCGAGGTCCTCGGGCACGAGGACCTGCACGACCTCGAGGCCGGGATCGTGCTCCAGGCGTACCTGCCCGACGCGCTCGGCGCGCTCGACGGTCTCACGCGGTTCGCGACCGAGCGTGTCGCCGCCGGGGGAGCGCCGATCAAGGTGCGCCTCGTCAAGGGCGCGAACCTCGCCATGGAGGCCGTCGAGGCCGAGCTGCACGGGTGGGCGCAGGCGCCGTACCCGACCAAGCCCGACGTCGACGCCAACTACGTCCGCCTCCTCGACCATGCGCTGCGCGCACCGCGCACCGACGCGGTGCGCCTCGGCGTCGCGAGCCACAACCTCTTCCACGTCGCGCTCGCCGTGCTGCTCGGCCGCGCCCGCGGCGTGAGCCACGCGCTCGACGTCGAGATGCTGCAGGGCATGGCGCCGGGGGAGGCCCGCGCGGTGCGCGACGAGGTCGCGCGCGACCGGGTCACCGACGGGCCGCACGCCGGTCGCGGTGGCCGCGTGGTGCTGTACACGCCCGTGGTGCGCGACGAGGACTTCGACGTCGCGATCTCCTACCTCGTGCGCCGCCTCGAGGAGAACGCGGCCGAGCAGAACTTCCTGCACGCCATGTTCGCGCCCGACGGGCAGCCCGCGGGCAGCCCGATGGACCGCCAGGAGGCCGCGTTCCGCGCGTCCGTGCGCCACGGCGTGCACTACGCCGACGCCGACGTGACGCCCCGCCGCGGCCCGCGCGCGGAGGCCCCAACCGCCGTCGGGCCGCACCAGCCCGCCGAACCCGGGGTTACGGGCCAGAACGACGCCGAACCCACCCGTAACCCCGGGTTCGGCGACGGGCGGGGGTTCGCCAACGCCGCCGACACCGACCCCGCCGTCGCGGCGTCGCGCGACTGGGCGCGGCTCGTGACCGGTCCCGACTCCGGGTACGTGCCCGTCCGCACGCCCGAGCTCACGTCCACAGCCCAGGTGGACGACGCCGTCGCGACCGCCGTGCGCGCGACCGCCGCCTGGTCGCAGGTCGCGCCGACCGCCCGCGCCGCCGCCCTGCGCGCCGTCGCACGCCGGCTCGAGGAGGCCCGCACCGACCTCGTCGCCGCGATGGTGCACGAGCCCGGCAAGACCGTCGCCGAGGCCGACCCCGAGGTGAGCGAGGCCGTCGACTTCGCGGCCTACTACGCGCGGTCCGCCGAGGAGCTGGACCGGGTACCCGGCGCGCGGTTCACGCCCGACGGCGTCACGCTCGTCACGCCGCCATGGAACTTCCCCGTCGCGATCCCCGCCGGCGGGGTCCTCGCGGCGCTCGCGGCCGGGTCGGCCGTCCTCGCCAAGCCCGCGCCGCCCACGCCGCGCTGCCTCGAGGTCGCGGTCGACGCGATCCACGCGGGCCTGCGCGACGCCGTGGCGGCCACGCCCGAGGCGTTCGGCGGCCTCGACGAGCGCTCGATAGCCGACGTCGTGCAGTACGTCCGCGTCCCCGACGACGAGCTCGGCACGCGCCTCGTCACGCACGACGACGTCGCGCGCGTCGTGCTCACCGGGTCCATCGAGACCGCGCAGCTCTTCGCGCGGTGGAAGCCCGAGCGGCCCGTGCTCGCGGAGACGTCGGGCAAGAACGCCCTGGTCATCACGCCGTCGGCCGACCTCGACCTCGCCGTCGCGGACCTGGTGCGCTCGGCGTTCGGGCACGCGGGGCAGAAGTGCTCGGCCGCCTCGCTCGCGATCCTCGTCGGGTCCGCGGGAGACCCGCGCACCGAGACCGGTCGGCGGGTGCGCCGCCAGCTCGTCGACGCCGTCCGCTCGCTCGCGGTCGGGCCCGCGACCGACGTCGCCACGACGATGGGCCCGCTCACCGAACCGGCGTCGGGCAAGCTCCTGCACGCGCTGACCACGCTCGAGCCGGGGGAGTCGTGGCTCGTGCGGCCCCGGCTGCTCGACGGCGGGGCGGACGCGGAGGGCCGCCTCTGGACCCCCGGCCTCAAGGAGGGCGTCGCGCCCGGGTCCCCGTTCCACCTCACCGAGTACTTCGGGCCCGTGCTCGGCATCATGACCGCCGCGACGCTCGACGACGCGATCGCGCTGCAGAACGCCGTGCCGTTCGGCCTCACCGGCGGCATCCACAGCCTCGACGACGACGAGCTCGAGCGCTGGCTCGACGCCGTCCAGGTCGGCAACGCGTACGTCAACCGCCACATCACCGGCGCGATCGTGCAGCGCCAGTCGTTCGGCGGCTGGAAGCAGTCGGCCGTCGGGCCGGGCGCCAAGGCCGGTGGGCCGAACTACGTCGCCCAGCTCGGCCGCTGGACCGACGCGACGGGCGAGGGGGCAGACCAGGGCGCGCGTCCGCCGTCGGACGCCACGGCGTCCGGGCGGACGGTGCCCGACGACGCCGCGCCGCCCGCGCGCGAGACGTCGCCCGCGGCGTGGCTCGCGTGGGCGAGGGCCGACGACGCACGCTGGTGGGCGAGCGAGTTCTCGCCCGGTCACGACCCGTCGGGCCTGCACGTCGAGTCGAACGTGTTCCGGTACCGGCCGGTCGACCTGCTCACGGTCCGCGTCGGCGCCGACGCCTCGGCGGTCGAGGTCGAGCGCGTGCTGCACGCGGCGCGCACGGCGGGGGTGCCGGCCGTCGTCGTCCCGGCGCCCGGATCGCCCGTCGGGTCGGGTCGACCGAGCGACGGCGGCACGACGGGGACCGCGGTCGACGACGAGGAGTTTGCACGGCGCGTGGCGTCGGGCGCGGTGCGAGGGCGGATCCGCGTCGTCGGGTCCGTACCGGGCCTGCACGAGGCGGCGGCCGATCGGGTCGGCGACGTGACGATCCTCGACCACCCCGTCGTCGCGAGCGGTCGTCGTGAGCTGCTCACGGTGCTCCGCGAGCAGGCCGTCAGCCGCACGACGCACCGCTACGGTCATGTGAAGCACTGATCGCCGCGGGCGAACCAGGGCTCTACCTCGGCGGACCGGAGTACTACTTCGGCGAGGCGGGGGCGACCGTGACCGACGCCGCGTCGCGAAAGGCGCGCAGGCGCTCGTCCGGCGGACCGGACACCCGCCGCGCGAGGTCAGACGGAGTCGCGCTCGACGAGCTCGGGGGCGAGCACGTGCGACGCGACGCGTTCGGTGCGGCCCGAGACGAGGTCGAGCAGGAGGTCCGTCGCGCCGCGCACCATCTCGACCATCGGGTTCTGGATCGTCGTGAGCGGGGGCGACGTGCTCGCCGCGTTCGTGAGGTTGTCGAAGCCGACGATCGACACGTCCTGCGGCACGCGACGGCCGTGGGCGGCGAGCACGCGGAGCGCTCCCTCGGCCATGAGGTCGGACGCGACGAACAGGCCGTCGACGTCCGGGTGGCTCTCGAGGATGCTCTCCATCGCCGCCGCGCCGCCCGAGGCCGCGAAGTCGCCGACCTCGACCGCGTCGTCGGGCAGGCCCGCCTCGTGCAGCACCTCGCGCCACCCGGTGAGCCGGTCGACCCCGGCGGTCATGTCCTGCGGGCCCGCGATGGTGGCGATGCGCGTACGGCCCGCCTCGACGAGCCGGCGCGCCGCGAGGCGACCGCCCTCCACGTTGTCGACGTCGACGTAGAGCAGGTCCGGCGTCGGGTGGAACGGTCGACCGACGAACACCGCGGGCAGGCGTGCGGCGAGGAGGGCCTCCTCGAGCTCGTCGTCGCGGTGGTGCGACGCGACGATGGCGCCGTCCACGTGTCCGCTGCTCAGGTACCGCACGATCCGTCCGGGTTGCTCGTCGGGCCGCGCGAAGAGCAGGACGAGCTGCAGGTCGGTCCCGCCGAGCGCCGCGCTCACGCCGCGCATCGTGCCCGCGAGGAACGGGTCGGTGAGGATGCGGTCGTCGGGTTCGGGCACGACGAGCGCGATCGAGTCCGTGCGACGCGTGACGAGCGAGCGGGCGGCGCGGTTGGGCGTGTAGCCGAGCTCGGCGACCGCGGCGTCGACGGCGGCCTGCGCCTCGGGCGAGACCCGCAACCCTCCGTTGATCGCACGCGAGGCGGTCGAGCGCGAGACTCCTGCCGTCTGGGCCACCTCGTCCAGTGTCGGCGCGGAACGCAGGCTGTTCATCAGCACAGTATCGCGCCTCACGTCCGTGGACCGCACCGTCCCGCCCGCCGTCACGATCTCAGGCCTCGGTCGAGGTGCCCGGGGCGGTGGCGCCGTCGCGCGCGGGGACCGCGTTGTCGCGCGCGACGCCCGCGTACCAGCGGCCGCTCGCCTTGACCGTCCGCTCCTGCGTCGCGTAGTCGACGTGGACGATGCCGAACCGCTTCGAGTAGCCGAGCGCCCACTCGAAGTTGTCCATGAGCGACCACGCGAAGTAGCCGCGCACGTCGGCGCCGGCGTCGATCGCGTCGCGCGTCGCGCGCAGGTGGGCGTCGATGAACTCGAGGCGGTCCTGGTCGTCGACTGTGCCGTCAGGGCCGACCTGGTCGGGGTAGGCGGCGCCGTTCTCGGTGATGTACATCGCGACGCCGCGCGGGCCCGTGAAGTCGGACTGCAACCGCGTGAGCAGGCGCGTCAGGCCCTCCGGCTGGACCTCCCAGCCCATGTCGGTGCGGGGCAGGCCGCGCGAGCGGTCGTGCGCCTCGTCCGCCGCGGGGAACGGGGACGACGTCGGGCGCACGGGTGCGCCGCCGTCGGCCGCGTCGTCGCGCACGCCCTCGGGGCGGGTCCCACCGCCGGTGGTGCCCGGCTCCGCCGTCTCCGGGTGGCCCGAGACGGAACCGCCGTTGTAGTAGTTCACGCCGAGCGTGTCGATCGGGGTGGAGATGATCTCGAGGTCGCCGTCCTTGACGTGGTCGAGCAGCCCGTACTGCGCGACGTCGTCGAGCACGTCCGCGGGGTACTCGCCGTGGAAGACGGGGTCGAGGAAGATCCGGTTGAACTGCCCGTCGATGCGCCGTGCGGCGTCGACGTCGGCCGGGTCGTCGGGGTCGACCGGGTCGGAGACCGTGAAGTTCAGGGTGAGGCCCAGGTTCGCCTCGGGAGCGCGCTCGCGCAGCGCCTGCACCGCGAGGCCGTGACCGAGCAAGAGGTGGTGCGCGGCGGCGAGGCCGTCCTCGCGCGACTGTCGACCCGGGGCGTGCACGCCCGCGGTGTACCCGAGGAACGCCGAGCACCACGGCTCGTTGAGCGTCGTCCACACGCCCACCCGGTCGCCGAGCGCCTCGTGCATCGTCACCGCGTACTCCGCGAAGAGGTAGGCGGTGTCGCGCGACGTCCAGCCGCCCTTCTCCTCGATCGCCTGCGGGAGGTCCCAGTGGTAGAGCGTGAGCCACGGCATGATGTCGGCCTCGAGCAGCTCGTCGACGAGACGGTCGTAGAACGCGAGGCCGGCCGGGTTCACCGCGCCGCCGTCGGGACGCACGCGCGCCCACGACGTCGAGAAGCGGTACGCCCCGAGGTTCAGCCCACGCAGGAGCGCGACGTCCTCGCGGTACCGGTGGTAGTGGTCGCACGCGACCATGCCGTCGTCGCCGTCCACGACGGCGCCCGGCACGCGCGCGAACGCGTCCCAGACGGAGTCCGTGCGGCCGTCGGTGTGCCCCGCGCCCTCGATCTGGAACGCGGCGGTCGCCGCACCCCAGAGGAAACCCTGCGGCATCTCGACGCGACCGGTCGCGGTGGCCGGGTTCGGCTGGAGGGGCACGGACGGGACGAAGAGGCTCATGGGTCGATTGTCCTTCGGAAGGTCGAGGAGTGGCGCGCGGGCGGGCCCGGCAGGCAGAGCCGGACCCGCCCGCGCGGCGGGTGTCGCGGGCGGTGCGGGCAGCTCAGCCCTTGACGGCGCCCTGCATGATGCCCGCCACGAGCTGGCGGCCGGTGAAGAGGAAGATCACGATCAGCGGCAGCGTCACCAGGAAGACCCCCGCCATGACGAGCGAGTAGTCGGTGAAGAAGTTCGACTGCAGCGATCGCACCACGAGCGGCAGCGTCGGGTTGTTCTGGTTCAGCACGATCGACGGCCAGAAGAAGTTCGTCCACTGCTGGACGAACGTGAACAGGCCGAGCATCGCCGCCGCAGGCCGGGCCGCCGGGAGGGCGATCGACCAGAACGTGCGGAACATCGACGCGCCATCGACGCGGGCCGCCTCGATGAGCTCGTACGGCAGCGCCTCGCCGAGGTACTGGGTCATCCAGAACACGCCGAACGCCGTGACGAGCGCCGGGACGATGACCGCCTGGAGCTTGCCGATCCAGCCGATGTCCGACATGAGGATGTACATCGGGATGACGCCGAGCTGGGTCGGCACCGCCATGGTCGCGATGACGAACACCAGCAGGGGGCCGCGGCCGCGGAAGCGCAGCTTCGCGAACGAGAAGCCGGCGAGGGTCGAGAACAGCACGACGGACAGCGACGTGAGGACCGCGATGACCACCGAGTTCCAGGCGGCCTTCCAGAAGTTGATCGCGTCCGAGCCCATGACGTCCGCGAACCGGGCGAACAGGCTCGCGTCCGGCAGGAGCTGCGGCAGCCCGCTCTGCGAGATCGCCTCCGGGGTCGAGGACCCGAGGATCAGGGTGAAGTAGATCGGGAACACCGAGACCAGCAGGACGACGCCGAGGATCGTGTAGGTGACCCAGCGCGGTCGCCGCTGCGTGCCGCCGACGTACTTGCCGGGGCCACGACGGCGGGCGGCGGCGCGTGCCGCGGCCGGCCCGGCGGTCTGGGCGATGACGGGGACGGAGCTCATCGCTTCCTCCGGTCGGTCGTGCTGGGTGCCGCGTCTGCAGCGGGGACGGTCGCGGTGTCGCCGGCGGCCGACCGCTGGGCGACCATGGCGCGCTCTGCGCGCACGCGCTTCTGGGCCTCTCGGCGCCGCTTGACCCACCGGGGTGGCTTGGGCTCCGCGCTCGACGTGGCGATCCGCCGGGTGATGAGGAAGTTGACCATCCCGATGACGATGATGAGGAGGAAGAGCAGCCAGGCGATGGCGGCCGCGCGGCCGAAGTTCTTCTGGTTGCCCCACGCGACGTCGTAGAGGTAGAGGACCGTGGTCATCCACTGGCGGTCGGCGCCGCCGAGGCCCTGGGCGTCGTACATGCGCGGCTCGTCGAAGATCTGCAGCCCGCCGATCGTCGACGTGATGACGACGAAGATGATCGTGGCGCGGATCTGCGGGACGGTCACGGAGAAGAACTGGCGCACCCGCCCCGCGCCGTCGATGATCGCGGCCTCGTAGAGCTCGCGCGGCACGGCCTGCATCGCGGCGAGGAAGATCAGCGCGTTGTAGCCGGTCCAGCGGAAGTTCACCATCGACGCGATCGCGGTGTGGCTCGCGAAGGCGTCGGCGTGCCAGCGGATCGGGTCGATGCCGACGACGCCGAGGATCTCGTTGATGAGGCCGTACTGGTCGGCGAAGAGGCGGCCGAAGATCATCGACACCGCGACGGGCGCGACGACGTAGGGCAGCAGGACGCCCATGCGCCAGAACGTCGCGGCGCGCAGGTTCTGGTCGAGCAGCGCGGCGATCGCGATCGCGGCGATGACCTGCGGCACGGACGAGAGCAGGAAGATCGAGGCGGTGTTGCGCAGCGACTTCCAGAACGTCGGCTGCGCGAGGACGTCGCTGTAGTTCTGCAGCCCGACGAAGTCGCCCTGGCCGCCCAGCAGGTTCCAGTCGTACACCGAGACGACCGCGGTGTAGATCAGCGGGAAGAGGCCGGTGATGGCGAACAGGATGAAGAACGGCGAGATGTAGAGGTACGGCGAGAGCTTGACGTCCCAGCGCCCGAGGCGCTGGGAGAAGCCGACGCGGCGCGGCGTGCGCTCGGTCGGCCCGCGGAGCCCGGGGGAGGGCTGGGTGGGCGAGAGGACGGCCATGTGGGATTCCTGGGCTGCTGGGTCTGGACCGGGTGGTGGCGACACGAGCGGGGCCGGGCCGGCGCGTGTGCACCGGCCCGGCCCCGTCAGGTCACAGGCCCAGGTCCTCGAAGGACTGGAGCGTCTTCTGCCACGACGACGCGGCGTCGTCGGTCTTCTCGACGTCCACGCGCTTGATGCCGTCCTGCACGGCCGTGTGGATCGAGAAGTAGTTCGCGCCCTTGAACGGTGCGCCGTCGATGGCGAGCGCACGGTTCACGAAGACCTCACCGACCGGGGCGGCGTTGAAGAACTCGTTCGTGAAGGACTGGACCGCGTCCGACTCCTGCGCCTCGATCTGCGAGGGGAACGTGCCGGCGTTCTCGAACGCCGTCGTCTGCTGGGCCGGGTCGGTCAGCCACGCCGCGAGCTCCTTGGCCGCCTCGGCGTTCGGGCCCGAGGCCGGGACCGTGAGGAACGAGCCGCCCCAGTTGAGGCCGCCGCCGGGGAAGACGTCGGCGACGTTCCAGCCGGTGACGCCACCGGCGCGCTCCTCGATCGGACCGGTCATCCAGGCCGGGCAGATCATCGTCGCGAAGCCGTCGTTCTGGAACGCGGCGTCCCAGTCGCCGGACCACTGCTCGAGGCCGGCGGACAGCCCGTTCGTCGTGGACTGCTCGAGGACCGTGTTGTAGATGTCCTCGATCTCCTGGTTGGTCGCGAGGTCCTTGGGCGTGCCGTCGGACTCCTCGTACGCGTTGTCGATCTGGTTGACCATCGCCTGCGAGACGGCCATCGCCGAGTCGTACCAGGCGGCGTCGCTCGCGGCGGTGAACGTCGCACCGGCGGCGAAGTAGTCGTCCCACGTCGCGTCCTCGCCGCCGAGCAGCTCCGCCACCTCGGCGGGGTCGGTCGGCAGGCCCGCGGCCTCGAAGAGGTCCTGGCGGTAGCAGATCGCGCTCGGCCCGATGTCCGTGCCGTACCCGAGGAGCTGGCCGTCGGGCGTCGTGGCCTGCTGGACCTTCCAGTCCACCCAGCGCCCGTCGAGCGAGTCGTCGGTGAGGTCGGTGAAGAGGTCGGGGAACTCCATGAGCTCGGGGAGCCAGTCGACCTCGATGGCCTCGATGTCCGCGAGGCCCTCGCCGCCGGCGGCGAGCTTGGTCGTGAGGTTGGTGCGCGCGTCCTCGGACTTGGCCGCCTTCGTCTGCTTGACGGTGACGTTCGGGTGCTCCTCGGTGTAGGCCGCGAGAAGCTCGTCCGAGTAGCCGAAGTCGTTGAACGTGGCGACGGTGAGGGTGATCTCCTCGTCGCCCGAGCCCGAGCCCGACTCGTCGTCCGAGCCGGAGCCGCTCGAGCACGCGGTGAGGGTGAGGGTGAAGGCCGCGAGGCCCGCGACGGCGGCGATCGCCTTGCGGGGGCGGCGGGTCGTACGAGTGCTGCTCAGCACAGTGACTCCCTTGTCGGTGGGGCGGGGTTGTGGCAGCGCTCCCACGTCAGAGTGGTAGCGCTTCCACGCAACGAGGCGATCGTGGCCGCCCAGGTGAACCGGTGTCAAGCGCCACGGCGGCGCGCGCAGGTGTGGTCGCGCTCCCATCCAGGCATCGTCGCAGGCCAGGCGCATGCTGGTGGAGATGAACCCCGGCGCCGGTCTCAAAATCGTTACCGGTTCGAGACCGCTGCGAGACCTCGCCGAGCGGTCAGCGCGCGAGCCACTCCACGGTCGCCGCCTGCTCCGCGGCGAGGGCCGAGCGGACCGCCCCGACCGCAGCCTCCTCGATCGCACGGCCGAACAGGGGGACTGTCGCCTTGACCTCGCCGGTGTACGTCTGCGCGGTGCCGGAACCGTCGGGAGCGAGCGACACCGTGCCGGTCAGCCGCACCGGCGCACCCGTGATCTCGAGCGACACGGTGCCCGCGCGCTCGCCGTCGCGCTCCTGCTCCCAGGCCTCCGCCTGGCGGATCTCGAGCTCCCCGCCGACGAAGGACCGCACGTGCGCAGGGATCTGCGCCGTCGGCAGGGTGCGGCGCACCACCACGACGAAGCCCTCGTCCTCGTTGCCCGTGACGTCGACCTGCTCGACGCGCGCACCGGCACCCCCGGAACGCGCCGCGCGCCACCGCACGAACTCCTCGTCCGCGAGCAGGGCGCCGACGGCGTGGACGGGAGCGGGGTAGCGCAGCACGACGCTCAGGTGCACGGGACCTCCTCGGCCTCCACAGGCCCTTCGACGGTCGGCCGACGTCCGGTCGACGGTTCAGGGCGACGGCGAGCGCAGGGACGCTCAGTGGGACTCTACCGGCCGGACCCCTCTAGTCTGGGGTCCGTGTCTGCCATGAGTGACCTCATCTCCCGCCACGCCGAGCTCGGTGCGGCGGACAACGAGTGGCTCCACCTCCTGGTGGGGGACTGGCAGGTGATCTCCGACCTCGCGTTCGCCGACCTCGTGCTGTGGCTGCCCACCACCGACGGGAACTTCGTCGCCGTGTCGCAGTGCCGTCCGTCGACCGGTGCCACCGTCCACTACGACGACATCGTCGGTTCGTTCGCCCCGGAGGGCCAGCGCCCGCAGCTCGAGCGCGCGCTCACGGAGGCGCGCTCGCAGCGCTCGCGCGAGCCGCGCTGGTTCGGTGCGTACGCGGTGCGCGAGGAGGCCATCCCGGTCGTCCACGAGGGTCGCGCGATCGCCGTCGTCGCCCGGCAGACCAACCTCGGCAGCGGCCGGACGCCGAGCAGGCTGGAGCTCAACTACGTCGAGGCCGCCGACGACCTCATCGCGATGATCTCGCGCGGCGAGTTCCCGTTCCCCGACGCGGCGACCGGTCCGCGCCGCGGCGCGCCGCGCGTCGGCGACGGGCTCATCCGCCTCAACTCCGAGGGCGAGGTCCTCTACGCGAGCCCGAACGCCCTGAGCTGTTTCCACCGTCTCGGTGTGATCGGCCCGCTCGTCGGCCGGTCGCTCGCCGAGGTGACGGCCGACCTCGTCGAGCACCGGACGCCGGTGGACGAGTCGCTGCCGCTCGTCGTCATGGGCCGGGCGCCGTGGCGCACGGAGATCGAGGCGCAGCGCGTCGCGCTGTCGCTGCGCGCGCTGCCGCTCACGGAGTCGGGGCAGCGCATCGGCGCGGTCCTGCTGTGCCGCGACGTCTCGGAGCTGCGGCGGCGCGAGCGTGAGCTCATCACCAAGGACGCGACGATCCGCGAGATCCACCACCGCGTGAAGAACAACCTCCAGACCGTCGCCGCGCTCCTGCGGCTGCAGGCCCGGCGCATGGACGTCCCCGAGGCACGTGCGGCGCTCGAGGAGGCGATGCGGCGCGTCGCGACCATCGCCCTCGTGCACGAGAGCCTGTCCCAGACGCTCGACGAGGAGGTCGAGTTCGACGACATGGTCGGCAGGGCGCTGCGGCTCGCGGCCGACGTCGCATCGGCGGACACCAGCGTCCGCACCGTGGCGACCGGGACGTTCGGGCTCGTGCCTGCGGAGGACGCGACGCCGCTCGCGCTCATCCTCACGGAGCTCGTGACGAACGCCGTCGAGCACGGTCTCGCGAAGCGGGAGACCGGGACGGTCGAGGTCTCGGCCGAGCGCGACGGGTCGGCGGTGCGCATCGTCGTGTCGGACGACGGCAAGGGCATGCCCGAGGGCGACGTCACTCGTGCGGGGAAGACCTCGAAGAGCGGTCTCGGCACGCAGATCGTGCGCACTCTCGTGACGAACGAGCTCGGCGGCACGATCGAGTGGTCGCCGCGGCCCGGTGGCGGGACACAGGTCGTGCTCGAGCTGGTCCTGCGCGACGGGAAGAGTCAGCCGTAGCGGTGCGCGGCTGGTTCGTGGTCGCTCCGCCGCACGACGACGGGCCGCCACCGGAGGAGGGTGACGGCCCGTCGGGCGATCAGTGGGCGCCCGTGGGTGCCGCGGGTCGAGCGGTCAGCCGGCCCGGCGCGCGCGGGCCGTGCGGCGCTTGAGCGCGCGACGCTCGTCCTCGGAGAGGCCGCCCCAGACACCGGCGTCCTGTCCGGACTCGATGGCCCACTTGAGGCACGTGTCCACGACGTCGCACCGACGGCAGACGGCCTTCGCCTCCTCGATCTGCAGGAGCGCGGGGCCCGTGTTGCCGATGGGGAAGAACAGCTCGGGGTCTTCGTCCAGGCACGCTGCGCGGTGGCGCCAGTCCATGTTCGTCATCTCCTAGGCATGAGAGGAGCCTGGTCTCGAGAGGATGAGTCTCCGTGACGCGGCGCCGCAGAACGGGGGCCGACCGTGACCAGGCTGGAGCGGGGGTAATTGATGCTTGAACCAGGTTCACACCTCGTGAAGCCCAGCACAAGGGGTTACGAGGAAGTTTCCTCCAGATGAATCGTGAGGTGTTCGTCACAAGGGTGTGAACCCGCAGGTCGGCGCGTACGCTGGGGGATCGTGCCCCCCGCAGAGCCGTCCGGAGCGCCCTCCGGAACCCCGTCCGAGCCCACACCCGGGACCTCCGGCGCGTCCCCGCGCCCGACCGCCCTCACGGCCCTCCTGATCGGGGTCGGGCTCGAGGTCGTCGCGCTCGTGGCGGGAGCCGTCGTGATCCTCGCCGAGCTCGTGTCCGGGGGGTCGCAGTCGCTCGGTGTGAGCCTCTTCCTCGTCGTGTTCGCGCTCGGCGTCGCCGCGATCCTCGTGGCGAGCCTGCGCGGCCTGGTGCGAGGGCAGCGTTGGTCGCGCTCGCCCGTCGCGACGTGGCAGGTGCTCCAGGGGGTCGTGGCGATCAGCTCGCTCCAGGTCGGCGTGACGCCGTGGGTGGTGGTGGGCCTGGTCCTCGCCGTCGTGGTCCTCGTCCTGCTCATGCTGCGTCCCGTGGTCGAGGCGACGACGCGCGACTCCCGCTCGCCGGGCTGACGCGCGCTCAGGGGGCTCACCCGGCGGTGACCTGCACGGGCGCGATCCGCCCACCCTGGACGACGACGCCTCGTCCCGGCCGTGGCCGGCCCGGGTCCGTGAGCCACCCGAGGCCGTGCCCGAACACCTCGGAGCTGCCGCGCTCTCCCGGTGCCAGGACGACTCCCGCCCGCGCCCCGCGCAGGTCGGCGAGCGGTCCGCGCAGCGCCATCGCCGCCGCCGCGGTCGTCGCGGCGGCGAGGAGGACCAGCCCGTCGCGGCACAGCGCGCCCAGCCGGTCGGACTCGAGCACGCACAGCTGGCCGAGCAGGTCGAGGTCGTCCACGACGACGACGTCCGTCCGGTCGGGTCGGTCCGGGCCCTCGGTCCGGTGCGCGGGCCCGGCCGGGGGCGCCCCCGGCCGCGCCGCGAGCGCCTCGAGGAACGCCCCGACCTCGACGGGCGAGTGCCGGGTGACGATGCTGACGCCCGGACCGGCCAGCGCGACGAGCGCGTCGTCCCGGGCCACGACGCCGCGCAGCACGCCCGCCGCGGCGGCGTGGCGGGCGAGCACGGTGAGCGCGTTCGTCCGTCCGCTGCCCGGCGGCCCGGCGACGAGCGCTCCCCGCGACACGTCGAGCGTCAGGATCCCGGCGTGGTCCCCGCCGCGGCCGACGGCGACCAACAGGCCAGGGGACCGTGCGGCCCGGCCGTCGTCCGGGTCCGGCGCGTCCGCGTCGACGCGGTCGGGCAGGCGGACGAGCCGGACCGGGAAGCGGCCGTGCCCCGCACCGCTCTCCGCGTCTCGCGCGTCCGCTCTCGGCACACCCGGCGGCAGCCTCTCGGCGAGCGCGACCTGGCACACGACCGGTTCGTCGGGGCCGAGCCACACCGCGCGACCGGCGGGGCCGCCCTGCCCGGCGAGCGCCGTCGGTACCCCGAGCGACACGTCGTCGTGACGGTCGCGCGACGTCAGCACCGCGCGCACCCCCACCAGCGAGGCCAGCCCGGCGACCGTCGGGCCGCTGCCCGCGACCGCGAACGCGGCACCGGAGTCGGCGAGCGCGTCGGCCAGCAGGTCCGCGCCGGCGCCTCCCGCGAGCGCGGCGAGCGCGCCGCGCACGGCCTCGACGTCGTCCACGACGACGAGCGTCCGGGGCCCGGTCCCGAGGCCGTCGGGTCGCTCCTGACCGTCGTCGTGCCCCGCCAGGAGGCGCAGGAGGCGTGCGAGGCGACGAGGGTCCGCGCGATCGACCACGGTTCCCGTGCCGGGGTGCGCGGCGAGACCGGCGAGCCCGGGACCGACGGCGTGCACGGTCCAGCCCCGCGCGAGGGCGGCGTGCGCGACCGTGCGCAGCGCCGTCGTGCGCCCCGAGCGTGCGCGGCCGAGGACGGCGAGGTGCCCGTCGCGGGGGTCCCAGCGCACGACGACGCGGCGCTGGTCCGCGGGCACGTCGCCGAGGGCGACGGGCAGGGCCGAGCCGTCGTCGGTGTCCGGGAGGTCGTCCGGTGAGACCTGTGTGGGCAGCGCCGGCAGCCACGGTGGCGCGAGGCGCGGCAGCCCCGACCGCTCGGCGACCTCGCGGGCGGCGGCCACGACCCGCGCGAGGGCGTCGCCCGTCCGGTCGGGGCGGGGCGGCGCGTCGGCAGCGCGGGGCGCGCTGCCCCACGCGGGGGCGAGACGGACGCCCGCCGCGCGGTCCGGGGCGGGCGCCGAGGCCCGCGCACACTGCAGCGCGACAGGCGGCTCGGCGCCGCGGCGCAGGACGAGCCGGCCGGGCGTCGAGGCCGGGACGAGGGCGGCGTGCGGGGACTCGACGACGTCGCGCGAGTCCGCGACGTCGACGACCCGCAGCGCGAGCCGCAGGGTGATGTTGGCGCGCACGTCGGCGCTCACGGCGCCGGTCGGCCGCTGTGTCGCGAGGACGAGGTGGACTCCGAGCGACCGGCCCTGCGCGGCGATCCGCAGCAGGCCCGGGAGGAATTCGGGCAGGTCGTCCGCGAGCGCGCGGAACTCGTCGACCACGACGACGAGGCGCGGCAGCCGACCTGCGGGGAGGTCGACCACGCTCGCCGCGCCGAGACCGGCGAGGACGCGCTCGCGCCGGTGCAGCTCGGCGCGCAGCCCGGCGAGCGCGCGCCCGGCGAGGCCCGGGTCGAGGTCGGTCACCTGGCCGACGACGTGCGGCAGGTCGCCGCACGCGCCGAAGCTCGCCCCGCCCTTGAAGTCGACGAGCGCGAACGTGAGCTCGGTGGGTGACCGGCCGAGCGCGAGCCCCGTCACGAGGGTCTGCAGGAGCTCGGACTTCCCGGCGCCGGTGGTGCCCGCGACGAGCACGTGCGGCCCGTCGGCGACGAGGTCGACGGTGACGGTCGTGCCGTCGGCGCCGACGCCGAGCGGGCAGCGCAGCGCACGACCGTCGCGGCGTGCGGCGTCGCCCCAGCGCGCGGCCACCCAGTCGGCGACGTCCTCGTCGGGGGTTCCGAGCAGCGCGCCGAGCGACACGTCGGCGGGCAGCGTCGGCGTGGTCGGGTCCGCCGGGTCCGGGTCGGTCCGGGCGCGTCCACCCAGGCGACCGAGGTGCGCGGCCGCTGCCAGGTGACGCGCGAGCCCGTCCGCCCACACGGTGCTCACGCCGACGTGCGGGCGCGACGTGCGCACGCCGTCCGCGCCCGTGAGCACCGCCGTCGGGCCCGAGACGTCGAGCACCGTGCGGCACCACGCCGGCACACGGGCCCGGTCGTCGGTCACGAGGACGAGGCGCGTCCCGGCCGGGCCGAGCCGCTCCCACGCGCCCGCCAGCTCGCCGGGCGCCGTCTCGCCGTCGACGACGAGCACGTCCGCGTCGGCACGTGCCGGTTCCTCGGCGCCGATCCGCTGCACGGTCCCGGAACCGGGGAGCCAGCGGCACCACGACCACTCCGCCGCAGCGGACGGGGCGTGGCGGACCGTGACCGTCGCGCCCTCGACGAGCAGCTCCGCGAGCACCGCGCGGGCCGCGCCGAGGGCCGCCGGACGCGGTCCGACGACGGCCACGCACCCGTCCGGGAGCGGCACCCCGACCGGTGCGGCGTCGTCGACGAGCGCCGACGCGCCCGCTCGCGGTCCCGAGCGCGGGTCCGCCTGCGCCCGGCGCGGGGCCGGAGCGCGATGCGCCACCGTCGCCCAGGTGAGGACGTCGACGGGCCGCGGGTGCAGCGGGTCCGCGGGTGCGTCGCCCGCCTCGCCGGCCGTCGCGCCGCCCGCTCCGCCGGGATCGCCGGTGTCGACGCCGGAGGCGGTGCTGCCCCTCCTGCCCCCGGAGCGCTCCGCGGACCGCCGGGCCGCGCGCCGCCGTCGCGCCTCGACGAGCGCGGGGACGAGCAGGGCGAGCGGCCCCGTGAGCGCGAGCAGCGCGTACAAGGGCTGACGGAACGTCACGGCGAGCGCGAGCGACGCGACCGCGGGCATGAGCGCCGTCGTGACCTGGGTCGTCCACGACCGGCCGGGATCGTCCGCCGCGGTGGTACGCGCCGGGCCGGCGTGGTGCTGCGGGCGCGGGGCGTGCTCGAGCGCCGGACGCGGACGCAGCACGTACGCCGCGTCCGGGGTGACGAGGGTGCGCCCGGGGCGCCACCGGACCGGGCGCCACGACGCGACGCGGCGTCCGCGCCGCCCCGCGACCCGGGCGCCCTCCTCGCGCACGCGCCGGGTGCCGCGCGGGGCACGGACCAGGAACCTCGACCCACGACGGGTGCGGACCCGGCGGACGTCGAGGTCGTCGACGGCGATCCGGCCGTGCGCCCTCGACCCTGACCACGCCGTGCGCGACGTCGGGGCGCGTGGGTCGTCCGCACCCGGCACCGGGACGAGCCTCCCGGCGTCGGGTCCGGAGACGACCGCGACGTGCCACGGGGCGGCGAGCACGTCGGCGCCGGGTCGGCGGCGGCCGGGCGAGGCCGCCGCGATCGTCGCGCCGGGAAGGATCGGCCGGGTGCCGCACCGGTGGTCGTCGTCGACCGGGACACCGT
This sequence comes from Cellulosimicrobium sp. BMG9.22, assembly GCF_059159975.1. Classification (NCBI taxonomy): domain Bacteria; kingdom Bacillati; phylum Actinomycetota; class Actinomycetes; order Micrococcales; family Promicromonosporaceae; genus Cellulosimicrobium; species Cellulosimicrobium sp. BMG9.22. Next base: position 66,485 of record NZ_JBZGBY010000010.1, on the reverse strand, counting down.
CGACGAGGAGCGGGACGGTGAGGAGCTCCGGCCGGCACGCGAGCTCCGCGAGCGCCGCGCGCACGTCGCCGAGGCGCGTGCCGGCGTCGAGCAGGACGTCGGTGCCCGGATGGAGCGTCACGCGCACGGCCCCGCGCACGGCCCCGGGCACGGCCCCGGGCGCGGGGAGGACGGGCGCGGGGAGGACGGGTCCGGCGAGGACGGGGGCGGGGGACGACGGCGCGGGCGGCACGCGGCGATCCTGCCCGACGGCGGACGTCGGGCGCACGAGACGACGGCGCCCCTGTGGACAACGTCGTGTCCACAGGGGCGCCGTCACGCGTCCGGCGGTCTCCCGCCTGGCGTCGTTCGTCTCAGTCGACGGCCAGCGCCTCGACCGGGGACGTGCGCGCCGCCGTCCGGCCCGGGACGACCGACGCTACGAGCCCCGCGACGAGCGCGACGACCAGCACGAGCGCCACGTCCCGCCAGGGCACCGCGAGCGAGACGTCGCCCATGATGCTCAGCGCCGTCGCAGCGCCGGCCCACCCGTACAGCACGCCGAGCACGATGCCGAGGACCGCGCCCACGCCCGCGATGAGCATGCCCTCGATCGCGAGCATCCACCGCAGCTGCGACCGGCTGAGGCCGATCGCGCGCAGCGTCGCCGACTCGCGGCGCCGCTCGATCACCGACAGCGACAGCGTGTTCGCCACGCCGATCAGCGCGATGACCACCGCGACCGCCAGGAGGCCCACGATCACGCCGAGGATCGTGTCGATGACGCTCTGCATCGCCGCGCGCTCGACCGCGATGCCGGCCACCTCGACGGGCGTGTCCGACTCGACGATCGCGTCCTGGATGGCCGGGACGACCTGCGTGGCGTCGCCCGTGTCGTCGAGCCCGACCCACAGCCGGGACACGGCGGCCCCGGGCGCGAGCGTCCGGGTGTCGTCCACGGCGAGGAGCCAGCCGTCGCCGATGGCACCGACGTGCGCGGTGACCTCGATCGTCGCGCCGTCCGGCCCCGTGAGCTCGAGGGTCTCTCCCTCGGCGACGCCCCAGCTCTCGGCGTCGAGCTCGGGCACCATGACCGTGCCCGTCGTGAACGGCTCCAGGATCTCCGGCGAGCGCACGACGTCGCGCGCCTGGTCGGGGTCGACGCCGTGCGCCGTGATCTCGGCGCCGTCGGGCAGCGTCACGGGCACGGCGGAGAGCTCCACGACACGTGCCACGCCCTCCGTCCCCGACACGGCGCGCACGACGTCCCCGGGCACTGCGTCGCCCGTCGACCCGAAGGTGTCCGTCGCGACGAGGACGTCGACCGGGTACTGGTCGTCGAGCGCGGAGTCGAGGCTCGTGCGGGCGCTCGCGGCACCGGTCGACATCATCGCGACGAGCGTGACGCCGATGAGCAGCGCGGTGCTCGTCGCGGTGGTGCGGCGCGGGTTGCGCAGGGTGTTCGCGGTCGCGAGCCGCGCCGTCGAGCCCGAGCCTGCGAGCAGGCGCCCGACCAGCGCGACCACCGCCGGCAGCCAGAAGACCGCGCCGACCAGGACGCCCACGAAGGACAGGCCACCGCCCGCGACCCCGGCGAGGAGCCCGACCTCCGGGCTCCCGTTCGCGCCCAGGAGGATGCCGCCGGCGAGCAGCGCCACGCCGCCCACGGTGAGCAGGGTCGCGAGCACGAGGCGGACGCGACCGCCGCCGCGCGCGACGCTCGGCGCGTCCGCGGGGCGCAGGGCCTCGAGCGGCGCGACCCGGGTCGCGGCGCGCGCCGGGGCGAGCGACGCGACGACGGTGACGAGCGTGCCGACGAGCAGCGGCACCGCGACGACCGCGGGCGTCACGGTGATGGTCGCCGGGACCGGCACGCCGAGGTCGGCGCCCCGGGCGACGAGGAGCGCGAGCTGCGTGAGGAGACCGCCGAGGAGGACGCCGCCGACGGACGCCGTGACGCCGAGGATGGTCGCCTCGGAGAGTACCGACCGCGAGAGCTGGCTCTTGCTCGCTCCCACGGCGCGCAGCAGGGCGAGCGTGCGCGTGCGCTGGGCGACCAGGACCTGGAACGTGTTCGCGATGACGAGCGCGGCGACGAGGAGCGCGACCGCGGCGAAGCCCAGGATGACGTACGTGAAGACGTCCTGGCCGCCGGTCATCCTCTGGGCCTGTGCCTGGGCGTGCTCGTCCGGGGTCACCGCCTGCGCCTCGTCCGGCGACACGGCGACGAGCTCCGTGCGTGCCGTCTCGAGGTCGGTGCCCGGCGCGAGCCCGACCATCGCCGCCGAGTACGTGCTGCCGGGGTCGTCCGGCGTCGCCTGCGCGGCCTCCCAGGCGGCGACGTCCTCGGCCGTCACGACGACGGCCCCGCCCATCTGGGCGTAGGCGCCGTACGGGTCGTCGGTCGTGCCGACGACCGTCAGCTCGTCGCGGACCTCCTCGTACGCGCCGCCGTCGGGTGCGGAGTCGTCCCACACGTTGCGCGAGCTCGTCACCGTGTCGCCGGTCCCGACGCCGAGCCGCTCGGCCACGGCCGTCGGGAGGGAGACCTGCCCGGGTGCCGACGGCATCGCGCCCTCGACGACCTCGAGCGCCTCGAAACGTGGGTCGGACGGCGCGGGGATGCCCATCTGGAACACGCGCTTCGCGCCGTGCGAGAGGTCGAGGTAGGTGAACTGGACCGCGTCGACCGCGTCGACGCCCGGGACCTCGCGCAGGGCGTCGACGTCGGTGGCCGTGAGCTCGTCCGGGGCGGACACGACGAGGTCCGCGTCCGCGAACTGCGCGGCGATCGAGTCGTTGGTGGTCTGGGTGATGACGTTGCCCGCGATGAGCGTCGCCGTGACGAACGCCGTCCCGATGACGATCGCGACGCCGGCCGCGACGAGGCGGCCGATGCTGCGGCGCATCTGCGCCAGGGTGAGACGGAGCATCAGGCGCGCACCTGCCCGGACGCCGCACCCGCGGCCGACGCGGTGTCGTCCGCGCCCGGCGTCTCGAGCGTGCGCAGCGCGTCGAGGCCGGCGAGCACCGACTCGGGCGTCGGGTCGGCGATGTCGCCCGCGATGCGACCGTCGGCGATGAGCACGACGCGGTCCGCGTACGCGGCGGCCGTCGGGTCGTGCGTGACCATGATGATCGTGCGGCCCAGCTCCCGGACGGAGCGGCGCAGGAAGCTCAGCACCTCGGCGCCCGAGCGCGAGTCGAGGTTGCCCGTGGGCTCGTCCGCGAAGACGACCTCCGGCCCGGCGATGAGGGCGCGCGCGATCGCGACGCGCTGCTGCTGGCCGCCCGACAGCTCGCTCGGCCGGTGGGTCAGGCGCGCCTCGAGCCCGAGGGTGTTCACGAGCGTGTCGAACCATGCACGGTCGACGGTGCCGCCCGCGAGCTCGACGGGCAGCGTGATGTTCTGCTCCGCGGTGAACATGGGCAGCAGGTTGAAGGACTGGAACACGAAGCCCACGCGGTCGCGGCGGAGCTGCGTGAGGGCGTTGTCGTCCAGCCCCGTGACCTCGGTCTCGCCGATGAAGGCGTGCCCGCTCGTCGCGGTGTCCAGACCGGCGAGCAGGTGCATGAGCGTCGACTTCCCCGAGCCCGACGGCCCCATGATCGCGGTGAAGTGCCCGCGCTCGAAGTCGACGTCCACGCCGTCCAGGGCGTGCACCGCGGCCTCGCCCTTGCCGTAGGTCTTGCGCAGCGAGCGGGCCCGCACCGCGGGCGGTCCGGCGGGGGTGCCGCCGTCGGGCGCTGGGTCGGTGGGTCGGTACACGGTCGTGTCCACGTCATCTCCGGTTCGTCATCGGTTCGTCATCGGGAGTCGTGCGGCGCGCTTCGGTGGGCCGGGGCGTGCCGAGGGATCATGGACGACGCTACGGAGCGACACGGCCCCGCCGCGTCCGGCGACGGTCGGGTCCTGTGCGCCGAGCGGGTCATCCCGTGGTCGTAGCCGCCCCGCGCCCCGGGCTGACGTGTCAGCACCCCACGGACCCCGAGGCCCCTGGGCCGCTGACAGCTCTCACGGGTCCAGAGTTGTCAGCATCCGACGAGTCCTCAGGTCCGTGGAGTGCTGACAACTGCTCCGGGACGACGGCGACGCACGGGTTCTCGCCGTCCACAGGACCGACCCCGGGTGGTCACGTCCACAGCACGGGACCCGCCGATCGACCCCGCGGTCGGCTCCCGGCACCCTCGGCGCATGACCGGACGGGCAGACTTCCTGGACGCGGTGGTCGGGCTGCGGACCCAGGCCACGAGGCAGCACGGTGTCGTCGCGCGCCGCCAGCTCACGCTTCTCGGTGTGACGAGCGACGCCGTCGACAACCAGGTGCGAGCACGCCGCTGGGCTCGGGTGAGCCGGGACGTGCTCGTGCTCCACCGCGGTCCGCTCACCCGGTCCGCCCGGTGCTGGGTCGCTGTGCTCGGCGCGCCACCGCACGCGGCGATCGGGGCGTGGACCGCGCTCGAGCTGCACGGGCTGGAGGGCTGGTCCAGGGACCCTGTGCACCTCGTCATCGCGAGGGGGGAGCGCGCCGCCCGGCACCCGTGGCTGGTCGTGCACGAGTCGCGGCGGGCGGCGACGGACGACGTCGGCGCGCTCGTCGGGCTGCCGGTCCACTGTGTCGAGCGAGCGGCGGTCGACGCCGCGGCGTGGCAGCCGTCGTGGCGGACGGCGGCGGGTCTCGTCTCGGCGGTCGTGCAGCAACGCCTGACGACCCCGGAGCGTCTGCTCGAGAAGCTCGACGAGGTGGGCGCCGTGCGGCATCGAAGGACGCTGCAGCACGCCCTCGTCGACATCGTCGGCGGAGCCGACTCGCTCGCCGAGATCGACTTCGTCCGCCTGTGCCGGGCGGCCGGCCTGCCGGAACCCGTACGTCAGGCACGACGGCGCGACGCGCGAGGGCGGTGGCGCTTCCTCGACGTCGAGTGGCGCCTGCCGAACGGGCGGCGGCTCGTCGTCGAGATCGACGGCGTGGGACACCTGGAGAGCAGGCGGTGGTACGACGACTTGCTGCGCGACGCCGAGCTCGGCGCCGACTCACGGACGGTCCGGCTCCGGCTCCCCGCGATGGCGGCGCGGCAGGACCCGGAGCGTGTGCTCGCGATCGTCCGGCGTCACCTCGCGGAACTGGCGCTCGCGGCCTGACTCCCGCGTCCGCCGTCGGGCAACGTCGGGAGCTGTCAGCGCTGGACTGACGTGGAGCCCCGTGGAGTGCTGACAACTCTCGGCCGCGCAGAGCTGTCAGCACTGAGCGGATGCTGGGAGCCGTCGCGCGCTGACAACTTTCGGTGGCCCTAGGAACCCGGGCGGACCAGGCCCGTCTCGTACGCCGTGACGACGGCCTGGACGCGGTCGCGCGCGCCCAGCTTGGCGAGGATGCGCCCGACGTGGGTCTTGACCGTCGCCTCCGCGACGAACAGGTCGCTGCCGATCTCCGTGTTGGACCGGCCGCGCGCCATGAGCACGAGCACCTCGCGCTCGCGCTCGGTCAGGGCCGCGACCGCGGCGTGGGCGGGGGAGTCCGCGACCTGTTCCGGCGGCAGCGCCGTGACGAGGTGCTCGAGCAGGCGCCGCGTCGACGACGGCGCGATGACGGCGTCACCCCGGTGCACGGTGCGGATCGCCGCGAGCATCTCCTCGGGCGGCGCGTCCTTGAGGAGGAAGCCGCTCGCGCCCGAGCGGATCGCCTCGAGCACGTACTCGTCGAGGTCGAACGTCGTCAGGACGATGACCTTCGGTACGTGCCCGCCGTCCGTCGCCGCGGCCGTGAGGCGCGCCGTCGTCTGCAGGCCGTCCAGGTGTGGCATCCGCACGTCCATGAGCACGACGTCCACCGGGTGGTCGGCGAGGAGACGCAGGGCCTGGAGCCCGTCGCCCGCCTCGACCGTGACCGTGAGGTCGGGCTGGGAGTCGATCACCATGCGGAAGCCGGCGCGGACGAGCTGCTGGTCGTCGACGAGCGCGACGCGCACCGGGGCGTCGGGTGCGGGCAGGGGCAGGGCGTCGGTCATGGTGTCCCGTCGGTCGAGCGGTCGTGGTGCGGGTGGTGCGCGGTCAGGCCGGTGGTGGCGGCGGCGTGGTCCCGGGTGCCCGGCCCGGCCCCATCCTGCCCGACGGCGCGGTCGGCCTGGGCGGGTACGGGCCGCCCGGCCACGTGCCCGGCCCGGGCGGGCGCGCCGGCAGGGGCGCGGTCGGTGCGACGACGGCGGGCGCGGTCCGCACGGGCGGCACGGGGAGACGCAGGTGCACGCGGAACCCGCCGCCCGCGCGCGGCCCGACCTGGACCGTGCCCCCGAACAGCGCGGCGCGCTCCCGCATGCCGAGGACGCCGTAGCCCGACGGACGGGAGTCGGGCCGGGAGTCGGGTGCCGCGGCCGCGCCGCGCCCGTCGTCCTCGACCTCGAGGTCCAGCGTCGTGGCGCCCCACCGCACCGAGACGGTCACCGCCGGGCCGGGGCCGGCGTGCTTGAGCACGTTCGTCAGCGCCTCCTGGCACACGCGGTACACCGTCAGCCCGACGCCGGGAGGCAGTGCTCGTGGCTGCCCGACACGCACGAAGGACACGCGCATGCCGCTGTCGCGCACCTGTGCGACGAGCGACTCGAGGTCGGCCGTGTCGGGCTGCGGGGCGCGCTCGAGCACCTCCGGGGCGCCGCTCGGCACGGTCGTCGGCTGGTGCGTGCGCCGGGGGTCGAGGGACGTCGTGCCGGTACCGGGCGGCTGGGTGGCAGCGGGTCGAGCCGGTCCGTCGACGCCGGTGGGCGGCACCTGACGCGGGGGCTCGGAGCGCAGCACGCCGAGCAGCCGGCGCATGTCCGCGAGCGCCGCGCGGCCGGTCTCGGAGACCGTCGACAGCGCGCGCGTCGCGGCGTCCGGGTCGGCGGTCGCCGCGTACCGGCCGCCGTCGGCCTGCGCGATGATGACCGACAGGGAGTGCGCGACGATGTCGTGCATCTCGCGCGCGATGCGAGCCCGCTCGGCGGCGGTCGCGATCTGCGCCTGCTGGTCGCGCTCGATCTCGAGGCGCTCCGCCCGGTCGACGAGCGCGGAGATCGTCTCGCGCCGGGACCGCCGGACGAGCCCGAACGCCCAGGCGGCGAGGAACGTCATGCCGCCGAACGCGGACGTGAAGAAGACGCTGACGGCGAGGTCCGCGAGCCGCCCCGAGAGCAGCCCGAGCGCGATGCCCAGCACGACGGCCCCGACGAGCGAGGACGCGATGGCGGTGCGGTGCGCCCACCGGGGCCCGTAGACGGTCACGGAGTACAGGGCGAGCAGCACGGCGAAGTCGGCGGGGAAGATGACGAGATAGCCGGCGAGCAGGTGCGCAAGAGCGACGGCGTACACCGCGACGGCGGACGCGACGGGTCGCGCGCGTCGCCACGGCAGCGGCGCGAGGACCAGCGCCGCCCAGAACGCCGCCCACCCCGAGCTGGTCGCGACGCCGCCCGCCCCGGCGGAGGAGAAGGCCGCCGACGCGGGCACGAACACGACGGCGAGCACGAGCGTCACGGTGAGGTCCACACCGAACCGGTGCTGGTCGGACCACTGCCCGAGCCGCTCGTACCATCCCATGCGCTCCAGCCTAGGCAGAGGGCGCCCGCGGGGCGTCCGACCACGGTCGCAGAGTCGGCGCGACACGATAGGACCGAAGTCGTAGTGATGCCCTAGCATGAGCGAATGACCCACGTACTGCTAGCGGAGGACGACCCGGCGATTGCCGAACCTTTGGCCCGCGCACTGACACGTGAGGGTTACAACGTCGTCGTCCAAGGAACTGGTCAAGGAGCGATCGACTCCGCGAGCGGGGCCGACATCGTGGTGCTCGATCTGGGCCTACCGGACATGGACGGGCTCGACGTGGCGCGCGAGATCCGTCACAAGGGTCTCACCACACCGGTCCTCGTGCTCACCGCCCGGGCCGACGAGGTCGACCTCGTCGTGGGTCTCGACGCGGGCGCCGACGACTACGTCACCAAGCCCTTCCGCCTCGCCGAGCTGCTCGCGCGTGTGCGGGCGCTGCTGCGCCGCTCGCACGGCGAGCAGGGCGACGAGGAGGAGTTGGCCGCGCAGGACGTCCGCATCGACGTCTCGGCGCACCGCGCGTTCCAGGGCGAGCGCGAGCTGCACCTGACCACCAAGGAGTTCGAGCTGCTGCGCGTGCTCGTCGCGAGCGCCGGGTCCGTGGTCGTGCGCGACGCGCTCATGCGCGACGTGTGGGGCTCGGAGCCGGTGGGGTCGACGAAGACCCTCGACATGCACGTGTCGTGGCTGCGCCGCAAGCTCGGCGACGACGCCAACGCGCCGCGCTACATCTCCACGGTCCGAGGGCTGGGCTTCCGGTTCGAGACCGGCGAGGGCTGACCGGCACCGTCGGGTCCAGGGCACGGGGAGCGAGGAGCAGCGTGCGGCGTCGGATGCTGCAGGCCACGGTGGCGGCGGTGGCCGTCGCCGTCATCCTGCTCGGCTTCCCGCTCGCCTTCTACGGCGCCCAGTTCGTGCTCCGGGGTGAGGTCGACGACGTGCAGTCGCGCGTCGACCGCCTGTCGCGCAGCATCGACGCGCGGATCGAGGCGGGGGACGAGATCCCCGACTACGTCATCGAGGACGCCGTGCAGCCCCGGGCGAGCGACCCGGCCGCGCACGTGTACGTGCAGCTGCCTGACGGGAGCACCCTCTCGGCGGGCGACGAGATCTCCGGGCGGGAGATCCGGAGCGCCACCCACTCGGAGTCCGGCGCGGTCGTCGTGCTCGAGGTGTCGTACTGGGACGCCTACCTGCGTGCCTCGCAGGTCGTGGTGCTCGTCGTGGCCGCCTCGGTGGTGGCGTTCGGCGCCGGGATCGCCATGGCGGTGTGGCAGGCGAACCGCATCTCGGCGCCGCTCGTGTACCTCGCCGCGTCGGCCGAACAGCTCGGGTCGGGCCAGGTGCGCCCGCGCCTCGAGCCGTCCGGGGTCGAGGAGATCGATCTCGTCGCGGCCGAGCTCGCGCGCAGCTCCGACCGTCTCGCGGGGCGGCTCGCGGCCGAGCGCCAGTTCGCGTCGGACGCGTCGCACCAGCTCCGCACGCCGCTGACCGCGCTGAGCATGCGCCTGGAGGAGATCTCCATGGCCTCGGACGACCCGGCGGTGCAGGAGGAGGCGAGGATCTCGCTCGAGCAGGTCGAGCGTCTCGTCGGGGTCGTCGACGACCTCCTCGCGTCCTCGCGGCGCGCGCACGGCGGGACGACGGAGGCGGTGAACCTCCTCGAGGTCGTGCACCAGCAGGAGGAGGAGTGGGTCCCGACGTTCGCGAAGGCGGGTCGGCAGCTGGTCGTCGACGTGCCCGCCGAGTACCAGGTCCTCGCCACCCCCGGGGCTCTCGCCCAGGTGCTCGCGACGCTCATCGAGAACTCGCTCAAGCACGGCGGCGGGACGACGACGGTCCGCGCGCGGCCGTCGGGCACGAGCGGGGCGATCGTCACGGAGGTGTCCGACGAGGGCGCGGGCGTGCCGGACGACCTCGCCCCCCGCATCTTCGAGCGCGAGGTGACGTCCGGGGCGGGTACCGGGCTGGGGCTGGCGCTCGCCCGTGATCTCGCCGCGTCCGACGGCGGCCGGCTCGAGCTCGCGCAGCGGCGCCCCGCGGTCTTCGCGCTCTTCCTCGCGGGCGTCCCGCGACGGCTCGACCCGCGTGTGGTCCTGCCCACGGGCGTCGCGGTCTCGGCGCGCGGGCGCCGTCGCCGGCGCAGGGGCTGAGCCTCGGCTCTCCCGCGCTCAGCGGGTGGAGAGGCCCTCGGCCGGACGGGCGTCGTCGTCGGCCGCCGGGCCGCCCGTGAACACGAGGTGCCGGTAGGCGAGGTAGCGGAACGCCGTGCCGAGGACGAGGCCCACGACGTTGGCGGAGACGTTCTTCGCGAGGGGAGACGTGAGCCCGAGCGCGTACGTGGAGATCGCGAGGCACCCGACCGCGATGAGCATCCCGCCGACGTTGACGACGACGAAGGTCGCGAGCTCACGGCCCCGGGTCTGCGTGCGCCGAGCCGAGAAGGTCCAGTAGCGGTTGCCGACCCAGGCCACGAGGGTCGCGACCGCGACCGAGACGATCTTCGCCGTGAGCGGCTTGTGGCCCAGCAGCTCGCCGGGGCCGAAGCTCAGGAGGTTGAAGAGACCCAGGTCCACGACGTACGCGAGCGCACCCACCGACCCGAACTTGGCGAGCTCGCGCACGCGCGCGACGACCCGGTCGCGACGTGCTCGCGCGGGCGCACCGGTGGTCGCTGTCGCGTCCGCCCGCCGGTCGAGGTCGCTCGTCATCCGACGAGGCTACCGGCTGCACCTGGACGAGCCCTGTCGGAGACGTCCGCGACGGCGCGACCGGCCCGAGGACGGAGCGGCGGTTCGCCGCGCAGGCACTAGGGTGGGTGCACGTGGCAGCCCCAGTGATCGCCGTGGTCGGCGGAGGACAGCTCGCACGGATGATGGCCCCGGCGGCCGGTGAGCTCGGCGTGCACCTGCGCGTGCTCGTCGAGGCGCCCGACTCGTCCGCGGCCCAGGTCGTCGTCGACGCCCCTGTCGGGGTCGCGTCGGACGAGGCCGCGATCCGCGCGCTCATCGCGCCCGCCGAGGGTGAGCCCGCCGCGGTGCTCACGTTCGAGCACGAGCACGTGCCCAACGCGCTCCTCACCGACCTCCTCGAGCACGGGACGCCCGTGCGCCCCGGTCCCGACGCGCTCGTCCACGCGCAGGACAAGATCGTCATGCGACGCCGGCTCACCGAGCTCGGGGCCCCGTGCCCGCGCTGGGCCGCGCTGCCCACCGAGCCCGACGCCGCGCGCACGGCGCTCGCCGACTTCCTCGCCGAGGTCGGGGGCGAGGCCGTGGTCAAGACGGCGCGCGGCGGCTACGACGGCAAGGGCGTGCGCGTCGTCTCGGTCGCCGAGGGCGGTCCCGAGCAGGTCGCTGAGTGGATCGACGCGGCAGCGGCGGGCGGGCCCGAGCTGCTCGTCGAGGAGAAGGTGCCCTTCACGCGCGAGCTCGCGGTGCTCGTCGTCCGACGGCCCTCGGGCGGGGTCGACGGGCGCGGCGAGGTGCGGACCTGGCCCGTCGTCGAGTCGATCCAGCGCGACGGCGTGTGCGCCGAGGTGATCGCGCCCGCGCCGGGCCTCGGCGACACCGAGGCGGCGCGCGTGCGGGACCTCGGTGTGCGCATCGCCGAGGGTCTCGGTGTCACCGGCGTGCTGGCGGTGGAGCTGTTCAAGGTCGTGGGGCAGGACGGCCCGCGGGTGTACGTGAACGAGCTCGCGATGCGCCCCCACAACTCCGGGCACTGGACCATCGACGGCGCCGTGACGAGCCAGTTCGAGCAGCACCTGCGCGCCGTGCTCGACCTGCCGCTCGGCGACACCTCCGCCACCGCGCGCTGGACGGTCATGGCCAACGTGCTCGGCTCCGCGCTCGGGGAGCTGACCGACGCGCTACCCGACGTCCTCGCCGCGTACCCCGACGCGAAGGTCAACCTGTACGGCAAGGGCGTGCGCCCCGGGCGCAAGCTCGGCCACGTGAACGTCAGCGGCGACGACCTCGACGAGGTCCGCCGTCGGGCGCTGGCCGCGGCCGCGATCCTGCGGGGCGAGCGCCCCGAGAGCACCCCGAACGAGGAGCGAGCATGAGCGAGAACCCGGTCGTCGGCATCGTCATGGGGTCCGACTCCGACTGGCCCGTCATGGAGGCCGCCGCCGACGCGCTCGCCGAGTTCGACGTGCCCGTCGAGGTCGACGTCGTCTCCGCGCACCGCATGCCCGTCGAGATGATCGACTACGGGCGCACCGCCGCCGAGCGCGGCCTGCGCGTGATCATCGCCGGCGCGGGGGGAGCGGCGCACCTGCCCGGCATGCTCGCCTCCGTCACGCCCCTGCCGGTGATCGGCGTCCCGGTCCCGCTGCGCCACCTCGACGGCATGGACTCGCTCCTGTCGATCGTGCAGATGCCCGCCGGCGTGCCCGTCGCGACCGTCTCCGTCGGCGGGGCGCGCAACGCGGGCCTGCTCGCCGCGCGCATCCTCGCGGCGGGCACGGACGACGACGCGACCCGCCTGCGCGAGCGGATGGTCGCCTTCCAGGCGGACCTGGGCGACCAGGCCCGCGCCAAGGGCGCGCGGCTGCGCGCGTCGCGCTCCGGCGTCTAGGGATCGCGAAAATCCGCGAGATCGACCCGCACGTCCCAGATCGACCCACCGAAGGCCGATGTGATGACCCTCGGGTCGTTCTCGTCGACGGAACTACTGCGGGAGGCCGCCGACCTGGCCGGGAGGCAGGTTGCCGTCGCGGACGTCGACCCAGAACTGGCCGACGGTCTCAGGATCCAGTTGCACCGTCGACCCCACATTGCCGCCAGGTCGGAAGTCGGGGTTGGAGATGGGGGGCGTCCCGGTGATGCCCTCGGGACCGTTCGCGGCGCGGAACGCGAGCGCGAGCTTGCCCAGGTCGACGATGCCCGTGCTGTCGTCCACCGTGAGCGCGCCCAGGCCGGAGTCGAGGAGCGAGACCTGGTCCCACGGGCGGAAGGCGATGCTCGGGTTGGCGGCCTTCGCGCTGATGGCCCCGATGACCTGGCGCTGACGCTCGGCGCGCCCGATGTCGCCCTTCGGGTCGGCATACCGCATCCGCGAGAACGCGAGCGCGGTGTGCCCGTCCGCGACGTGGCAGCCGGCCGTCCACACGAGCTCGCTCTTCGGGTCGTTCACGTCGTAGTCGAGGCACAGCTCGACGCCGCCGACCGCGTCCACGATGCCCTCCACCCCGCCGAAGCCGACCTCGACGTAGTGGTCCATCGTGAGCCCGGTGAGCCCCTCGACGGTCTGGACGAGCAGCGGAGCCCCACCCCACGAGTAGGCCGAGTTGAGCTTGCTCGCGCCGTTGCCCGGGATCTCCGCGTAGGTGTCGCGAGGCAGGCTGATGAGCGCCGCGGGCCCGCTCGACGGAGCGTGCAGGACCATGATCGTGTCCGTGCGCGCACCCTCGGTGCCGTCCTCGCTGATGCCCTCGCCCCGCGCGTCGGAGCCGGCGAGCAGATAGGTGTTGCCGGGCGTGCCCGGAGCCCCGGAGAGCGCCTCGATGTGCTCGATCTTCCCGTTGGCCCAGATCAGCAGGCCGACCGGCCACGCGAGCAGCGCCACGACGAGGACTCCCGCGACGAGGCCGATGACCCTGCCCCTGCGGACGCGGAAGCCGCCACCCGCCGCGGCGCGGGGGGCCGCGGTGCTCGACGGCGGTCGGCCGCCGCCGGAGCCGGGCGCCCGGGCCGGGCGTGGACGGGCGGCCGGGGTGGTGGACCGGGCTCGGGGGGCGGGGCTCACGGCCTGCGCGCTCGCACGGGGGGACGACGAGACCCGTGCCGGGGCCGCCGTCGAGCGCTGGGGTGCCCGTGCCGGGGGGACGGACGGTGGCGCGGCCGACGCCGCGGCGTCGGACCGCACGCGCGCCTCACGTGCCGGTGGGGTCGACGTCCGTGCGCCACGTGCCGGCGGTGCGGGCGGAGGGGTGCCCTTGCGCGGCGGGGTCACGGGGATCTCGCGCGACGACTGACGCTTGATGCGCGGCTCGGCCCGGACGGCGTCGTCGGGGACGTCGCGGGCGCGCCGGGCACCGCGGGCTCCGCTGTTGCCGACGGCGATCGCGTCGTCGACCGACGAAGGGCGCGGGGAGCGGCCGCCCTGGGGCGTGAAGCTCGGGGGGAGCGACCGTGGGTCGCGCGACGGGTCCGTCATGGCCGGGTCACCCGCACTGCGCGGTCTCGTCGGCGGCGGAGAACGCCTCCTTGCCGGCGTCCTTCGTCTCGACCGGGGCCGGCTCGACGGGCGCCGCGGGGTCCGTACCGGTCGCGGCACCCTCGCCCGCATCGGCGGGCGGGGCCTCGCCGGTCTCCGGGGCGGGCTGCTCTGCGGCGGGCGGCTCGGGCGCGGGAGCCGGCGGGGTGACGATCGGCTCGTCGGCGCGGACCTTCGCCCACAGCTCGTCGGCCTCCGAGGTCCACACGACCTTCGCGTCGGGGTCCTGCGGGTCCGGCGCGTTCGGGACGGTCATGAAGGTGATGTTGCCACTCGTCGCGCCCTTCAGGCTGAAGGCGAGCCCGGCGAGGCTCGGGATCGACGCGAGGTTCTCGCTGATCGTCAACGACTTGGTGCCCGCGTCGACGAATCCGTAGATCTGACCGAGGTCGGACAGGACGTTCTTCGACAGGACCTGGTTCACCGTCGCGGCGAGGAGCTGCTGCTGGCGTCCGATGCGGCTGAGGTCCGAGCCGTCGCCCACGCCGTACCGGGCGCGCGCGAAGCCGAGCGCCTGCGCGCCGTCGAGCGTCTGCCGCCCCGCAGCGAGCTGGAGGTCGGCCTTGGGCGAGTCGATCGCCTCGGGGATGCAGATCGGCACGCCGCCGATCGCGGTGACCATGTTCTGGAAGCCGGCGAAGTCCACGACGACGAACCCGTCGACGAAGACGTCCGTGAGGCTCTCCACGGTCTGCATCGCGCACGCCGCGGCGGAGTCGACGTCACCGCCGACGGTCGCGCCGTTGGCGAACGCGGCGTTGAAGCGCGTGTTCGCCGGCTGCGTGGTCTCGCCGCCCGTCGTGTTGCAGGCCGGGACGTCGACGCGCGAGTCGCGCGGGACGGAGATCATCTCGACGCGCGAGCGGTCCGCGGAGATGTGGACGAGGATCGTCGTGTCCGCGCGCATGCCCGCGACGCCCGCGACCTCGTGGCCGTTCTCCCCGCCGCGCTGGTCGGACCCCAGGACGAGGATGTTCAGCGGCACGCCGGCGTTCGGGTCGCTCGGGTCCGGGGTCGTCTGCTCGGGACGATCGGTGAGGAGCTCGAGGCCCTTCGACGACCCGATGTTGCCCTGGATGCTCGACAGCGCCGAGGCGCCGCCGACGGCGCCGAGCGCGAGCGCTCCCGTCGCGATGAGACCGATCGTGCGGGCGACGCGGTGCGTGCGCAGGCTCCGTGCGTGCGCAGGCCCGCGCGAGGGCTTGGCAGCCGCCGCGGTGCGGTTCTGGGCACGAGAACGGGACGTCACGGGGAAAGAGCATAGGCGGCACGTGCAACGGCAGGGCGCTGGTGCGGCGCGTGGGTGGTGGAGGACCTGTGCAGGCCAGTCCCCGTGTCGTTCGCGGGTGAGAGTTCGGGTCCCCGTCGGTCGGGTAGCCTGCTCATCGTGTCGAGAACGGGTGAAGCGTCGACCGACCTCCGAGTGGTCGCCGTCGTCGTGGCGTACAACCGGCGAGACCTGCTTCTCGAGTCGCTCGACGCTCTCGCGGCGCAGTCCCGCGGCGTGGACGCCGTGCTCGTCGTCGACAACCGCTCGGACGACGACTCGTCCGTCGTGGCAGGCGAGCACCCGATCGGCGCGACCGTCCTGGAGATGACCCGGAACACGGGCGGGGCCGGCGGCTTCGCAGCGGGGATCGCCTACGCGGTCGAGTCGATGCACGCCGAAATGGTCTGGCTCATGGACGACGACACCATCCCGCTGCCCGGCGCGCTCGAGGCGCTGCTCGAGGCCAGGGGCGCCTACCCCGGCCCGGTCGCCCTTCTGGGGAGCCGTGTTGTCTGGCACGACGGGCGGGAGCACCCCATGAACACGCCGCGAAGCAGGCCCGGGGCGTCGGTGCGTGCAGCGTCCCGTGCGGCGCGAGCCGGGTCGGTGCTCGTGCGGTCCTCCTCCTTCGTCTCGATGCTGGTCGACGCGGGCGCCGTCCGGTACTACGGGCTCCCTGTCGCGGACTACTTCATCTGGAACGACGACTTCGAGTTCTCCTGTCGGCTCCTGCGCCATGGCACGGGCCTCTTTGTGCCCGCCTCGGTCGTCGAGCACCGCACAAAGTCGTTCGGCGCGACGGACGTGGACCCTGGCGAGCGCTTCTACTACGAGGTGCGCAACAAGCTCTGGCTGCTCCTGCACTCGTCGGCGCTGGCACCCGAGGAGCGCGTGCTCTACGCGGGCGCCTCCGCGAGGCGCTGGGCGCGAACCTTTGCCCGGTCGACGAGGAGAGGCGTATTGGTGCGCTCGGCGGCGCGTGGGCTGAGGGACGGGATCGTGCGTCGTCCCCGCCCGACAGCCGAGGTGCTCGCCGGGGCGACGCCCTGGGGTGAGGACGTCGCTCTGATCGAGGAGAGCGCTCGGACGGGCGCGCCTTGAGCAGGCCTTTCTCGGTTCTGCTCCCGGTCTACCGCGGTGACGACGCCGAGCATCTGCGCCGTTCCTTCGAGTCCGTGACCGCAGAGCAGACGCGGCCGCCGGCGCAGGTCGTGGTGGTGCGCGACGGCCCGGTGGGCCCGGAGATCGACTCCGTGCTGAAGGAGCTCCAGGTCGGAACGTCGATCCGTGTCGACGTCCTGGAGCTCGAGCGGAACCTGGGCCTGGCCCTCGCGCTCGATGCCGGGCTGCGGGTGTGCGTGCACGAGATCGTGGCCCGCCAGGACGCCGACGACCTCAGCAGACCAGGTCGGTTCGAGCAGCAGGTCGCGCTCGTCGAGTCCGGCCTGGACATCGTCGGTTCGGCGATCGAGGAGTTCGTCGACGAGGCGTCGATCGAGCACCGCGCTCCTGGGCTCGTGCGGGTGCCACCTCTCAGCGCGGCCGAGATCGGACGGGCGGTGCGTTTCCGGTCGCCGTTCAACCATCCGTCGGTGGTCTACCGGCGGTCGGCGGTCGCTGCGGCCGGAGGCTACGAGGACCTGCCGCTCATGGAGGACTACTGGCTCTTCGCACGGATGCTGGCCGGGGGGGCGGCGGCCGCGAACGTCGCCGAGCCGCTCGTCCTCTACCGCGTAGGAGCCGGTTCCTATGCGCGCCGTGGCGGTTCCCGGCTCCTGCGGTCGGAGCTCGAGCTGCAACGTCGGCTGCGGAGCATCGGCCTGACGACCACCGCTCAGGAGCTGCGGAACTCGGTGGTGCGAGGGGGCTACCGCCTGGTTCCGGAGTCCGTCCGGAGGCGCGCGTACGGCGCCTACACCCAGATCAAGAACACAGGAGAACGGGAAGAGCAATGACGCTTTTCAACGCCCGGAACACCGTCGCCCTCCGGCGGTCCGCCGCGGGCGGTGGCGACCGCCCGCGACGCACGATCTACCTTGTCTCGACCGCTGGGCACCCTAACTACGGCGACGAGCTCATCGTTCGCCGGTGGCTGCGCCTGCTCGCCCGGACCGAGCCAGACGCCGACGTGTGGCTCGACTGCCCCAACCCCGGCTCAGCGGCGGTCCTCTTCGCGGACGCCCATCCGCGGTTGCGTACGACCGATACCCTCTGGCGGATCTGCTGGGAAGCGCCGACCGAGAAGGTGTCGGGGGTGGCGGACTTCGTCCGCAGGGCGCTCGGCGACCCGGGCGAGGCACCGCGCTGGGTCCGCGGGATCGAACTGCTCAGGACCGTCGACATCCTGCACCTTCTCGGCGGCGGATATCTCAACACCGTCTGGCCGCGCCAGCTGGGCCTTGTCGCTGCGGCCTCCTGGCTCGCCCAGGAGCACGGGGTGAGGTCTTCGGGGACGGGCCTGGGACTTCTACCGGTCGACGACGACGGCATCACCCTCTGGCAGGAGGCGGCGCGCGCGTTCTCGGTTCTCACGGTGCGGGACGAGGCGTCCGCAGAGCTGCTCGGCGCGGCGGGCGCCGAGCTCGTCGCGGACGACGCGTTGCTCGGAGGAGTCTCGGGCATCTTCGACTCGAGGACGACGACTGCGCCGGATGCCATGGTCTGCGTGCAGACGGACCTCATGGACCATGATTTCCCGCTGGTCCGGGACACGGTCGTGCGCTTTCTGAAGTCCGTGACCGCGGACGGGCGCTCGGTCGGATTCGTCGAGTGCATCCCCCGGATCGACCGAGTGATCTACGAGGCGGTGCGCGACGTCGTCCCGGGCGCACGCTTCTACTCCGTGTGGGAGCTGCTCGACCACGGGTTCCCGGCGCGGCTTGGCCAGGTCTGGCTCTCCTCGCGTTACCACCCGCACCTGCTCGCCGCCACGGCCGGTGCGAGTGGAGTCGCGCTGAACATCCACGACGAGTACTACCGAACCAAGCACGAGGCGGTGGGTCGGATGGGTAGCCGCTGGCCCGTGATCTCCCCGGGCGACGCGATCCCCGCACCCGGGCCTGCCGGCGAGGCGGCCGCCCGGCTGCCCGAGCACTCGGCGCGGCTGCTCGAGGTGGCGCGCCGCATCTACCAGCGCTGACGGGCGCGGCTGACGGTGAAGGTTCGGTGAGGGAAGTCGTGCCCTGACAACGTCGGCAGGGCTTGGGTCTGCCGCACGTTACGCTTTGGTGGCTGTAATCCCTACTGAGGAGTGTGTGTGGACGCGGATCTTGTCGTCGTGGGTTCCGGATTCTTCGGCCTCACGGTCGCGGAGCGGATCGCCGAGGAGTACGGCCGGAAGGTCCTCGTGATCGACCGTCGACCCCACATCGGCGGCAACGCCTACAGCGAGGCCGAGAAGACGACCGGCATCGAGGTGCACCGCTACGGCGCGCACCTCTTCCACACCTCGAACGAGCGGGTGTGGGAGTACGTCAACCGCTTCACGGCGTTCACGAGCTACGTCCACCGCGTGTACACCACGCACAGGGGCGAGGTCTTCCCGATGCCGATCAACCTCGGCACGATCAACCAGTTTTTCCGCTCGGCGCACGGCCCGGATGCCGCGCGCGCGCTGGTCAAGGAGCTCTCGGCCGAGCTCGGCGACAAGAAGCCGGAGAACCTCGACGAGCAGGGTGTGTCCCTCATCGGTCGCCCCCTGTACGAGGCGTTCATCCGCGAGTACACGGCGAAGCAGTGGCAGACGGACCCGCGCGACCTCCCGGCCTCGATCATCTCGCGTCTGCCGGTGCGCTACACGTACGACAACCGCTACTTCAACGACACGCACGAGGGCCTGCCAGTCGACGGCTACACCGCGTGGATCGAGCGAATGGCCGACCACAAGAACATCGAGGTGCGCCTCGACCTCGACTTCTTCGACGAGTCGCAGCCCGTGAGCAAGGGCAACGTCGTCGGCAACGTCCCCGTCGTCTACACGGGCCCGGTAGACCGCTACTTCGACTACGCCGACGGCGACCTGTCCTGGCGCACGCTCGACTTCGAGGAGGAGGTGCTCCCGGTCGGCGACTTCCAGGGCACCCCCGTCATGAACTACGCGGACGCCGACGTGCCCTACACACGCATCCACGAGTTCCGGCACTTCCACCCCGAGCGGGAGTACCCCTCGGACAAGACGGTCATCATGCGCGAGTTCTCCCGCTTCGCGGAGAAGGCGGACGAGCCGTACTACCCGGTGAACACCGCGGCCGACCGCGGCCGGCTCCTCGCGTACCGTGACCTCGCGGCGGGGGAGAAGGACGTCCTGTTCGGCGGCCGTCTCGGCACGTACAAGTACCTCGACATGCACATGGCCATCGGTGCCGCCCTGTCGATGGTGGACAACAAGCTAGCGCCGCACTTTGCGCGTGGCACGGACATCGAGAGCGGGGGCGTCGACGCATGACCACGGAGACCGATACGAACATGCTGACCGAGGAGACCGAGACGGCCGCCCAGCGCGTCGTCCAGCGCGTCATCCTGCCACTCGAGGCCGATTCCGACAGCCTTCCCCTCTACGTCGAGGCCGGCGAGATGCGGGCGCGCCAGATCCGGACGGACCTCGAGTCGTTGTGGAGCCGCGACCAGCGCACCGATGAAATGTCGGGCACGGGCGAGCACGTCTACACGCAGGACATCGACGGACGCTTCTCGATGCTCGTCCGACCGGGCCGCCGGATCTCCTTCGCCACTTATTTCAACGCGTTCCCAGCAAGCTACTGGCGACGCTGGACGGTCGTCGAGTCCGTCCGGCTGACGGTCCGTACGACCGGTCCCGGGAGCGTGACGGTCTACCGGTCGAACGCTCGCGGTATCCAGCAGCGCGTGACGTCCGTCCAGGTGTCCGGAGAGGCCACCACGACGCTCGACCTGTCACTCGCGCAGTTCGGCGACGGCGGCTGGTACTGGTTCGACCTCATCGGTGGGTCGGAGTCGCTCGTTCTGGTCCGTGCGGACTGGTCCGTGAGCGAGGAGTCCCGCGGCCAGGGCACGACCAGCATCGGCATCACGACCTTCAACCGGGCGGACTACTGCCTCGAGACCATCCGGACCGTGGCGGAGAGCGCCGAGGTCCGCGAGGTGCTCGACGAGCTGATCGTGGTCGACCAGGGCACCCAACGCGTGCGCGACCAGGACGGCTTCGACGAGCTGGCGGCAGAGATGGGTTCCCAGCTCAAGCTCGTGGAGCAGGGGAACATCGGTGGCTCCGGTGGCTTCTCGCGAGGGATGTACGAGACGCTGCGCACCGGCAAGAGCGACTACGTCGTGCTGCTCGACGACGACATCGTGCTCGAGCCCGAGAGCCTCCTGCGCCTCGTGAACTTCGCGGACTTCACGCGCAAGCCGACCATTGTCGGCGGGCACATGTTCGACATGTACAACCGTTCCGTCCTGCACACGTTCGGGGAGGTCGTCGAGCCGTGGCGCATCCAGCCGGGCCTCCCGCACCCCGACATGGAGAACGGACACGACTTCGGCGCCTCGGGCCTGCGGGGTACGCCGTGGCTCCACCGGCGCGTCGACGTGGACTACAACGGCTGGTGGATGTGCCTGATCCCGGTCGAAGTGATCCGCGAGATCGGTCTTTCCCTTCCCGTGTTCATCAAGTGGGACGACGCCGAGTACGGACTGCGTGCACGGGCGCACGGCTTTCCGACGGTCTCGCTCCCCGGGGCAGCGGTCTGGCACGTGTCCTGGGCGGACAAGGACGACCTGGTCGGCTGGCAGGCGTACTTCCACGAGCGCAACCGACTCATCACGACGCTGCTGTACTCGCTGTACGAGAGAGGCGGGCGGGTCCTTCGCGAGTCTTCGTACATGGACGTCAAGCACCTGATCTCGATGCAGTACTTCTCGGAGCGCGGAAGACTGATGGCGATGGAGGACGTGCTCGCCGGTCCGGACCATCTGCACGGCATCATCGGCAAGAAGCTGCCCGAGATCCGCGCCATGGTGCAGGACTTCAGCGACGCCCGCTACGCGCCAGACGCGGACGCGTTCCCCGCGCCCGCACCGAGCAGGCCTCGGAACAAGGGACGCGGGGTCCAGATGCCGAGCCGCGTCGCGCTCGTTCCCTGGGCAGCCAAGACGATGGTGCGGCAGATCGTCGTCCCGGTCGACCCAGGTCGCGAGGAGCGGCCGCAGACCCTCGTCTCGCACCAGGACGCACGCTGGTGGCGCCTGTCCCAGTACGACAGCGCCATCGTGTCCAACGCTGAGGGCACCGGCGCGTCGTGGCACCGCCGGGATCCCCGTGCCGTGCGCGGCATGCTCGCGGAGGGCCTCAAGCTCCACGCCCAGCTGTTCGCACGGTGGACGGAGCTCCGCGCGGCCTACCGGGACGCGCTTCCCCAGATCACGTCGATGCAGGAGTGGGAGCGTACGTTCGCGGCGAACCCACCAGCAGAGCGGTGACCGCAGCGGCCAGCGAGAGCGCACTGGTCGAACCCGGCCGAGGGCACGGCCTGGTCGACGTCGTCAGGCACCGGTTCCTGCTGCGCCTCGTCGTCAAGAAGGAGCTCCGTGTCCGGTACCGGGGTTCCGTCCTCGGGATGCTCTGGTCCTACGTCAAGCCGGCCGTCCAGTTCGTCGTCTTCTACCTCGCCCTGGGTCTCTTCCTCGGGTTGAGCAAGGGGATCGAGGACTACGCCGTCTATCTGTTCTCGGGCATCGTCGTGGTGAACTTCTTCGGCGAGGGATTCTCCAACGCGACGCGCTCGGTGGTAGGGAACGCCGCGCTCGTCCGGAAGATCTACCTTCCGCGCGAGCTGTTCCCGGTCTCGTCGCTGTGGGTCTCGGCGGTCCACTTCTTCCCGCAGCTCATCGTGCTGGTGGTGGGAGCCGTGGTCTTCGGGTGGAGTCCGAATGGCGCCGAGTTCGCCGCTGCGCTCCTGGGGTTCGCGATCGTCGCGATTCTTGCACTGGGCCTAGGGTTGCTCTTCGGAGCGGTCAACGTCTTCTACCGTGATGCAGAGAACTTCGTCGATCTCATCGTCATGGTGGCGACGTGGCTGAGCCCCGTGCTGTACCCCTGGCAGGCGGTACGCGACGTGGTGCCTGACTGGCTCTTCGTGATCTACCAGCTCAACCCGCTGACCGCAGCCGTCGAGCTTTTCCACTATGCGTTCTGGTACCCCTCGACGACGGGCGACGGCATCGAGATGCCGCCCAACCTGTGGGCCTTCGCGGCCGCAGGGACCGCGATCTCGATCCTCGTGCTCATCGCAGGGCAGTCCGTCTTCCGGCGCCTTGAGGGGCGCTTCGCCCAGGAGCTGTGAGATGACCACCAGTATCGAGGTCCGGGACGCCCGGAAGACCTTCACGCTCCGCCACAACAGGTCGCTCAAAGAGCTCGCGATGTCGGCCGCCCGCCGGCAGCGGCTCGCCGACGAGTTCGTGGCGCTCGACGCGATCGACCTCACGGTCGACGAGGGCGAGACGGTGGCGCTGCTCGGCTTCAACGGCTCCGGCAAGTCGACGCTCCTCAAGCTCATCTCGGGCGTCCTGCGTCCGGACCGCGGGACGGTCCGCACGCGAGGGCGGGTCGCCGGGCTCATCGAGGTCGGAGCAGGGTTCCACCCGGACCTCACCGGCCGGGAGAACGTGTTCCTCAACGGTGCGATCCTCGGCATGCGCGAGGACGAGATCGAGCAACGGTTCGACGAGATCGTGGCGTTCAGCGAGATCGAGCGGTTCATCGACACCGAGGTCAAGTTCTACTCGTCGGGCATGTTTCTCCGCCTGGCGTTCGCCGTCGCAGTGCACTCGGATCCCGAGGTCTTTCTCATCGACGAGATCCTCGCCGTGGGTGACGAGCCGTTCCAGAAGAAGTGCCTTGCCCGAGTGCGCGAGCTGCGCGACGAGGGCCGGACACTGGTCATCGTCAGCCACGACCTCGACATGGTGGCCGGCCTCTGCGAGCGTGGTGTGCTTCTCGAAGGAGGGCGCGTGGTCATGGACGGGCACAGCCCGGCGGTCGTGGCGCACATGCGCGGCGAGGAGGCGGTGGCGTGATCGAGACGGAGCGCGACCCGCGGGCGGTCGACGAGGTCCGGACGGACGCTGCGCCAGACGGGCGGGCGCTCTGGTGGGCGGTCGGTACGGTCGCCGCGGTCGCCGTCGCTGCGCTGCTCCCGCTCGTCTTCAACTCGTCGTACTACTACGCGGCTGACACGTCGCAGGGTGCGTACGGGAACTGGTACCACCTCGGCCAGGAGCTTCGTGCCGGTCGTTGGCCGATGCTCAACCCCGACGTGTGGGGGAGCGGCAACTATATCGCCGAGGGCCAGATGGGTCTGTACAACCCCCTGGTCTGGCTGATCGGCCTCGGGGCGAGCGTCGCGGCGGACGTGGTCGTCTTCGCGACCCTGGTGAAGGTCTTCTTCTTGACGCTCGCTGCCCTGGGCGTCTTTCTCCTGGCGCGTTCGTACCAGGTGTCGCCGGCACTGAGCGCACTCGCAGGCACGGTCGCTCCGCTCGGCGGATTCACCCTCTACATGGATGCGCCGTCGTGGGTGACGAACCTCATGGTGTGGGCGCTCCTCCCCTGGGCATGGTGGGGGACGAGGCGAGCCTTCCAGGGCAGAACACCCGTCATCGCGCTGCTCTTCTCCTCTCTGATCGTGACGATCGGCTACGTCCACGGGACGATCATGCTGCTCGTGCTCCTCGCTGGCTTCCTCGCTGAGGCGATCGTGAAGCGGTCGCGGCGCAACGTCGTGACGATCGTCGTCGTCGGTGTGTTCACGGGCCTGCTGGCGCTGACGGTCTACCTGCCGGTCCTGCTGTCCGCGGGGGTCACGGTCAGGGACTCCGACGCGATCCTGAACACCGGCTTCCTCGTCCTGGACGGGACGGGACTGGCCTCGTCGATCATTCCCACCGCGCAGGCTCAGGTCACCGGGTGGTGGGGCACGTTCGCACCGGGTCCGATCGCGTACATCGCGTGGATCCTCCCCTTGTTCCTCCTCGCCGACCCACGACGCCTGCGGCGGCTCTGGCCGGACGTGATCCCTGTCCTCGTCCTGACCCTGGTCGCGCTCGTCTTCGTGCTCGGTCCCAGCGACGTCGGCCCTCTGCGCTACCCCATGCGTCTCATGCCGTTCCTGACCTTGGGCCTGGTGCTCCTGCTCGTCCTCGTCCTGTCGCGTGCTCGTCGGCAGGTGATCTCCCGGTCGACGGTGTTCGCTGTGGCGGCGACGGGAGTGGCCGCGACGTACCTGGCGATCGCACAGTTCCCCGCGCACTGGCGGATCAACGCGCTCGTGGGCGTCGTCGTGGTGGTGGCTCTCGTGCTCGTGCTGCGCCTGCTGCGCGGCTCGGGGCGTGCCGCGCGGACCTTCGGGGCGATGAACGCCGCAGCGGCGTTCGCGATCATCGCGTCCGTCGGCCTCGTCGGGGTACAGCACCACTACTTCGACGGAAGCGAGACCAGCGGTGCGAACGACTACCCGCGCGAGCTGGCCGACTATCAGGCGCCGCTAGCCGCTGGGACCAATGACGGCATCGTCGTCGGGGACCCGTCAAGCATCGGTTCGTCGTCGGAGATCTTCCAGGAGACGCTCGTCGCCAACACGTGGTACCTGAACCCGAACGTCCAGATGCAGAACGTCTACACGACCATCTTCTTCGAGGCGTTCGCGGCCAGGACGTGCATGAACCACGTCGGCGCGACGTGCCCGGAGCTTCTGGAGACCTTGTTCGACGAGGTCGACGGGACGAGCACTCAACTCGTAGACCTTCTGTCGATCGACACGATCCAGCTCATCAAGCCGTCGCTGGAACCAGGCGTGTGGGACGACCCGCCCGCGGGCTGGTCCCTCGTCGAGGACGGCAGCTCCACGGCCATCTGGGTGCGGGACGAGCCCGTCGGTGTCGCGGGAGGCGTCGTCTGGAGCGACGACGGGGTCAAGGTCGACGTCGAGAGGCGTACGCCGACGACCGTGGAGATGCGCGTCGTCGACGTTCCGGACGAGGGCGGCAAGGCGGCGTTGAGCCGCCTCGCGTGGCCCGGATATCGCGTCTCTGGCGCGTCCCTCGCAGAACCCATCGAAGGCTTTCTCCTCACCGTCGACGTCCCTGCGGACGCTGAGGGCGAGACCATCGTCGTGACGTACCGTCCGCCGCTGTGGGAGGTCCAGTTGGGCGCACTCGCGGCCGCTCTGGCCCTCGGTCTGACGCTCTGCACGTGGTCGTGGTGGAGCACGCGGCGGGACTCTCGGTCTCGGGTGAGTTCCGCGACCCACTGACCAGGCGGGCCGTTCCCCGTCCGGCGGTTCAGCGGGTCTGGTCGGTGGCGTCGGCGGCCTTGGACGTCGTCGACCCCGCCGGACGCATTCGGCGACCCAGCGCGAGATAGGCCGCGCGACGCTGCAGGGCGACGATCTTGGCGAGGCGGTCACCTCGCCGCACGTCGCGCTCCGTGATCGCCTCGGGAGCTAGTCCGCGCGCGATGCGGTGGAAATCTGCTGCCTCCGCGGCCTGCTGCTTCATGAGGCGGACCGACCACTGGCTCGCGCTGACGCGGAAGGACGCGAGCGACTCGCGCAGGGCGACGACGTCTCCCTGCGCCATGACGTGGGCGTAGGTCCCGGCGTCGATGTAGTAACGCAGGTCCTGCCACCAGCCGGCACGACGCAGCGCGTCCGTGCGCATGAGCACGCACGCGGGCTCACCGAAGATGTTCGTGCCGGAGCGCACCGTCGCCCGCAAGGCCTGTGCGCCGTCGACGACGCCGTCGAGGTTCCCCAGTCCTCGCGATCGGACGAAGACGTCGCCCCGCGCGTCGACGAGGTCGCGCTGGGAGGCGACGAGGACGGCGTCCGGTCCCGCCGCATCCAGGGCTGCGACCTGCTCGGCGAGCATGCTCGGGTGGATGAGGTCGTCACCGCACACAAGCTTGATGAGCTCGCCCTGCGCGAACTCGCTCACCCGGTTCCAGTTCCGCCGGGCGCCGCCTCCCGCCTCGGTGCGGACGAGCTGGACGCGGGGGTCCCCGACGAACGCCTGCAGCTGCTCCCACGTGTCGTCGGTCGAGGAGTGGTCCGAGACGACGAGCTCGAAGTCCGCGAAGGTCTGGTCGAGAACAGAGCGTACGGTCGCGGCGATGTAGTCGCCGTTGTTGTACGAGGGGACGACGACCGAGACTCGAGGGCTCACGCGGGAGCGTCCTTCCTGTCGGGAAACGGATATGTGCTTGCTCGGGCCGGGTCGGCAGGCTCCTTCGTCGGCTTCTTGCGCCGGAAGGAGAATCCCTTGTGCCCGAAGTAGCTGATGAGCGCGGTGACGCACGTGATGAGGAGCTGGGCGGGGATCGGTGCGAACCCCATGACCTCGACGACGAACGGGAGCGCAAGGATGTTGATCCCGAGTGCGCTGAGGTTCACCAGCTCGAAGCGTGCGAGGTCGAGCCAGAGGTGCCCGGTGACTCGGAACACGAACTTGCGGTACAGCACGAAGGCGCAGAGCACCGCGGCGACGTGGGCGCACACGAGGCTCGCCATGTAGCCGAACCTGCCGAGCTCGTCGCGCAGCAACATCTCGAAGAACACGAACCACGCCGTGCCGATCAGTGTGTTGACGCCGCCGACGAGGAGGAAGGCGACCCGCTGGTCCTTGACGATCGTGAAGAGAGGGCCGAGAGTCCCGTGCATCCCCGCGGGCGGGGCTGGCATCGACGGCCGGGGTTCGTCCGTCGTCGCAGGCTCCGGGTCCATGACCATCGGTGCGGGTCCTCATCTCGAAGCTCGGCGTGCCCGAAGCGGACGGGCGGCGACAACCCAACGACTATAGTCTCCAGCGTGACGAACGAAGACCTTGACGGCGGCCTTCACACGATCTCCGTCGTCGTTCCCGTGTACCAGGGTGAGCGCACGCTCCCGGCCCTCATCGAGGAGATCGAGCGGCTCTGCGAGCCCTTCACGACGCCGGCAGGCGCACGGGCGCAGGTCGCCGAGGTCCTGCTGGTCTTCGACCACGGCCCGGACGGCTCTGCTGCCGTCATCCGGGATCTCGCCGAGAAGTTCGACGTCGTCCGCCCAGTGTGGCTGAGCCGCAACTTCGGTCAGCACGCCGCGACGCTGGCCGGTATGGCGTCGTCCGGTGGGGACTGGATCGTCACGCTGGACGAGGACGGGCAGCACGACCCCGCGGACATGGGCGGCATGCTCGATGCCGCGCTGGCGACGCGCGCGACGGTCGTCTATGCGGCACCGACGAACGAGCCGCCGCACTCGGCGTTCCGGAACGTGACCTCCAAGGCCGCCAAGCGCGTGATCGAGGCGCTGGCGGGCGGTACCGACACGTCGCTCTACCAGAGCTACCGTCTCGTCCTCGGCGAGATCGGGCGGTCCGTCGCGGCGTACGCGGGGCCCAGCGTCTACCTGGACGTCGCGCTCGGCTGGGTCGCGGGGACGGTCACGACGGCGCCCGTCACGCTGCGGGACGAGGGCGAGCGTCGCTCGGGCTACTCGTTGCGTCGCCTCTTGTCGCACTTCTGGCGCATGGTGCTCTCCAGCGGCACGCGAGGGCTGCGGATCGTCAGCGTCGTCGGCGCCGGCTTCGGGGTGGCAGGCGTCGTCGTCGCGATCGTGCTCGCGATCGCACGCCTCGCCGGCGAGACCGTCCCGGCAGGATGGACGTCGCTCATCGTCGTCATGCTCCTGGCCACGGGGCTCATCCTCTTCGCGATCGGGGTGGTCGCCGAGTACATCGGCGTCGCCGTGAACATGGCGATGGGCAGACCCCTCTACCTCATCGTGAGCGACCCCGACCAGGGCCCGCTCGGGCGTGCCCGCGGTCGATGACACGCGAGCGGAGGGCGATCCTCGTCGTCGGTGCGGGCGGGTTGCTCGGCAAGGCGGTCGTGCGCGAGGTCTCCCGGCGCGGCGCGCCGTGCGTGCGTGCGCGGGTCCGATGGGCCCAGCGCGAGTCCGTGCTCGACGAGCTGGGGAGCGCGGTCCACGAGCTCATGCGCGCCGCTGACGGGGGCGCATGGGGGATCGTGTGGTCCGCCGGTGCAGGAGTCACGGCGTCGACGTCCGACGCGCTCGACGCCGAGCTGGACGTCATCCGGGGATTCGTGGAGTTGCTCCGATCGCTTCCGGACGACGTCGCGCGCCGCGGGTCCGTTCTCTTCGCCTCGTCGGCCGGAGGGATCTACTCCGGCAGCTCAGGTCCGCCGTTCACCGAGGAGAGCGAGCCCCGCCCGCTCGCGGCCTACGGCCGCGCAAAGCTCGACGCGGAGGACCGGTTTCGCGAGCTTGCGGTCGTAGGGACTCGTGTGGTCCTGGCGCGGATCGCCAACATCTACGGCCCGGGCCAGAATCTCGCGAAGCCGCAAGGGCTTATCTCGCAGCTGTGCCTGGCGCACTACACGGCCAGACCGATCGGCATCTACGTCCCGCTCGACACGCTGCGCGACTACGTCTTCGTCGACGACTGCGCCGCAATGGTGCTGGACGCCCTCGAGCGTGTCGACGAACTCGTCCCGGGTGCTGACGCGGTCGTGAAGATCCTCGCGTCGCAACAGTCCGTCTCGATCGCGACGCTGCTCGGTGAGATGCGCCGGATCTACAAGCGTCGCCCTCAGGCGGTGCTCGCCGCCTCTCCCTTCACCTCGCGCCAGGCGGCTGATCTGCGATTCCGGTCGCGCACGTGGCCGGAGATGGACCGCAGGTCGCTCGTCCCTCTGCCTGTCGGTATCGCTGCGACCGGTGCGGACATCGGCATGGCGCTTCGCGTCCGGTCGCGAGATTGACGCGCTCGAACGTCGTCTAGAGTTGTCGGTCGGCCGCACGTTGACATGGCGAGGAGTAGCACGATGAAGATGCTGGTGACCGGCGGAGCGGGGTTTATCGGTTCGAACTTCGTCCACCAATCCGTCCGTGAGCGACCCGATGTCGAGATCACCGTTCTCGACGCGCTCACCTACGCCGGGGACGAGGCATCGCTCGAACCCGCCGACGGCTCGGTACAGCTCGTCAAGGGGACCATCACGGATCGAGCGCTCGTCGACGACCTCGTTCGTGACTCGGACGTCGTCGTCCACTTCGCCGCCGAGTCCCACAACGACAACTCGCTCGACGACCCGACCCCGTTCGTCGAGACGAACGTCGTCGGGACGTTCACTCTTCTCGAGGCCGTCCGCCGGCACGGCGTCCGGTTCCACCACGTGTCGACGGACGAGGTCTACGGCGACCTCGAGCTCGACGACCCGGCGAAGTTCACCCCGAGCACCCCCTACAACCCGTCGAGCCCGTACTCCTCGACCAAGGCGGCGAGCGACCTGCTCGTCCGGGCATGGGTCCGGTCGTTCGGCGTCGAGGCGACCATCTCGAACTGCTCGAACAACTACGGCCCGTACCAGCACGTCGAGAAGTTCATCCCGCGTCAGGTCACCAACCTGATCGACGGCGTGCGGCCACGGCTCTACGGTGCAGGGCAGAACGTCCGCGACTGGATCCACGTCGAGGACCACAATACGGCGGTGTGGCGGATCATCGAGGCCGGCCGGCCGGGGGAGACCTACCTCATCGGTGCGGACGGCGAGCGGAACAACCGCGAGGTCGTCGAGACGCTGCTCGAGATCTTCGGTCGACCCGCCGACGACCTGGACCTCGTCGCGGACCGACCCGGTCACGACATGCGCTACGCGATCGACGCGTCGAAGCTCCGCGAGGAGCTGGGCTGGACGCCTCGGTACACGGACTTCCGCTCCGGGCTCGAGGCGACGGTCGAGTGGTATCGGGCCAACGAGGCATGGTGGCGGCCTCGCAAGGCCGCGGTCGAGGCGAAGTACGCCGCGACGGGTCAGTGACGCCGAGCGCCCCCGTCGACCACGCCGGCGGAGGGCGCCCGCGCCGCGCGTTGCTCCGCGCGCGGAGCCCGGGCCGCCTGTAGCCTCGCGGAGGAGGAGGTCCGATGGCCCGTTACCCAGGTGCTCACTGGATGCCGATCTCGAACAACGTCGGCGGCGTCCGGACACGGACGCGAGCGGTCGTGCTGCACGTCGACGCCGGTGGGGCCGAGTCGCTGTACGGGTGGTTCAACAACCCCGCGGCGCTGGCGTCGAGCCACTTCTACGTCACCTACTCCGGCCGGGTCGAGCAGTACGTGGACACCGACCGCGTCGCCTGGACCCAGCGCGAGGGAAACGCGAGCTGCATCGGGATCGAGACGCAGGGCCGGGGTGACGGCGCCTGGACCGCGGCGCAGCTGTCCGCGCTGGCACCGCTGATCGTGTGGCTCTGCCAGTACTACAGCCTGCCGATCAGCGACATGAGGACTTCCCACCCCGAGGCGGTCGGGGTGGGGATGCACCGCTACGGAAACGAACCCTGGCGCGTGCCGAACGGTGAGGTCTGGGGGCCGACGGGCAAGGTCTGCCCGGGTGATCTGAGGGTGGGCCAGTTCGGTGGCCTGCTGGACTCGGCACGCCGGCTTCCCCCGCCTCTGCGGGACTGGAGAGGAGACGAGATGGCCATCATCTACCGGGCAGCGGGAGAGCGGACCCCATACGGGGTCTTCGGGCACAACGGGGGGTGGGTCGAGCTGAGCTCACGCGCGGAGTACAACAACCTGGTCCAGGCGGGCGTACCGGTCGTCTGGGTCGAGCGGTGGACGCTCAAGAACCTCATCGCGGACGCGCGCGCGAACTCGTAGGTCGTTCCCACCGCCCGGTCGCACCGCGGCCGGGTGCGGTCACGACGTCCCGAGAAGCGAGTCGACGAGCCGTGCCGACGACTCCTGAGCCGTGGCCGCGTCCGTACCGCCCGCGGCGGCGGCGAGGGGAGCCCTGACCGCATCTCCCGTGGTGCCCGCGACGAGCGAGCGGTCGTCCTCGGGTGCCCGCCCGGTGTCGGCGCCGACCGGGGGCCCGGCCAGCGCGCCGCCGGTGGCGAGCGACGCGACCGGGACGCCGGCGTCGTCGTCCGTCGCAGCGGTGCCCCGCGCGGTGGCCCACTCGACGAACGCCTGTGCGGCAGCGGGATCGGCCGCGCGGCGAGCGACACCGATGCTCCACGTGGGCAGGTCGCAGACGACCCTCCCGTCGGGACCCGCGGGGACGGGGAGGCGTCGGATGGCGACCTCGGCACCGGCTCGCGACCGGATCGCCGGCTCGAGGTCGCCCTCCGCCACGAGCATCCCGGCACCGCCTGCCACGAACTGGGCCACCGCGTCGTCGGGCGGCAGGAGAGAGGCCCCGCCCGCGGCGCAGTCGCGCAGGAGCTGCCCCAGGTACGAGAACATGGCGCCTGACGCGACCGAGCCGAGCACCGACCTCCCGTTCTCGGCGACGGCCCCGCCGAACGAGTACAGCACGGGGGTGAGCACCGCGAGCTCGTCGCTCATCACCACGCCGGCGCGGGTTCCCGGGAGGTTGAGGCGGAAGGCCGCGGCGTAGAGGTCGTCGAACGTGTCGAGCCGGACCTCGCCGAGCTCGTGCAGCAGGCTCTCATGGACGAAGAGCGCGGGCGCTCCGTGCGCGACGGGGACCCCGAGCCGGGACCTCTCGGCCGCGGCGGCGACGAGAGGAGGGGCGTCCGGACCGGCCTCGAGCGATGCCGCGGACTCCGGCCGCAGAACGCCCGCGGTGAGGAGCAGGTCCTCCTCGCCGAGGGTCCGGTACATGATCACGTCCGCCTCCGTGGTCCCCTGGGAGAGCAGGCCGCCCGGCGACGTGTCGACCTCGGTCAGGGACGCCGTCGTCCCCGCCGGTCCCGTGAACCGGTCGAGGTCCTGCCGGAGCGTGTCGGTCCAGGGGTGACGGACGGCGAGGACGCGCACGCCCGCGCGGGCACCGGTCGCGGCGGCGGCCGGGGCTGGCGTCGGGACGACGGCGTCCAGGGTCGCGGCCCCCAGGGTGGCGGCGACGACGAACGTCCTACGGGTCAGCTCCGCCACGTGGTCCTCCCAGATCCGCACGATTAGCCCACCACGAGCACGATACCTCCGCGGGGCACTGTTGCCCGGTGAGCGCGGCGCCCAGGCGCGGTCGGCTGTGCGAAACTCTTCTGGCTCGCGGCGTGTCACGCCCGAACCTGTCTTCCGCCCCACGAGGAGCTGATCCGATCCATGAGCCGTCACGCAGACCCACGTCGTGCAGGGCGATGGCTGGTCCGGGACGACCGATGGCTGATGCTCGTGGTGCTCGCGCTGTTCGCCGGCCTCGTCCTCGCGGGCGTGACGTCGTCGTCGATGGGGATCGGGCACCTCACCCAGGAGGGCTCGAGCGAAGAGGTCACGCAGGTCGGGACGCCGCGCGCCATCCGGTCCGACGAGTACAACGCGAACACGCCGATCGACCTGTCGATCATGACGACCCACGACGAGCCGACGCTCAGCCCGCTCGGTGCCGACGCGGGACTCGTCCAGCGATACTCCTCGGGCGGCTTCTTCTCGACCGTGACGTTCTTCGACGCCACCCTGCTCAAGGCGGCGGGAGTGCTGCCGGACGCGACGGTGTTCGCGCTCCGGTGGTGGAGCCCCGTCGTCCTCCTCCTAGTCTCGCTGCCGGTGTGGTTCCACGCGCTGGGCTACTCCAGGCGTCTGGGGTGGCTCGCCGCCTTCCTCGTCGTGCTCTCGCCGGCCGTCGCCTGGTGGTCGATGATCCCGGTGCGGGCGTTCGCCTACACGGCGGCGGGGTGCGCCCTCATGGCCTGTGCCTATCACCGGTTCGCCAGAGGGCAGCGCGTCGTGCCCGTCCTGCTGTCCGTCCTGGGCGGGATCCTCGTCGCCGGGATGCCGTCGTACTACGTGCCGTGGTCCATCGTGCTGGGGCTGCCGGTGCTCGTCTCCACGACCCTCTGGGTCATGACGCGCCGTGGGTCCTGGCGCCCGCGGCTTCTGGCGACCGGGATCACGGGCGGGACGGCCGTCGTGTTCGGCCTGGGCACGTTGTGGGAGTTCCGCGACAGCATCTCGGCGCTCCTCAGCACGGTCTATCCCGGCGCACGCCGATCCGGCCCGGAGGCGCAGCCGTACCAGCTCCTGTTCGGCGCCCCGGGCCTCGGGCCGCTCCAGTTCGGGGATCCCACGGGGACCAACGCGAGCGAGCTCTCGACGTCGTTCACGGTCGCGTTCGTGTGCGTCGCCGTGCTCGTGGTGGCGCACCGCGCGCTGCGGCCGCGGGCGATCGGACCCGTGGTCTGGACCTTCGTCGCCTTCTCCGTCGTGTGGCTCGGGTGGGTCACCGTGTCGCTGTACGGGGCGGGCTCGCGCATCCCGATCCTCAGCAGCGTCCCCGCGGTCCGTGCCGCCCAGGTCGTGGGCATCCTGGGGATCCTGCTCGTGTGCCTCGCGTTGTCCCGGCTGCCCCGTTCCAACCTCAGGGTCGCGCTGACCGTCGGTGCGGTCGCGGGAGCGGTGACCGTCTACGCCGTCTCGCTCCTGCGCCAGACCTACCTGCCCGGGGCGAGCGCGTGGACGATCGTCGGTGCCGCGCTCGGCGTCGCCGTCGTCGCCACGCTCGTGACGCGCTTCCCCGACCGATGGTGGGCGATCGGTGTGGCCGTCCTCCTCGCGGCGGTGCCGGTGTACCGCGCGAACCCGCTGCTCCTCGGCCTTGCTGACCTGCGCGGCTCCGACACATCGGAGTACTTCGCCGCAGAGGGCGAGCGGGCTCGCGCAGAAGGTGCACTCTGGGTGAGTGACTCCGGCGTCCTCGGGCCTGTCATGCTCGCGAACGGGGTGCCTGCGTTGTCCGGCCTGCAGCGGTCTGGCCCCGTCGTCGAGGAGTGGCTGCGCATCGACCCGGAGCGGGAGTTCGAGGAGGCGTGGAACCGGGGTGGCGGGTATCTGGGTTTCACGCTTGCACCCGGGCAGGAAACTGACGTGGCGACCGACGGCTTCGACCAGATCTGGGTCCGGATCGACCCGTGCGTCCTGGCCGAGACGTTTCCTGAGCTCTCTAAGGTCGCCTCTGGCCAGGAGCTCGACGTCCCGTGCCTCGCCCACGACACTACGGTGCGTTGGGCGGGCACCGACTTCGCGGTCTACGACGTTGTCCGGGAAGACTTGTGAGCGACCCAACGGCCCGGGACGTCGTGCCCCCCCAGCGTGGTAGCCGGCGCCCTCTCGGCCGACGTTCGAGCGTGCGCATCACCGCGGCTTCCGTCGCCGGCGCCGTGGCGGGCTACGTGCTCCTCGCGATCGGGGCGCGCACCCTGACGCTCGAGGACAACGCGCTGTTCGTGACGTTCTGGGCGGCGCTCCTGACGACCTACGGCGTCCTCACCGGTGTCGGGACCGAGACGGCCCGTGGTGTCGCACAGGCGTCGCTCGACGGACCGAGAGGGTTCAGGGCGCCCCGCGTCGCGACCACGGCCGGGATCGTGGCCGTCTTCGTCCTCATGGCCCTGATGGCGACGGCGACCTGGTGGGGGAGTGCGATCTTCGGCCCGGGGCATGTCTCGCTCGCGTTCGTGGTCGCGGTGTCGGCGTCCGCGTACGCCGTCGAGGCCTCGCTCATGGGCGCGCTGTCGGGTCGGGGGAGCTGGGACGCGTACGCAGGTGTCATCGCCCTCGAGGCTCTGGGGCGCGTCGTGATGGTGACGCTCGTGAGCATCTGGCTCTCCGGCGTGGTGACTCTGGCGGCTGCTGCGGGAGCCGCGGCGACCGCCTGGGTCGTGATGCTCGCCGTCTCGCCTGCGTCCCGTGCTGCGTTGCGCTCTCGGGTCGACGCGAGAGCGACCGCGTTCCTGAGCCGTGCGGCGGTCGCGGCCATCGCGTCGGGAGCAAGTGCCGTGCTCCTCGTGGGGTTCCCCGTCCTCACGTCGCTCACTACGACGGCCGCGGTCTACGCGACCGCCGCGCCGCTCATGCTGGCCATCTCCCTGACGCGCGCTCCGATCATGGTCCCGCTGACCTCGTTCCAGAGCGTGATCGTGGCGCACTTCGTCCGGGAGCGGCACGGAGCCGGGAGGCTCTTCCTGCGGGTCGCGGGCGTGCTTCTGCTCGCTGGAGCGCTCGGGGGAACCCTGGCGTACTTCGTGGGACCTCCGCTCATGCAGGTCTTGTTCGGTCCCGACTACCGGGTCGGGGGAGCCGAGCTGGGCGCGATGACGTTCGCGTCGGCGGGCACGGCGCTCCTGACGATCAGCGCCGCACTCTGCCAGGCCCTCAAGCGTCACGGGCTCTTCGTCGCCGGGTGGCTCGTCGCGCTCGCGGTCTCGATCGTCGTCCTGATCAGCGGCTGGGACATGACCGTCCGGGTCGTCACCGCGCTCCTCGTGGGACCGTACTTCGGACTGGTGGTCCACCTCGTCGGACTTCGCAAGGCGCTCTCCGGGCGTTCCGACGCCGGCTGACGGATCGGTTGCAGGTCCCTACTGGAACGCGTGCCGCACCAGCTCGCGCGCGAAGCGCCCGTCTCGCGCCTTTGCGGCCTCGGGCAGCAGGGTCAGGGCGTGGACCCGAGACGTGAGGTGCATCCTGGACGCGCGTGCGGCCCGGTGCCATCCTCGTCGGGCGAGGTGCCGAGCCGTCTCGTCGAAGTACCGACGCTCGCCACGAAAGCGTTCGCCGCTGCGGAAGTCCGAGGAGACGCTCTCCGCGTGCCTGCGGTACGAGAAGACCTCGTCCGGCACGAGCGCGAGGGTCGCCCCGCGGTCGAGGAGGTCCACGATGAGCGCGAGATCGAGGATGATGCGGTACTCGTCCCGGAAGTCGACCGCCTGGACCGTCGTCGTCCGGAACGCGAGCGACGGCCAGTAGAGCCAGTCGCCGTGGAGCAGCGAGGCGGCGAGCGGCTCACCGGACAAGGGGCCCGGGAGCCGCTCCCACCGGGCGCGCATCGCGGCCTTGACGCGGTCGGCCAAGGGGCGGTGCGGGCGCGAGGACGCATCGATGACCCGAACGCCGGGCTGCACGATGTCCACGTCCGGGTGCCGCCGCGCGGTCTCCTGGACGGTGGCCACGTACTCGGGACCGAGGACGTCGTCACAGCCCATGACGATGACGTAGTCGGAGGTGGCCGACCTGACCGCCCGGCGGAAGTTCTCGATGAGGCCGACGTTCTCGTCGTTCCTGCGGTACGAGACACGAGGATCGTCGATGCCCTGCACGAAGCGTGCCGGCCCAGGGTCCGGGTAGGCGTCGTCGATGACGAGCAGGGTCCAGTCGGGCGAAGTCTGAGCGAGGACCGAGCGAACCGCCTCCTCGAGGAGTGCGGGGTCGCCCCAGTACGGGATCACGACGTCGATCTGCACTACGGCTCCTTCGATATGGACGGCGGTCCGGCTCGCGCGGGACGGGCGACGGTCCGGACCGTACCTGCTCGGCAGGCGTCCACGCCAACCCGCCGGAATGGATAGACTCGCGCCCATGCCATCGCCTTCTCCACGCGGCCTGCTGCTGATCATTCCCGCGTGGAACGAGCAGGAGGCGCTTCCCGGCGTCTTGCGCGAGGTTCGGGAGGTGCTGCCGGACGCTGACGTCGTCGTCGTGAACGACGGCTCGTCCGACCACACCGCGGACGTGGCGGCGCGCTGCGGCGTGGAGGTGCTCGACCTCCCCGCGAACCTGGGCGTCGGGGGTGCGATGCGGGCCGGGTACAAGTTCGCCCTCCGGCGAGGATACGAGCACGCGGTCCAGCTCGATGCCGACGGCCAGCACGACCCGCGCGAGGTGGTCTCGCTGCTGCGGCGCATGGAGGAATCCGCTGCAGACGTCGTGATCGGTGCTCGGTTCGCGGGCGTCGGGACCTACACCGCCCGGGGCCCCCGCAGGTGGTCGATGCGGCTGCTCTCCGCCGTGCTCTCACGGGTGACGCGGACCAGACTGACCGACACGACGTCGGGGTTCAAGGCGAGCAACCGACGGGCGATCCGACTCTTCGCGTCCAACTACCCTGCCGAGTACCTCGGCGACACCGTGGAAGCGCTGGTCA
This sequence comes from Cellulosimicrobium sp. BMG9.22, assembly GCF_059159975.1. Taxonomy (NCBI): domain Bacteria; kingdom Bacillati; phylum Actinomycetota; class Actinomycetes; order Micrococcales; family Promicromonosporaceae; genus Cellulosimicrobium; species Cellulosimicrobium sp. BMG9.22. Next base: position 29,507 of record NZ_JBZGBY010000010.1, on the reverse strand, counting down.
TCGCGACTCGTGCCGGGCTGCGGATCGAGCAGCAGGGTGTCGAGATGCGACCGCGCGCTGCCGGGACCCCCTCGCACGGTCCTTTCCGTGCCGGGGTGTTCCTCCTCCGGGCCGTCGTCGCTCTCGTCGTCGCGCTCACTCGACCGACCGAACCACTGGAGCCGGAGCCTCTCGCGTGACCGCCTATCTCTTCGCGGCCCTCGTCGCCGTCGTTCTCGTCGTCTCGATGCTCTCCCTGCTCCGACGTCGACGCGTGAGCGAGAAGTACGCGGGCATCTGGATCGTGCTTGCACTCGCGGTCGTCGTGCTCGTGCTCTTCCCGGGTCTCGCCTTCGCCCTCGCCGGGATCGTCGGCGTCGCGACGCCGATCAACCTCGTGTTCGTCATCGCTCTCGTGGTCCTGCTCCTGGTGTGCATCCAGCTGAGCGTCAGCCTCACAGCGATCGAGGACCGCAACCGGACGCTGACGGAGGAGATCGCCTTGCTGCGGCACGAGGTGGGCGAGCTGCGCGAGCGTGCGAGCGAGCCCACCGACGGCTGAGGAGCCCGGACGGCCCGGGGCCGAGCAGCCGTCGACCCCGGGCGCACCCGCCCGCCTTCAGTCCTGTCGGTCGCGCAGGCCGATGGAGGCGACGAAGGCCGTCGCCGCGTCGTACGTGGGCAGCAGGCCTGCCGCGGCCGCGTCTTCCAACGTCGGTGCCGTGGCGTCCTTCGCCGAGACCTCGTACGTGAGCGGACGCCCGTCCCGACCTTCCGTCGGCCAGTCGACGGCGACCGTGGGGTCGTGCGGGGTGATGCCGTGCTCCCGTCCGGGAGCGTACGGAGCCGAACAGAGGTAGGTGACCACCGAGCCGTCCTCGAGGGAGAGGAAGGCGTGCCCCAGGCCTTCGGAAAGGAACACCGCGCGCCGGTCGACGTCGTCGAGCAGCACCGCGTCCCACTGGCCGAAGGTCGGCGACCCGACGCGGACGTCGACGACGACGTCGAGGACGGCGCCGTTGGCGCACGTCACGTACTTCGCCTGGCTCGGCGGCACGTCGGCGAAGTGAACTCCTCGGAGCGTCCCTCGTGTCGAGATCGACATGTTGGCCTGGCGGAGGTCGAGCGACCGACCGGTGGCCCCTTCGAACACGGTGGCCTTGAACAGCTCGAGGAAGACGCCACGGTCGTCGCCGTGCTGGCGGGGAGTGAGCTCCCAGGCGCCGTCGATCGAGAGTGCGCGTACGTCCATTCGATTCTCCTTCTGATCGGGACCCGGCCACACTACCCGTCCGGGGGCACCGGCTATCCTTCACGAGGCACGCGCCGAAGGGGCCGGGCAGACGTGAAGGAGAAGCCGATGGCAGGTGGGGCCCGGTGGTTGGTGACCGGCGCGAACGGGATGCTGGGCCAGGACCTGGTCTCGGCGCTCACTGCGGCAGGCCGCGCGGTGCGCGGTGTCGCCCGGGACGAGCTCGACGTGACTGATCACGAGGCCTGCCTGCGGGCGGTCCGGGATGCCGACGTGGTCGTGAACTGCGCCGCCTGGACGGCGGTCGATGAGGCGGAGTCGCGCGAGCCGGCCGCCTTCGCCGTCAATGCCGTCGGTGCGGCCAACATCGCGCGCGCGGCCCGGGAGCAGGGCGTCCTCATGGTCCAGATCTCGACCGATTACGTCTTCGCCGGAGACGGGACCGCGCCCTTTGCCGAGGACGCGCCGGTCCTGCCGATCTCGGCGTACGGCCGTACGAAGGCCGCGGGCGAGTGGGCGGTCCTCGCGGCGGACCCCCGGAACGTGGTCGTCCGCACTGCGTGGCTCTACGGCGCAGGTGGTCCGAACTTCGCATCCACGATGGTCCGGCTCGTCCGCGAGCGCGGTGCGGTCTCCGTGGTGGACGACCAGCACGGCCAGCCCACGTGGACGGCGGACCTCGCCGACCTCGTCCTCCGGCTCGTCGACGCCGGCGCGCCTGGCGGCATCTACCACGGGACGTCGAGCGGCGCGACGACGTGGTTCGAGTTCGCGCGAGCTGCCATCGCGTCCGCCGGCCTCGACGCGGCGGCCGTCACGCCGACGACGAGCGCGGCGTTCGCGCGACCGGCACCGCGACCTTGCTACTCGGTGCTCGGGCACGACGCCCTGCGCGCCGCCGGGGTCGAGCCGATCGGGCCGTGGGACGAGCGTTGGGCGGCGGCGGCCGGTTCGGTCGTGGGGTGAACGCGGGACGGCGGATGAACGTCGCAGAGCGCCGCGTGCCGCCCGTTGTCGCTCACTCGTCGAGGAGGCCCAGGAGATAGGAGCCGTAGCCGGACTTCACGAGCGCCTCCGCTCGCGATCGCAGCCCGTTGTCGTCGAGGAACCCGCGCCGCCACGCGACCTCTTCGGGCGACCCGATCTTGAGGCCCTGACGATTCTCGATCGTCCGCACGTAGTCCGACGCCTCGAGCAGAGAATCGAACGTGCCGGTGTCGAGCCACGCCGTACCCCGGGGGAGGACCTCGACGTGCAGGCGCCCCTGGCGAAGGTATTCGCGGTTCACGTCAGTGATCTCGTACTCTCCGCGTGCGGACGGGTGCAGGGACTTGGCGATCTCGACGACGTCGTTGTCATAGAAGTACAGGCCGGGGACCGCAAAGTTGGACTTCGGTGCCGTCGGCTTCTCCTCCAGCGACAGGGCCTTTCCGGCGTCGTCGAACTCGACCACCCCGTACGCGGTGGGGTCCGAGACGCGGTAGGCGAACACCGCGCCACCTTCGATGTCGCCGAACCGGACCAGCTGCGCGCCGAGACCCGGCCCGTAGAAGATGTTGTCCCCCAGGACGAGGGCAACCGAGTTGTCGCCCACGAACTCCTCACCGAGGACGAAGGCCTGGGCGAGACCGTTCGGCTCGGGCTGGACCGCGTACTCGATCGAGATGCCGAACTGGGAGCCGTCGCCGAGCAGTCGTCGGAACTGCTCCGCATCGTGGGGCGTCGTGATGACGAGTACATCCTGGATCCCCGCGAGGATCAGCGTCGAGAGCGGGTAGTAGATCATCGGTTTGTCGTAGACGGGCACGAGCTGCTTGCTCACACCGAGCGTGATGGGGTGCAACCGGGTCCCGGAGCCGCCGGCGAGAATGATTCCGCGCATGTGCGAGATCCTCTCATGGCGGGAAAGACTCCTGGGCGGCGGCGACCGGCTTCGAGGCCGCTCCCTCAGGACGGCACGGTCGCCGCGACGGCGAACTCGTTGTAGATGAAGATCTTGCCGGCGGCGCGCGGGAGCGGGAAGGACAGGGAACGTGTGACGGTAAGTCCCAGATCTCGGCACATCGCGGCGATCCGGTCGCCGTTCACGAAGTCGGTATGCGAAGCGTCGCTCGCGTAGCCGCGCTCCTGCGGACAGATCACGACGACCTGCGCACCGGGAGCTGCGTAGCGGAGATACTGGCTCATGAAGTCCTTCTGGCTTCCCGGTTCCAGGTGCTCGAGCACATGGGCGACCAGGATCCCGGCGAAGGCCGCGTCGAGCGGCGGCGTGAGCGCCTCGAGCTCGTCCGGCAGATAAGCCTCGAGCCCTCTCGCGCGGCAGAAGTCCACGGAGCTGGGGTTGTGGTCGACCCCGATGCTCCCCGGCGCCAGGTTGCGCAGGTTCCTTCCGATCCCGCACCCGACGTCGAGCGTCCGTCGGTGACCGAGCAGCCGACGGAGGTTCCAGCGGTAGGGAGCCTGGACATCGAGGAGCCGCTTCCAGCGCGCGCCCTCGAGTTCTTCCAGCCTCTCGGCGTACTCGGGCGACGTCGTGTCTCGTAGACCTTCGGGACCGGGTGCACGCGCCGGATCCTGCCGATCGGTGGGATCGGGCTCTCGTCCTGCCATGATGCTCCTCCCGGCCCGTGGCCTCCCACGGGCGAGCGCTGACCGTGAACCCCCCGAGCCTGGCGGTAACTGAGCGTAAAGGCAACAACCTGCGGCCGGTTCTTGAGCAGTTGTCGACACTCGTGGTGACGCGCTACGTTCCGCGCGTCGGATCGGCTGCTCCGCCGAGCTCGGAGAACCCGTGCGACTGAGTCTCGCCAGGCTCGCCCGTCACGCCGCTCTCACGCTGTCGCTCCCCCCTGGGCCTCGGCCGGCATCTACGGGACGGTCCACGGGCTCACGTCCGCGGAGCGGGTGCTGATCACCGGACGAGAATCGGGTCACGGAAAGGTGCTTCCCCGACGGAACCTTCGGATTTCGCCGCCCGGTGACCCCGGGCGGAGTGGCAACACGAAACCGACCGACCGGCCTCCTCCGGGCGACTCGACCGGTTTGTCCGGTTCTCCGGTTCCCCCGACATGTCTATAAAGTTCTTCGCCGGTTCCACCGTCTCACGTCGGACCAGTGGGCCGCTGCCGGCTACCCGACGCCTACGCTGCACACAGCCGGCGCGGCATCATCACCTGGTAGACCGACGTCGCAGTCAGACGACGAGCAGTGCGCCGTCGATCCGTTCCTCGGCGTGGCGCCGCTCGACGTCCTGTCTGGCGGTCTGGTTCGTCAGGACCAGCGACCCGTCGGTCGCCCAGATCCCGACCGCTGTGCGCACGGTGCCGGCAACGGTTCTGCCCTCGACGAGCCATCGCCGTGGTGCGGCGAGTTCCGTCCCGGTCGCGCTGACGAGCTCGTCGACTGCCCGGGTGACGAGCTCGCCGTGCGTCTGCGGGACCCCGTCCGTCGCGGGGGAGGTCGCGTCGAGCTCGGGGACCCAGACCACCTGGTCGCCGTACGTCATGACGGCCGACGCCGCGTCGATGGCGCCGGGCGGGAGGTCGCCGTCGAAGCGGCGCGCGAGCGCGGGGAGCGCGACGGCGACGATGTCGGCGCCCGTGCCCGTCCACGCGGTGGGCCGGTTCGTCACGACGGTGTCGGGACTCTCGGCGCGTTCCTTGTCGCCCGGTGACGGGTCGCCCGGCGCGGTCGGTTCCACGAGGACGGCGGTCGCGCCGACGCGCCACACGGCGAGCGCCCAGACGATCGTCCGCCAATGCACGGTGAGGTCGAGAACGACGCGAGTTCCGGGCCCGGCGTCGAATTCTTCGACGAGAAGGTTGGTGGTCTTGTTGACCCAGTTCTCGAGCACCGCGCCGGACAGCTCGACCCGCTCGCCGTCGTCGCCGTACCACGTGAGCCGCGGTCGACTAGGGTCTCGCGTGATGAGACGCAGCAGGTCAGCGACGTGGGACGGACGGTTGCCGCGGGCTCCGGCGTCGGACGCTCCGGCATGGGGAGTGGTCACCATGGACACCACCCTAGAGGTGCTGATAGCGCTACCCGACATGTCGGAATTTCACCCCGCACCTCCTCGGCGCTATCACATTTCGGCTTGACGTCCGCGGATGACACGCGTGTAATTTCCTCAATGCAGTTTCCTGCGGGTTCTCGGCACGGGGTCTCGCGAACGGCATGAAGGGGCGCACGATGTGGAACATCCTGGAAGGAACGGGAGGGGCTTTCCCCTCCGACGCTGAACGAGAGGTGGAGCGCGTGGCACCGGTGCTGCCGCTCTTCGGCGAGCCGGTCGACGACTCGCTCATGGGGTGGCAGGAGCGGGCGCTCTGCGCCCAGACGGACCCGGAGGCGTTCTTCCCGGAGAAGGGCGGCTCCACCCGCGAGGCGAAGAAGGTCTGCACGGGCTGCGAGGTCCGCTCGGAGTGCCTCGAGTACGCGCTGGAGAACGACGAGCGGTTCGGCATCTGGGGCGGGCTCTCCGAGCGCGAGCGCCGCAAGCTCAAGCGCCGGGTCGTCTGACCCTCCTCCTCGCGCGACACCCCGCCACACCGGGGAACGCAAATACCGGGTCCTGCGCGGTCGCCGTCGCATGATCGACGGGACATGACTTCCTCCGACCTCACCACGCCCGCGCGCACCGCACGGCCCGGCGACCTCACGCCCGCCGCCGCGGCGCGAGCCGCGGCGGTGCCCGGCGTCGTCCCGGCCCCGGACGTCGTCGCGACGGTCACGGGGGCGCTGCCGACCGTGACGACCGTGACCGCCGTCGTCGTCACGCGCGGCAGGACGCCGTTCCTCGCGCACACGCTGGCCGCGGTGCGCGCCCAGACCGCGAGCCCGCACGCCGTCGTCGTGGTCGACGCGGCGACCGGCGACGCAACGCGCGAGCACCAAGGTCTCCAGCTCGGGGAGGCGCGCTTCGTGGCCGCCCCCCGCGCGCGCTCGTTCGGCGACGCGGTCGACGCGGCCCTCGCGAGCGTCGACCCCGGGACGTGGCTCTGGCTCCTGCACGACGACTCCGCGCCCGCGCCCGACGCGCTCGCCGAGCTCCTGCGCGCCGTCGAGCACTCGAACGCGGTCGCCGTCGCGGGTCCCAAGCAGGAGCGCTGGGATCCGGGTGCGGGCGCCGAGCCCGCCGCGCCGTTCGAGCCGGGCACGACGAGCCGCCTCGTCGAGGTCGGCGTCACGACGACGCCGCTCGGGCGGCGCATGACGGGCATCGACGACGACGAGATCGACCAGGGCCAGCACGACGCGCGCGACGACGTCCTCGGCGTCGGCCTCGCGGGTGCGCTCGTGCGGCGCACGGTGTGGCAAGAGCTCGGCGGGACCGACCCCGAGTACGGACCGTTCGGCGACGGGCTTGACCTGTCCCGACGCGCCCGTCTGGCCGGGCACCGCGTGATCGTCGTACCGTCCGCCGTCGTGCGTCACGTCCAGGCCTCGCTCCTCGGCCTGCGGGACCGCCGCCGCGGTGCCAGCGGGCTCCCGCACCCGGACCCCGACACCTCGTACGTCGCGCGCCGCCGCTCCCAGCTCCACGCCCGCCTCGTCGGTGTCGCGCTCCCGTGGCTCCCCCTCGTCGCGCTCGCCATGGTGCTCGGCGCGCCGTTCCACGCGATGTACCGGCTGCTGGTCAAGCAGCCGGGGCACGCGCGCGACGAGCTGCTCGCGCCGTTGTGGGCGCTCGTGCGCGTCGGTGCCGTCGTGCGCGCCCGCCGGTCGGCACGCCGCACCCGACGGCGGCCGCGGAGCACGCTGCGTCCGCTGCGCGGCACGTGGCGCGAGGTGCTCGCCGAGCGTCGGGATCGCCGTCTGGCACGCGCCGAGCGGCGACGGACGGCGTGGGCCCCGACGGACATCGAGCGGCGCGAGCTGCGCGCGCTCGCGCTGCGCCGCCGGGCCGGGCTCGCGGCGGCGGTCGTCGTGCTCGTGGCATTCACCGGTGTCGTCTTCGGACCGCTCGTGGGTGCGCTGCTCGCGGGGGGACGGCTCGTCGGCGGCGCGCTCCTGCCGGCGACCGGCACGCTCGGGGACGTGTGGCGGGCCGCGACGACCGGCTGGGTGACGACGGACCTGGGCGCGCCGGCGCCCGCGGACCCGTTCGTCCTCGCCCTCGTGCCTACCTCGCTCCTCGCGGGTGGCGCGACCCAGACGGCCGTGAACGTCCTCCTCCCGGCGTGCTTCCTCTCCGCGGGACTCGGCGCGTGGTTCGCCTCGGGGGCGCTCACGCGCTCGATCCCGGCGCGCGCGTGGGCGACGCTCGTCTGGTCCGCCGCGCCCGTCCTGCTCGGCGCCGTGAGCGCGGGTCGGCTCGGCGCCGTCCTCGTGCACGCGACCCTGCCGTGGCTCGCGCTCGCCGTGGTGCGTGCGCTCGGTCTGCAGCGCGTCGACGCCGTCGCGCCGCCCACGCCGGACGCCGCCCCGAGGCCTGAGCGCCGCGAGCCAGGCTCGCTCGCGGCGGCCGCGACCGCGGGGCTGCTCCTCGCCGTCGCCGTCGCCGGCGCGCCGGTGCTGCTGCCGGTCGTCGTCCTCGCACTGGGCGTCGTGGCGCTCGGAGTCCGCGCGCACCGTCGTTACCTCGTCCTGGTCCCGGTGCCGGCCGTCGTCCTCTTCGCGCCGTTCCTCGTGCACGTGGCGCGCACGTGGTCCGACGGCGGCTGGCGGCTCCTCCTGGCCGACCCCGGTGCGCCGGTGGCGTCGTCCGCGGCAGACCCCTGGCAGCAGCTCCTCGGCCTGCCCACGGATCCCGGCGCATGGTTCGGTCTCGACGGCGCTGGGACGGTCGACCTGCTGGCCCGCTGGGCGCCGTTCGTCGCGGGAGGGGTCGTCGTGGTCCTCGCCCTGCTCGCCGTCCTGCGAGGCCGGCGCCTCGCGGTCGGCGCGTGGTTCGTCGCGGCGCTCGGCCTGACGGCCGCCCTCCTCGCGGGCTCGACGACGGTCGCGGCGGGGTCGAGCGCCGGTGCGCCGGTCACGGGCTGGCCCGGTGCCGGCCTGTCGGTCGTGCTCCTCGCGCTGCTCGGCGCGGCCCTCGTCGGCATACCGCGGCTCCCCGGTCGCGACGCACCGGCCTGGCGCACGGGCGGCGCCGTCGCGCTCACGCTCGTCGTCACGCTCCTGCCGCTCGGCGCCGCGGCGTCCTGGACGGCGGAGGTCCTCGACCGCGACGACGCGCAGGTCGGGCAGGTGCGCGCGACCACCGGGTCGGTCGTCCCCCCGGTCGGGCGCCAGATGCAGACGTCCCCGCGGCAGGCCCGGGTCCTGAGCCTCGAGCTCGGCCCCGACGGCGTGGTGGAGTACGCGGCGCTGCGCTCCGACGGCCCGCAGGCGGTCGACTCCTCGGTCGTCGTGCACGGGTGGCAGGCCGAGGATCCCGGCGCGACGGAGGGGGACCTGCCGCGGATCGTCGCGGAGCTGACCTCCGGGTCCGCGCCGGACGTGGCCGACGGTCTCGGGCGGCTCGGTGTCGGTGCAGTGCTCCTGCCCGCCACGTCCGTCGTCGACCAGGCGTACGCGGAACTCGTCGCGCGGCTCGACACGGTTCCCGGGCTCGAGCGCATGACGGAAGGTCGGTCGGGCCTGATCTGGCGGGTCGCACCCGGCGGCGCCGAGCCGGCCTACGCGCGCGTCGAGCCCGACGGCCTCTCGCAGGGCACCGGGCAGGCGGTCGCGGCAGAGCCGCTCGACGCGGACCGTGACGCGCTGCGTCCGGTGGACACCGAGGTGGAGCCGGGCGGCGACGAGCGTGTCGTGGTGCTCGCGGAGAACGCGTCGTCGGGGTGGCGCGCGACGCTCGACGACCGTGCGCTCGACGCCGTCGACCCGGCGACGACCGGCGGCCTGCAGGCTTTCGTGCTGGGCGCCGACGGGGGCCGGCTCGAGGTGTTCCACGCGGCCGACCACCGCTCGGGATGGATGACGGTCGCAGGGGTGACCCTGCTCGTGTACGTGCTGCTCGCGGTGCCGGTCCGGCGCCGGCGGGCGGGGACGAGGTAGTCGCGGTGACGGAGAACGACGACAGCTGGACCGGCCAGGGGCCGGCACACGAGAGCGCGGTGCCGGCACGCCGGTCTGGCCGGGCACGGGCGGTGGTGCGCCGCGTGACGACGACGGGTGCCGGCCTGCTCGGCGTGCTCGCGGTCGGGGCCGTGGCGGCGTTCGCGACCACCGGTGCCGACCTCCTCCCGGAGCCCGCCGTCGCCGACCCGGTCGAGCGCGTGACCGTCGCCCCCGCGCAGGAGGTCTCGGTCTGTCCCGGTCCCGCGCGCCTCACCGACCCCGAGACCGTCGGCGACGCCCAGTTCGGACCCGCCCCGGTGGGCACCTCGAGCGGGCTGCGCGCGGCCGTGGCCGGCGACGGCGCCGGCGTGCTCGGCGCCCTCGACGGGAGCGAGCCGCGCGAGCTCGACCCGCCGGCTGACGGCGGTCTCGCGCTCACGACGGTCGACGACCCGACGGCGGGTGCGGTCTTCACCGTTCAGCCGGGCGCCGGCGACCCGCCCCGCGTCGCGGCGTCCGTCGGGTCGGTGACGACCGCGGGCGATCTCCGGGGTCTCGCCGCGGCGAGCTGTGGGCGGCCGGGCATCGACCAGTGGCTCGTCGGCGGGAGCACCGAGATCGGCAGCAGCGCCCAGCTCGTCCTGCAGAACCCGGGTTTGACCCCCGCGACCGTCCAGGTCTCCGTCTGGGGTCAGGGTGGCGAGGCGGTCCTCTCGGGCGGTGGGCAGCAGCTCGTCGGGCCGGGGGAGGAGGTCGTGACGCTCGTCGAGGCCGCGGCGCCGGAGCAGCAGCGGATGGTGGTCCACGTGGCAGCGTCGGGTGGCCTCGTCTCCGCGTACCTCCAGCACTCGACGCTCGACGGGCTCGTGCCGCTCGGGGTCGACCACGTGGTGCCCGGTGCGGCGCCGGCGCAGGACGTGGCGCTCGCGGGGATCGAGAGCGTGGGGGAGGCGGTCGACGACCCGCACGCGCCCCAGCTCCGGCTCCTCGCGCCCGGCGAGGACGCCGGGACCGCCCACGTGACCGTGTACGGCGAGGACGGGCCGGTGCCGCTGCGCGGCGTCGAGGACGTCGCCCTCACGCCCGGTGTGGTCACCGACGTCTCGCTCGGCGGGCTCCCCGCCGGCCGGTACGCGGTGGCCGTGCACGCGGACGTCACCGTGGTCGCCGGCGCGTCGTTCGACCGGCGTGGCGAGCCCGACCCCGACCTGCTGCACGAGGAACGTCAGTACGACCGCGCGTGGATCGCGGCCCAGCCGCTCGTGGCGGACCCGGAGGTCGACGGCGCTGCGGACGGCTCGCGGGCCGGGCAGGTCGCGCTCGTCCCGGGGACGTCGTCGACCCTCACGCTCGCCGCCTTGCCGACGTCGGGCGGAGACGGGGACGACCGTGACTCGGACGGCGAGTCGGACGATGAGGTCAGGCTCGACGTGCGGGTCTACGACGACGACGGCGCGCCGCTCGGGGAGAAGTCGGTGACCGTCGCGTCGGGCAGCACCCAGACGCTCGACCCCTCGGCGCTGCGCCCCGAGGGCTCCGACGCGCGACCCGCCGCGGTGACCGTCGACGTCGTCCGCTCGTCGGGCGGTGCGCAGCCCGTGTGGTCGCTCACCGCGAGCGCCGGCCCGCCCAGCGGGGACGAAGGGGACAAGACCCCCAGCCTCGTCTCGGTGCTGCTCCCCGTGACCGACGCCCCGGCTCCGCACGAGGTCGGCGTGCGGGCGTCCGGTACTGCGGGGCTCGGAGACTGACGTCCGGCGAGCGGGTCAGGGCCGGTGATCGGGTCAGCGGGTCGGGTCAGCGGTCGCCCGAGTAACGGGGGTCGATCTCCTCCGGCGAGCGTGCCAGGAGGTGCGCCACCTGCTCCACGACGACGTCGCGCACCAGGTCCTCCAGGTCCTCGGCGTCGAACGCGCGCGCCTCGACCGGCCGCCGGTACACGACGACCCGCGCCGGCTGGCCGGACTCCGCCGGGAAGCACCGCCCCAGCGGGACCGTTCCCTCCTCCCACGGCGCGGGGTCCGACGGCGGCACGTCCTCGACCGCGAACTCCGTCCCGCGCAGCTGCTTGGCCCACGAGCGCTCGACGCGTTCGATGACGTCGACGACGACGTCGTCGAACTTCTCCGCCCGCGTGCGGCTCGCGGGGGCCGACGGCGGGAGGAGCGGACCGCGGATCCCGCGCCCCCGCCGGTCACGGCGGCGCGGTACGGGCCCTTGCGCGCCCGGACCGGGGGCGCGCGCTGGGATGACGAGGTCGTCGAACGACGTCGTCGGCTCGACGGGAGCCGGACGGCGTGCCGGGCGGTCGCGCGACCGGCGACCCTTGCCGGCGGGCTCGGGCCGTGAACCGGGGAACGGAGGAAAGCCACGCACACGACGACTCTAGACGCACCCACCGTGCACGCCGCGCCAGAAGCCGGAGCCCTCCCCGCGCAGGTGGACGGCGTGTGGCGTCCTCGCGGGGCTCCCGGAAGGCGTAGGGTCGCCCCGTGAGATCCGTCAGGCAGTGCTCGCGCACGGCGTGCGTCCGTGCCGCCGTCGCGACCCTCACCTACGTGTACGCCGACTCGACGGCGGTCCTCGGCCCGCTCGCGCACCTCGCCGAGCCCCACAGCTACGACCTGTGCGCCGAGCACGCCGAGCGGCTCACCGCGCCGCGTGGCTGGGAGGTCGTGCGCCTGTCGCCGCAGTTCGTCGAAACCGGCCCGAGCGACGACGACCTGTCGGCGCTCGCGGACGCCGTGCGCGAGGCGGGCAAGGTCCGCACGGAGCCCGAGCCGCCCGACGTCACCGAGGTCGGCCGGCGCGGCCACCTGCGCGTGTTGCGCGCCGAGGGCGACTGATCACTACCGGGTAGGCGCTCGTCAACACGGGCGTAGGCGCGTCAACCCCAGGGCGACCAGCGCTCCGTCGCCTCAAAGCTCTCCGGACTGCTCGCGGTCGGAACGAACGCCGCGTGATGACCTTCGGAGCGTTGCCTTTCGCCAACACACGTCGGATGTCGTCAGCAGTTTTGCGGGCGCGACCGGGGGTCATACGGGACGAGCCCTGGCCGAGGGGTGAAACTCGGTCACGATCCCATCACAGGCGTTGACCGAAGGTGCTCTGTCGGTCACGCTCGCCGGTGGCGAGCGAGAATGGATCTCGCCGTCACGAGAGGCGAACGACCATGTCTTTGATGAAGCGGTTCGTGGCGACCGCGAGCACCCTCGCGGTCGCGGCCGGAGCTGTTGTTGCGGCGGCAGCGCCGGCGCAGGCGGTATGGCAGACCGACGGCTACTACCACGTGGGGTACAGCGGAGAGATCTGGTACTCGGACCCTGACTGGCAGGCGGCCTATCCACTCAGCTACAACGAGTGGGCCTCTGACGGATTCCCCAGCCCGAGCCCTGCCCCGACCGACTACGTGAAGTACCCGTGGTCGTCGACCATCAGCGCCGTGACTTTCTGGGGAACCGAACGGCACGAGTGGACGTGGGACCACGTCACCTATGACGAGTGGCGACGTGCGGGTAGTCCGGCGGCACGCTCAGCCGGTTGGGTCGCGGACTCGGCCTTCTACAAGTGGGGCACGGGGGACGAGCTGTTCGTGCAGGATGTCGGCGGGGTGAACCACAAGCTGACCTACGCAGAGTGGCGTGACTCCGGGTTCGAGCAGGTGGAGAACCTGCACAACGAGGGCTTCTACAAGTTGTCGTGGCACCCCGCGATCGTCTACATGTGGGACATCGCCGAGGGCTACGGGTACCCCATCGATTACGCCGAGTGGCGCGCGGAGGACTTCCCCACTCCGCAGAAGGTCCAGCGCATTCCTGGCGACGAGATCTACAAGTTCTCGTGGAGTCCGCAGATCTACTACTCGGGTCCCGGCTACGACGGCGTGATCACGTACGACCAGTGGCGCGCCATGGGGGCTCCCGCCCCGACCGTGTACTGAGCTCTCGGTGACTCGGCGCTGAGCCCCCGCAATGCCTGCCCTGCGGGGGCTCAGCCCTCGGGGCGAGTACGGTGACCACCCCTTCTGCGAATCGCGGATACCGTGGACGCCGTGAGCACCGACCTCTCCCACCTCATCAAGGCGTACGACGTCCGCGGCACCGTCCCGGACCAGCTGAACCCCGAGGTGGCGAAGGCCATCGGTGCGGCGTTCGCTCGGGCGGTGGTACTGCCCGAGGTGCCGACGGGCGAGGGGGCCGCGCGGGCGAGCGTCGTCGTCGGGCACGACATGCGCGACTCCGGGCCGGCGCTCGTGGACGCGTTCGCCACGGGCCTCGCCGAGGCGGGGATCGACGTCGTGCAGATCGGGCTGTGCTCGACCGACGGGCTGTACCACGCGTCGGGCGTCCTCGGCGTCCCGGGCGCGATGTTCACCGCGAGCCACAACCCGGCCGACTACAACGGGATCAAGCTGTGCCGCGCGGGCGCGCGGCCCGTCGGGCAGGACTCCGGTCTCGCCGCGGTCCGGACCCTCGCCGAGGGCTTCCTCGACGACGGACTGCCCGCCCCGGTCGACGCGCCCGGGACGGTCACCGACCGCGACATGCTCACCGACTACGCGGCGTTCCTGCGCTCGCTCGTCGACCTGTCGGGCATCCGGCCGCTCAAGGTCGTCGTCGACGCCGGCAACGGCATGGGCGGGTATACCGTCCCGGCGGTGCTCGGCACGGGTGCCGGGCTGCCGGCGCTGCCGCTCGACGTCGTGCCGCTGTACTTCGAGCTCGACGGCACGTTCCCGAACCACGAGGCCAACCCGCTCGACCCGAAGAACCTCGAGGACCTGCAGGCGGCGGTCGTCGAGCACGACGCCGACCTCGGGCTCGCGTTCGACGGCGACGCGGACCGCTGCTTCGTGATCGACGAGCACGGCGACCCGGTCTCGCCGTCGGCGATCACGGCGCTCGTCGGGCTGCGCGAGGTCGCGAAGGAGGTCGAGGCGGGCCGCACGCCGACGGTGATCCACAACCTCATCACGTCGCGCGCCGTCCCCGACTTCCTCGGGGCGGCGGGGGCACGGACCGTGCGCACGCGCGTGGGGCACTCGTTCATCAAGGCGCAGATGGCGGACAACGACGCCGTGTTCGGCGGCGAGCACAGCGCGCACTACTACTTCCGCGACTTCTTCTTCGCGGACACGGGCATGCTCGCGGCGATGCACGTGCTCGCGGCGCTCGGGACGCAGCCGCACCCGCTGTCGGCGCTCGGGGAGATGTACGAGCCGTACGTGGCCTCCGGTGAGATCAACTCGACCGTCGCCGACGTCCCGGCGGCCCGGGAGCGCGTCGTCGAGGCCTACGTGACGCAGCAGGGCGGCGGTCCGGTCGACGTCGACGAGCTCGACGGGCTGACCGTCTCGCACTGGGACTCCCACCCGCAGTGGTGGTTCAACCTGCGCGCGTCGAACACCGAGCCCCTGCTCCGCCTCAACGTCGAGGCGGCGGACGAGGACATCATGGAGAAGGTGCGCGACGACGTCCTGTCGCTCGTGCGCACGGCCGACGACGAGGAGCGAGCATGAGCCTGCAGATCGACCCCTGGGTGCGCGAGGCGCTGCGGTGCCCGGTGACAGGCGCGCGGCTCGTGGACGGCGTCGGGCCGTCCGGCGAGCCGGAGCTGCACTCCACGGACCCGGACCGCCCGCTGGCCTATCCGGTGCGCGACGGCATCCCCGTGCTGCTGGAGGACGACGCGCGCGAGCTCTGACCACGCGGCCCGGGCGTCACGGCCCGGCCCCCGCACGCACGAAGGCCGGCTCCCTTCGGGGAGCCGGCCTTCGCCGTCGGGCAGGGAGCGTCAGACGCCCGCGGCTGCCTTGAGGTCGTCGACGAACGTCGGGTTGGCCTCGAGCCACGCCTCGACGGCCGCTTCCTCGTCCGCGTACTCGTCGGAGTTGAACATCATGTTCTCGAGCGAGAACAGCTGCTCGTCGTCCAGCTCGAACGCGCCGACGAGCTTCGTCAGGGTCGGGTAGCGCTCCTCGAAGTCCGAGGCGCCCCAGATGTGGATCTCCTCGGCCTCGCCGAGCGCGCCCTCGGGGTCCTCGAGGTCGCGGACGGGGAACTCGTCGTACGCCCAGTGCGGCCGCCACAGCGTGACGGCGATGTTCTCACCGGCGGCGGTGGCGCCCTTGAGCTCCGCGAGCATCGCGGGCGTGGACGAGATGGAGTAGTCCATGCCCTCCAGGCCGTAGGTCGGGATGACCTCCTCCTGGGTGATCTTCGTGAGGCCGGCTCCCGCCTCGATACCGACGAGCTTGTTGCCGTACTCGTCGGACATCGTGGCGAGGTCCTCGATCGACTGCGCCGGGGAGTCCTCGTTCACCGCGATGGTGAGCTTGGCGTCGTCGTACCAGTGGCCGAGGTCGGTGACCTCGTCGCCGTACTCCTCCTCGTAGGAGGCGTGCGTGTAGGGCAGCCAGACGTCGAACGTGACGTCGAAGTCCCCACCGGCGAGGCCGGTGTAGA
Organism: Cellulosimicrobium sp. BMG9.22; assembly: GCF_059159975.1. Taxonomy (NCBI): domain Bacteria; kingdom Bacillati; phylum Actinomycetota; class Actinomycetes; order Micrococcales; family Promicromonosporaceae; genus Cellulosimicrobium; species Cellulosimicrobium sp. BMG9.22. Next base: position 13,811 of record NZ_JBZGBY010000010.1, on the reverse strand, counting down.
TCACGCCGACGTCGGCCGTCTGCGACTCGACCTCGTAGCCCTCGGACTCGAGGATCGACGTCCACAGGTGCGAGACGGCGATGCCCTCGTCCCAGCCGGACGGGATGCCGATCGAGACCGCGGCCTCGTCCTCGCCGTTCATGGCGACCTCGTCGGAGCCGGAGTCGGAGCCGGACGCGCAGGCGGTCAGACCCAGCCCGAGGACTGCGGCCGTGGCGACGGCCGCCGTGCGGCGGCGTGCGGGGGTGCGTGCGGGGTTCATACGTTCCTTCCGTAGGTCCGCGCGGTCCCTCGTGGGGGCCGTGCGGGGGATGGTCGTGCGATCAGGCGCGGGTGGCGGCCAGGGCGCGGGAGACGGGCGCGCGGTCGCTCAGCGCGGAGGTCACGCGGTCGAGGTACATCGCGAGCACGACGACGGCGAGGCCGGCCTCGAAGCCGAGCGCGACGTCCACGCGCTGGAGCGCGGCGACGACGTCCTCACCCAGGCCGCCGGCGCCGACCATGCCGGCGATGACGACCATCGAGAGCGACAGCATGATGACCTGGTTGACGCCGGCCATGATGGTCGGCAGGGCCAGGGGGAGCTGGATCTGGCGCAGGATGCGCCCAGGGGTCGCGCCGAACGCGTGGCCGGCCTCGACCACCTCGGCGTCGACCTGGCGGATGCCGAGCTCGGTGAAGCGCACGCCGGGGGCGAGCGCGAACACGATCGTCGCGATGATCCCCGGGACGGGACCCGTGAGGAAGATGACGACCGTGGGGATGAGGTACACGAACGCCGGCATCGTCTGCATGAAGTCGAGGACCGGGCGCACGGTGCGGGAGACCTTGTCGTCGCGCGCCGCCCAGATCCCCAGCGGGATGGCGATCGCGAGGGTGATCACCGTGGCCACGAGGACCAGCGCGAGCGTCTCCATGGCGGCGGCCCACTGGCCGACACCGGCGATGACGACGAACCCGACGAGCGAGCCGAGGGCGAGCTTCCAGCCCTTCGCGAGGAGAGCGAGGGCGGCGAGCGCGAGCGCGACGACCCAGAACGGCGGACCGGTGAGGATCGTGTCGAGCACGTCGAACACGCCCTCGAGCAGGTCCTTGATCACGGCGAAGACCGGCCGGAACACGGCGGTGAGCCAGTCGACGAACGTCTCGACCCAGTCGCCGAGCGGGATGCGGGGGACGAGCGTGTCGGTCATCGCGCACCTCGGTCGGTCGTCGGTGTGGTCGGGACGGCGGTGCTCGGGTTGCCGAGGTCGATCTCGCCGGTGCGGGGCTGGTCGGCCGGCACCATGGCCTCGAGGAGGGTCACGCGGGGCACGACGCCGACGAGACGGCCCTGCTCGTCGGTGACCGCCACGGGGAGCGGGGACTCCGCGGCGGGCGCGAAGATCTCGGCGAGGGGGGTGTCCGGGGAGACCGGGGCGACGCCGTCGTGCACGACGTCCGTGATGGACTCCTTGCCGGCCTTGAGCGCGGCCACGGCGTCGTCGTCGCGCACCACGCCGTGCAGCACGCGCTGGCGGTCGACGACGTACGCGGCCGAGACCTGCGCCTCGCGCATGGTGCGGCTCGCCAGGCGCGGACCACCGGTCACCGGGACGACGACGGCGGGGCGCACCATGACGGACGACGCGGTGAGGACGCGGGTGCGGTCGACGTCGGCGACGAACTGCGCGACGTAGTCGTTCGCGGGGTCGGAGAGGATCTGCTCGGCGGTGCCGATCTGGACGATCCGGCCGTCGCGCATCACGGCGATGCGGTCGCCGAGGTGCATGGCCTCGTTGAGGTCGTGCGTGATGAAGACGATCGTCTTGCCGAGCCGCTGCTGCAGGTCGAGGAGCTGCTCCTGCATCTCGCGGCGGATGAGCGGGTCGAGCGCGCTGAACGCCTCGTCCATGAGCAGGACGTCGGTGTCGGCGGCGAGCGCGCGGGCGAGGCCGACGCGCTGGCGCATGCCGCCCGAGAGCTGTGAGGGCAGGGAGTCCTCCCAGCCGCCGAGGCCGGTGAGCTCGAGCGCCGTGCGGGCCTTCTCCCGCCGCTCGGCCTTGCCCATGCCCTGGATCTCGAGCGGGTAGGCGGCGTTGTCGAGCACCGTGCGGTGGGGGAGCAACGCGAAGTGCTGGAAGACCATGCTCACGCTGCTGCGGCGCAGGGCCCGCAGCTCCTTGGCGTCCGTGGCTGCGAGATCCGTGCCGTCGACGAGGACGTGCCCGGACGTCGGCTTCCACAGCCCGTTGAGCATGCGGATGAGCGTCGACTTGCCCGAGCCCGACAGTCCCATGACGACGAAGATCTCGCCGCGTCGGACGTCGAAGCTCGCGTCGATCACCGCGGCGGTGCCGAGCGGCTTGACGTCGTCGCGCGACGCGCCCTGCTCGAGCCGGCGGATCGCCTCGACCGGTCGGCGGCCGAAGACCTTGTAGACGTCGCGGACGGAGACGGCGACGTCGGTGGGTGGGGGTGTCGCCGGCGCGGACGGGTCGACCGTCGTGCCGGTGTCTGGCGGGGTGATGCTCGGTGCAGTCATGCGGGCGGGCTCGCCACCTTCCGTGGAGGACCGGCACGCCCCGCGCGAGGACGGCGCCAGAGGTGAGTCAGGCGGCGGCGTCTCGGGAGCGTGGCACGTGCCCGCGACCGCACGGCGCGGTCGCCGCCGCGGTGCGGGGCGGCGGCACGCTCGGCGCGCAGGGGACACATGCTGGTCCGATGTCAATCGGTACCCCGGCACCCTGCCTGATTCGAGGTTCAAATTCTACCGAGGGGTCTCGCTCCAGGGTGGTTTCCAGGTCGATCCTTGACCATGGATCGTTGCGACCGTGCGGATCCCGCACTCTCGCGGATCGTTACCTCTTTGTGATCTTGAGATGGTCAAGGATTCGTGTTACGCGCGCGCTCGCGCGCGCCGGACGATGCGGTCGCGTCGCGCGACCCGGGTGGGCTCGAAACCCGTCAGGCGCGGGACCCGTTCTCGGGCCGCGTCGTCGGTAGTCTGGTCCGGAGGCGGGCCGAGGTCCCGCTCGGCGCGGACGGGAGCCCCCAGCGCACGTCATCCGGCCGGCGGCCGGCCACGAGAACGCTCAGGAGAACCATGTCGACCACAGCGCCAGCAACGACGTCCGGTACCGCGGGAACGACCCCCGGCTTCGACGAGCTCCCGGGTCGGTACAAGGTCCGCGACCTGTCCCTCGCCGAGGCGGGCCGGCACCAGCTCCGCCTCGCCGAGCACGAGATGCCCGGTCTCATGGCGCTGCGCGCCGAGTACGGCGCCGCCCAGCCGCTCGCGGGCGCGCGCATCGCGGGGTCGCTGCACATGACCGTGCAGACGGCGGTCCTCATCGAGACCCTCGTCGCGCTCGGCGCCGAGGTCCGCTGGGCGAGCTGCAACATCTTCTCGACGCAGGACGAGGCGGCGGCAGCGGTGGCCGTCGGGCCGCACGGCACCCCGCAGGACCCCCAGGGCGTGCCCGTCTTCGCGTGGAAGGGCGAGAGCCTCGAGGAATACTGGGACTGCACCGAGCAGATCCTCGTGTGGCCGGGCGAGTCCGGTGGCCCGAACATGATCCTCGACGACGGCGGCGACGCGACGATGCTCGTCCACCTCGGCCTGCAGTACGAGCGCGCGGGCGTCGTGCCGCCGGACACGCTGCCCGGCGAGCCCGACCACACGCACGAGATGAACGTCGTGCGCGCCGTCCTGCGCCGCGCCCTCGACGCCGACCCCCTGCGCTGGACGACGATCGCCCAGTCGATCCAGGGCGTCACGGAGGAGACGACGACGGGCGTCCACCGCCTCTACCAGCTCGCCGAGGCGGGCGAGCTGCTGTTCCCCGCGATCAACGTCAACGACTCGGTGACCAAGTCGAAGTTCGACAACAAGTACGGCATCCGCCACTCGCTGCCCGACGGGATCAACCGTGCCACCGACGTCCTCATGGGCGGCAAGGTCGCCTTCGTCGCCGGCTACGGCGACGTGGGCAAGGGTGCGGCCGAGGCGTTCCGCGGCCAGGGCGCGCGCGTGATCGTCTCGGAGGTCGACCCGATCTGCGCGCTGCAGGCGGCCATGGACGGCTACCAGGTCGCCCGCATCGAGGACGTGCTGAGCGAGGCGGACTTCTTCATCACGACCACGGGCAACAAGGACGTGATCCGCGCCGAGCACATGGCGGCGATGAAGGACAAGGCCGTCGTGGGGAACATCGGCCACTTCGACAACGAGATCGACATCTCCGGCCTCGCAGGGCTGCCGGGTGTCACGCGCACGGAGATCAAGCCGCAGGTGCACGAGTGGACGTTCCCGGCAGGGCCGGGCACGGACGGTACCGAACGTCGTGCGCGGTCGATCATCGTCCTGTCGGAGGGCCGCCTGCTCAACCTCGGCAACGCCACGGGGCACCCGTCGTTCGTCATGAGCAACTCGTTCTCCAACCAGGTCATCGGCCAGATCGAGCTCTACCGGGACGCGCTCGACGCGGCGGGCGAGGGACGGGAGCGGGCGTACGCACGCCAGGTGTACCGCCTGCCCAAGGTGCTCGACGAGAAGGTCGCGCGCCTGCACCTCGACGCGCTCGGAGTCCGTCTCACCGAGCTCTCGCCGTCCCAGGCCGACTACCTGGGCGTCCCGGTCGAGGGTCCGTACAAGCCCGAGCACTACCGGTACTGACCGGGCGCCGAGCACCCCTGAGGTACGGACGGCGCATGGATCACTCGAACAGCCCTGTCGACCGTCCGGCTGCGGACGACCCGTCCGCGCCCGGACCGCCGGGCTCACCGGCAGCGCCGACCGGCTTCCGCCCCCTGTGGCACCGTGTGGGCGACCGCTGGGAGCGCGAGCCCCCGCACGACTTCCTGTACGGCGGGGTCGTCGCGGGGTTCGTCCTCGCGGTCTCGAGCGTGCACGCACCGTCGGGCGACCGGGTCGTGCTCGCGGTGGCCCTCGTCGCGGTCGGGTACTGGTTCGCGCACTGCTACGTCGACGCCGTGAGCGGGCGATTCCGCGACAGCGGCCACGGACTGTGGGAACGTACCCTCACGGCCATGCGACTCAACGTGGGGGTGCTGCTCGGTGCGGTTCCAGGGATCGTCGTCTATCTGCTCGCATACTGGCTCGGTCTGGGGGTCGAGGACGCCGCGCTCGTCGCGGTGTGGTTCACCGTGGTCATGCTCGGGCTGGTCGGCTACCTCGCGGCGTACCGCGCGGGGGCCCGCGGGCGACAGCTCCTGGGCGAGACGCTGCTCGCCACCGCGCTCGGAGGCGTGGCCATCGCCATCAAGTACCTCCTGCACTGAGGAGCGCGCGGCAGCGAGCCGGGCCGTCGGGTGCGTCGCATGAGCGAGGCCGAGGTCCGCCGTCGCGGCGTGCCGGGCTGGGCGCGGTGGACGGCGGGCGGCCTCCTGCTGCTGCTGAGCGGCGTGCTGGCCATCGGGGCGCTCGTCGCCCGGTACGCCGACGGGACGCTGCTCGACACGGAGCGGTACGTCGCGATCGTGCGCCCGCTCGCCGACGAGGAGTCCGTGCAGGCGCAGGTCGTCGACACCGTGACCGAGCAGGTGATGTCGCGCATCGACGTCGAGTCGCTGACCGCGAACGCCATCGACGGGCTCGCGGCGTCGATCGATCCCGAGGAGCGCCCCCTCCTCTCGGGCCAGGCGACGCAGCGCGCCGACGCCGCCGCGGCGGCGCTCGCCCCCCTGCTCTACGACCAGGTGGAGAAGCTCGTCCACGGGGTCGTCGAGCGCGTCGTGACGTCGCAGGCGTTCGCGGTCGTCTGGGAGAACGTCAACCGGACGGGCCACCGCGCGGTGGTCTACGTGGTCACGGGGGAGGGCGACGTCGTGCGGGCCTCCGAGGACGGCGTCGTGCGGCTCTCGCTCGGGCCGGTCGTCGACGAGGTCCGCACCGCGCTCCAGGACCGCGGGTTCTCCTTCGCGGAGCGCATCCCCGACCTCGACCCCCAGCTGACGCTCGGTCAGTTCCCCCAGGTCACGGTCGTGCAGACGGGCGTCGCGTGGCTCGGGCGGGCGGCGGCCTGGCTGCCGTGGATCGTCGTCGGCCTCGCCGCGCTGGCCGTGTGGGTCGTGCCGGCCCGACGGCGGGGCGTGGCCCTCGTCGCCGGGACCTGGACCGCCGCCGGGCTGCTGCTCGTCGGGGCCATCGCGTTCGGCCGGTCGAAGTACCTCGAGGCGCTCCCTCCCGCGGTCGCGGAGAACGCGACCGGCGTCGTCTACGACCGGCTGCTGGGACCCCTGCGGGTCGACGGCGTGTGGCTCGCCGTCGTCGGCGTCGTGCTCCTCGCGGCGGTGCTCCTGTGGCCGACCGTGCGCTCGGCGCTGCGCGGGCGCCCGGCCACGACGTGATCCGGGGGTTGTCCCCACCCTGACGAGGCGGACGCTACCCTGTCGGTCGCCGTGCCTTCTCGCAGAGACTGGCACCATGACAGCCGTGACCCCTGACCAGCCGACCGTCCTTCCCGCGGAGGAACCGCCGTCGTCGCACACTCCTGCATCGGCGCCCGCCGGAGCCACGGCTGCCGCGGGGCCGGCTCCGACGACCTCGACGACGTTCGCCGGGACCCGTCCCGACCCGCGGTTCGTCGACCACCGCGAGCAGGTCTCGTTCCTGCGCGCGCCGTTCGCGGGCCGGACGTGGCGCGAGTACGGCTATCTGTGGCTCGCGCTGCTGCTCGCGCCCTTCGGGTTCGCCTACGCGGTCTTCACGGTGTCGTTCACGGCCGGGATCCTCGCGACGGTCGTCGGGCTCGTCGCGGCGGCCTGGGTCGTGCTCGGCGGGCGCGGCTGGGGCTCGATGTACCGGGCGATGGCGCGCTCGATGCTCGCCGTCGACGTCGCGGCCCCGGCGCCCTACGTGCGGCCGCGCGGATTCTGGCGCACGACGTGGAGCGGTCTCGGTGACGGCCCGGGGTGGCGCGCGCTCCTCTTCCTCTTCGTCGCGCTGCCGCTCGCGATCGTCTCGTTCGTCGTCAGCACGGTGTTTCTCTCGGTCGGCCTCGGTGCGATGACGCACTGGATCTGGTCGCGCTGGCTGCCGCTCCAGCAGGCGAGCGACGGGTCGTGGCACCGCGGCGCCTCGTTCGGGACCGACTGGTTTGTGGACACCCCCGTGCGCCAGCTCGGGTTCGTGCTCGTCGGCATGCTCTTCCTGTGGATCTGGCCGCACGTCACGCGCGCGTTCGCGCACCTGTACCGCGTGCTCACCGTGGCGCTGCTCGGCCCGACGCTCTCGAGCCTGCGCGTCGCCGACCTCGAGGAGTCGCGCGGCCGCACGGTCGAGGACGCCGACGCGAAGCTCCGCCGCATCGAGCGCGACCTGCACGACGGCACCCAGGCCCGGCTCGTCGCGGTCGCGATGCAGCTCGGGGAGGCGAAGGAGCAGCTCGCGACGGGCGAGCAGCGTGACGCGCTGGAGCTCGTCGACCTCGCGCACTCGTCGACCAAGGAGGCGCTCGTCGAGCTGCGCGAGCTCGCCCGGGGCATCCACCCGCCCGCGCTCGACAACGGGCTCGCCGTCGCGCTCGAGACCCTCGCAGCGCGCTCGCCGCTGCCGGTGACGGTCGACGTCGACCCTGCGGTCGAGGCCTCCGGACGCCTCGCGCCCGCGGTCGAGTCGATCGCGTACTTCTGCGTCGCGGAGCTCGTGACGAACGCCGTCAAGCATGCGCGCGCCACGGGGGTGTACGTGCTCCTCGAGCGGCAGGGGACCGGGCGGGGCACGCGCCTGCGCCTGCGTGTGCGCGACGACGGGCAGGGCGGCGCTCGGGTCGTGCAGCCCGGCTCGGACGGCCACCGGTCCGGCCTCGCAGGACTCACCGAGCGCGTGCGCTCGGTCGACGGCTCGTTCGAGCTCACGAGCCCCGTCGGCGGCCCGACCGTCGTCACGGTGCTCCTGCCCGTCCGGGTCTGACTGGGGCGACATCGCTGCGACGCTCCGGTGCCCGACGCCCGGCGGCCGTCGTCGGGCAGGATGGCCCGTGGCACCCACGACCGGGCCGCACGGCCCGCCGACCGGAAGGACACCATGCGGCTCGCCATCGCCGAGGACTCCGTCATCCTGCGCGACGGGCTCGTCGCGCTCGTCACGCGCCGCGGGCACGAGGTCGTCGCCGCGGTCGGCGACGGCGACGAGCTCGTCGCGCAGGTCACGCGGCTCGCGGCCACGGACGCGCTGCCCGACGTCGCGGTGGTCGACATCCGGATGCCCCCGACGTTCACGGACGAGGGCCTGCAGGCCGCGCTGACGCTGCGTGCCGCCCATCCGGAGCTCGGGGTCCTGCTGTTCTCGCAGTACGTCGAGACGCGCTTCGCGAGCGAGCTGCTGACGGGCGGCGCGCGCGGCGTCGGGTACCTGCTCAAGGACCGCGTCGCGGACGTGAGCGAGTTCGTCGACGCGCTCACCCGCATCGCGGCAGGCCAGACCGTGCTCGACCCCGAGGTCGTGAGCCAGCTCATGGGCGCGTCGCGGTCCGACGACGGCCTCGCGCGCCTCACGCCCCGCGAGACCGAGGTGCTCGAGCTCATGGCGCAGGGCCGGTCCAACTCCGCCATCGCGGAGGCGCTGTTCCTCTCGTACGGCGCGGTCGAGAAGAACGTGACGTCGATCTTCGGCAAGCTCGGCCTTCCCCAGGACGCCGGCGACCACCGCCGCGTGCTCGCGGTGCTGCGCTACCTCAAGGTCTGAGCCCGCCCCGGGGGACAACCCCCGGCGCGTTCGGTGGTCCGTCGCCGCGGGGTCGGAGGACGGTCCCGTACCGGGACGAACGGGATGTTTCGAGACTGGTGAGTGCCGGGGATCCTCCCGGCGCCGCCGACCGAGGAGCATCCCGTGGCCGTCCTGACGCCGCCTCCGACCCGCCCGTCGTCGCCCGCGCGACCGCACCGTCTCCGGGGCGGGGCACTCCCGGGGAAGCACCGGCCGCCGTCGGACCGGTCGCCCGCCGCGGTGCGCGAGCCCGCCGCGTCGCGCCGTCCCCCGCGCGACGTGTTCGTCGACGCCGTACGCGCGCTCGCCACGCTGAGCGTGCTCACGGTCCACTGGCTCATGGCGGACGCGACGTGGGACGGCGAGCGGCTGCAGATCGGCAACGCGCTCGCGCACGGCGGCGGCTGGGCCGTCACCTGGGTGCTGCAGGTCCTCGCGCTGCTGTTCTTCGCGGCCGGCGCATCGGCGGCCTACGGTCTCGCCCGTCGTCCCGACGACGCCCGCACGGCCGGGCGCTCCGGTCCCGGGCGAGCGCTGGGTCGCCGGGGCGTCGGCGCCGACCTCGCCGACGGGGTGCGGCTCGCCGGGCGTCGCGTGTTGCGGCTGCTGCGTCCCGTCGGGATCTTCGTGGGGGCGTGGGTCGTCGCCGTCGGCGTCCTGCTCGCCGTCGGGCTGCCCGCCGGCGCCGTGCGCTCCCTCGCGACGCTCGCCCCCCAGCTCCTGTGGTTCCTCGCCGTGTACCTCGGTCTCGTCGTGCTCACCCCGCTCCTGCGCCGCGCGCTGCACGCCGCGGGCTGGTGGACCGTCGGAGGGCTCGTCGTCGCGCCGCTCACGGTGGAGGCGCTGCGGTTCGGGGCCGGGCTGGAGCGACTCGCGCTGGTGAACGTCGTGCTCGTGTGGGTCGTCCCGTACGCGATCGGGCTGATCTACGCCGACGTGCGGTCCGGGGTGCGGGTCGTGCGTGGGGGCCGCGTCGTCCCGGTCGCCGTCCTGCCTCGACCGGGAGCGCTGACGGTCGTCGGACTCGCCGCCGCGGCGCTCGCGGCGCTGCTCGTCGCCGTCGGCCCGTACCCCGTCTCGCTCATCGGCATGCCGGGTGACCCGATGTCGAACCTCGGGCCCCCGACGGCGCCCGTCGTCCTGCACGCGGTCGCGCTCGTCGCGCTGGCGCTCGCCCTGCGTGCGCCGCTCGCACGGTGGGCCGAGGGCCGCGGCCGGGCCGTCGTGGCGGGACTCGCCGCGCGGTCGATGACGGTGTACCTGTGGCACCTGACGGCGATGATCGTCGTCGTCGGGGTCGTGCTCGTCGGGCTCGGTCAGCAGCTGCCGGCGCCGGGCAGCGCGGACTGGTGGGCGAGCCGCCCGGTGTGGTTCGGCGCGTTCGCGCTCGTCCTGCTGGGTATCTCGCGCGTCGTCGGCCGCTTCGAGGACGCACCACCCTCACCACCTGTCAGCACCTCACAGGTCTCAGGGTCCGCCGGGCGCTGACAACTCCGGGGACCTGAGAGCTGTCAGCAGTGGACGGACCTTCGGTGCCCTGGAGCGCTGACAACTCGGGGGGATCAGCGCGAGGGGTCGGGCACCGAGTAGGGCAGGCGGTGCAGGAGCGCCGCCTGCTCGTGCGCGGCGGCCTCCATGCGCTGGGCCGTGGCCCGGTCGCGGTCGCGCCGCTCGGCGAGCACGGCCGCGAGGAACATCTCCGGGTGCGTGCCGGGCGGCGGGCCGGGCGCGACGAACCGCTCGACCTGCCCCGCGAGCTCCTGCCCGAGGCGCGTGCGCGAGGCGGGGTGCAGCCGCCCGGCGCGGGAGAGGAACTGACGGGCGGCGAGCGCGAGCCCGTCGGGGAGCCGGCGCATGTCGGCGCGCGACGCCCAGGCCGCGAGGTACGGCGGCATGACGAGCGGTGCGAGCGTCGCCTTCCCGCCGCGCACGCGGATCGCGTACGTGCCGGCGGCCATGTCGCCGAGCCGCTTGCCCCGGTCGTTCGTCAGCGACGCGATGAGCGCGACGGAGCCGAGCGTCAGCCAGATCTCGCCCACACCCACCAGCGCGCGCAGGAAGGCGTGGCGGAAGCGGACCGGGCCGCCGTCGTCGCGCACGACCCTGATGCCGAGGGCGAGCTTGCCGAGCGAGCGTCCACGGGAGAGCGTCTCGACGGTGGTCGGGACGACGACCATGACGAGCACGGCGATCGCGATGCCGACCGCGGGGGCGAGGTCGGGGTCGATCACGTCGAGCGACCGCGCGGTGACGAGGAGCGTCGCGAGCAGCAGGACGAAGATCGCGAGCATGTCGAGGAACACGCCCAGGCCGCGCGTGAGGAACGATGCCGGTCGCGCGTCGAGGACCACGCCCTCGCCGATCAGGATGCCGTCACGCAACGTGCTCTCCACCGTTCTCGTCGGTTCTCGTCCTGTGGCAGGGTATCGGTCGTGGACCTCGACGCCTTCACCGACGTGCACCGCGCGCAGTGGGACCGCCTGGAGACCCTCACCCGGCGGCGCACGCTCGACGGCGCCGAGGCGGACGAGCTCGTGCGGCTCTACCAGGCCGTCGCGACCCACCTGTCGACGGTCCGGTCCGTCGCACCCGACCCGGTGCTCATCACGCGCCTGTCCGACCTGCTGGGCCGGGCGCGCACCCGCATCGCCGGGGCGCACGAGCCCGCGTGGCGCGACGTCGTGCGGTTCGTCACGGTGTCCCTGCCCGCCGCGCTGTACCGGATCCGGTGGTGGTCGGTCGGCGTGACGACGGCGTGCCTCGTGATCGCGCTGGTCGCCGGAGTGTGGGTCGCGACGACGCCCGAGGGGCTCGCGTCGATGGGCCCGCCGAGCGAGCGTGAGAACTATGTGAACCATGCGTTCGCGTCCTACTACGAACCCGGGCTGGACTTCGCCACCGTCGTGTGGACGAACAACGCGCTCATCGCGGCGCAGTGTGTCGGCCTCGGCATCACGGGCATCTACCCCGCCTACGTGCTGTTCTCCAACGCCGTCAACATTGGAGCGACGGGCGGCATGATGGCCGCATACGGCGAGCTCGACCTGTTCCTCACGCTCATCGCGCCGCACGGTCTGCTCGAGCTCATGTCCATCTTTGTCGCCGGCGCCGCCGGGCTGCGCATCTTCTGGGCCTGGATCGACCCCGGTCCCCTGCCTCGCTCGCGCGCGCTCGCGCAGGAGGGCCGCGCGCTCGTCACGGTCGCGATCGGCCTCGCCATCGCGCTCGCTGTGTCCGGCGTGATCGAGGGCTTCGTCACCGGCTCGACCATGCCGTGGTGGCTCAAGATCGTCATCGGCGCTCTCGCGCTCGCCGGCTTCTGGGTCTACACGATCGTCCTCGGGCGCCGCGCCGTGCGTGCCGGGGAGACGGGCGACCTCACCGCCGACCATGCGGGCGACGTGGCCCCGGTCGCTGCCTGACACCGCTCCGTCGGACGACGCACTCCGGGACTCGTCGCACCCGCGGGGGTTTCCGCTCCTGCGGCCCTTCCTCAGCCCTGCACCACGACGCGCGCTCGCGCGTGCGGCCACGCGCACTGCACCCACTCCTCCGCCCGCGCGACGAGCGCGCCGCGCACGTCCGGGTCGCGCAGGCGGTCGGCAGGCGACGGAGCGCCGGTCTCGGCGCTCGCCGGTGACCCGCGCAGGAGGCGCACCTCGACGTGCACGACGGCGGCACCTCCGTCCTCGCCCGACGACGTCGCCGTGCCGTCGAGCCGGGCCGTCCACGCTCCGGCCACGCGCCCGTCGACGAGCGCAGTGGCCGCGACCTGGCCGTTGATGCTCACGACGCTCTTCACCGGGACGTCACCGAGGATCCTGGTGCGGTCGTCGTGGGACAGCACGAGGTTGTCGAAGTCCCCGGCGAGGATGACGGGTACGGGAGAGTCGCCGGGCGGTCGTGGTGCGTCCGGGAGGTCGAACAGCTCCTTGCCGTCCGGGCCGGTGAACGTCACGAGCTCGGGGCGCAGGACGTCGACGGCGGCCTTGAACCGCGTGAGCCCCGCCCAGCGCTGCGCGTCCGCGACCGACGCCGGCCCGAACGCGGCCAGGTAGCGCCGCACGAGGCGCACGCGCGCCGCGAGGACGGCCTCGGGGTCCGTGGCGTGCGCGACCGCCTCCGCACCGGGGTCGGACCGCCCGAGCCAGGCCTGCGCCGTCGTCCACGTGGTGGTGGTGCCCGGTCCGTTCGCGCCCCACAGCCCGCGCGGCGGCACCTGGACGAGAGGCAGGAGGCAGCGCGCGCCGTACGCGAGGTGCTTGGGGTCGACGCCCTCCCAGCGCTCCGCGAGGCGGCGACCGAGCTCCACGGAGGTGAGCGGCTCGGCGAGCAGGTCGCGCGCGGCGCGCTCCAGCTCGTCGAGGTCGACGTCGGCCAGCGCGGCGCCGTGCTGGTTCTTCGCGCGCAGGTAGCCGGCCAGCGCTGGCCGCACGAGTGCCGCGTGCTCGAGCGCGTCCTCCGCCGCGACGAGGTGCACCGTGCCCCGCAGCGTGGCGATCCGCACGACGTCACGTTCGACGAGCAGCGTGCCCAGGTCGTCCGTCGCGAACGTCGCGAGCCGCGCCCACAGCGCGGGGTACGGCGACGACGGCACCTGCGACTGCAGCCCGACGAGGTGTCGCACCTCGTCGAGGACCGTCGCGTCCCGCGGCACGTCGAGGTGCTGGCGCGAGAGCAGAGCACGTTTGAGGTCGTCGTGGCTCAACCGCGGCCCGAATCGCTCGGCGCTCATCGGCCCGTCAGGACAGGACGATCGCGAGCGCCGGGATCAGGAACGTCGCGAGGAGCGCCGCGACGACGATCATCGCGACGCGACGGTTGCGGCGCTGTCGCTGTCGCGGGTCGGTCGGCTGCCAGGCCACGGGGAACTCCTGAGGGTCGAAGAACGTGCGGCCCGACCCTACCCCGCGCTCCCGACACACGGCGGGCGTGGGCGGTTCGTGGCCGGGTCCGCGCGGTGCGCGGGCTCGGTCGGGCGGTTCGTGGTCGGGTCCGCGTGCGGGCCGGCGTCGGTGCTCGGGCTCGGTCGGGCGTGCTGTGGTCGGGTCCGCGGGCGGGGCGGCGCCGGTGCTCGGGCTGTCCGCGCCGTCACCGTGGT
>NZ_JBZGBY010000009.1:0-124284 GCF_059159975.1 Cellulosimicrobium sp. BMG9.22 | reverse complement strand
GCGTCGTCGCACCGTGGCCTTCGCTCGCCCGGGCGACCGCCCGGGTGCCGGGCCGGGTCGGTCGGCGGGCTCACCCCCGCGCCGCAACGCGGCGCCTCGCCGAGCAGGGGATCGCGCCCGTCCCACCGAACCGACCGTGGCCTCGTCGATCAGGCGAGCGAGCTCGGTTCGAAGACCGGCCCGCGCGGCCGACGGGCGAGAGGCCCGTCCGGAAGACCGGCGCGCGCGGCCTTGCCCGACCGGAGACCGGGCGGGCTCCCGCACCCAGCCAGCTGCCGCCGTCGCCGTCGGGCAGACCACGGCTCTACCTCGCGGAACCACGGCTCTACCTCGGCGGACCGGGGTTCTACCTCGGCCGACCACGCCTCTACCTCGGCGCGCCGGCGGCCCGGGGCGTCCGCCCGGGGTGAGGTGACGGCTGAGCGGGTGGGGCGGCGTCGGATGCGAAGGCCGTCAAGGCCGCGCTCCTCAAACTCACACCCGAAGGACCACGGTGACGGCGCGGACAGCCCGAGCACCGACGACGCCCCGCACGCGGACCCGACCACGAGCCGCCCGACCCGACCACGCGCCGCCCGACCCGAGCACGGCCCGCTCAACCTAGCCGAGCGGCACCCTGCTGGACTCAAAACATGAGCGCTGTTATAACAGTGCTGTGACGAATATCGATCCCACCACGATCCCCGGCCGCTGGGATGCACTGCATGCGCTGCTGCGCCGTCTCGACGACGAGATCGCCACGGTCTACACCGACCGCGGGATCGAGGGCGTACGCTCCCGCTTCGTCTACCCGCTGATCCGCCTCGCGCACACCGGGCCGCTGACGATCCGCGAGCTTGCCGCGTCGCTCGGTCGGACCCACTCGGCCATGAGCCAGACCGTCAGCGCCATGCGTCGTGAAGGCCTCGTCGACACCGCGCCGGGTGCCGACGCCCGGACCCGTCGTGTCGTGCTCACGGACCGGGCCAGCGAGCTCGTGCCGTTCCTCGAGGCGGAGTGGCGGGCGACCGAGGAGTCGGTCGCCGAGATCGACGACGAGCTCCCGCACGCTCTCAGCGCGGCGGTCGTCGAGCTCGAGCGGGTGCTCGCGCGACGGTCGCTGCGCGAGCGCCTCGTCGAGCGGCTCGACGCGGCGGGGTACCCGGTGCCCGCGGACACCGGGCCGGAAGCTGGGTCGGACTCCAGGTCGGGCAGCGCCGGGCGGGCCGACGCCGCGGCGCCCGACGCACCGACGGAGCACTGACGTGCGCGAGCACGTCCTCGACCTGCGCCCGCTGCGCACGAGCCGCGCCTACCGCGACCTGTGGTTGGGGTCCGCCGTCGGCGGGCTCGGGATGCAGGTGGCCACCGTCGCGGTCCTGCTGCAGGTCTGGGAGCTCACGCACAGCCCGTTGTGGACCGGGACCATCGGGCTCGCGACCGCCGTCCCGCTCCTCACGCTCGGTCTCGTCGGTGGGCACCTCGCCGACGTCCACGACCGCCGGACGATCATGCGCGTCGCGGCGACGGGTCAGGTGCTCGCCGCTGTCGGACTCGTGGCGCAGGCCGTCGCCGGGAACCGGTCGGTGTGGGTGCTCCTGGGTCTGGTGAGCCTCGGTGCGGCGTGCAACGCGCTGGGCTCTCCCGCGCGCCGGACGGTCCCGCCGCGCCTGCTGCCTCCCGACCAGGTCGCCGCCGGGCTCGCGCTGCAGAACCTCGCGTTCCAGGTCGCCATGCTCATCGGTCCGGCGCTCGCCGGGCTGGTCCTCGCGCGCTGGGACCTTCCCGCGGCGTACGGGCTGCAGGCCGCGGCGGCGGTGGTCGCCCTGCTCGGTCTCGTGCGGCTCCCCCCGCTGCCACCGGGTGCGCCCACGGCCGACGACGCTCCCTCCGTGCGCCGTCGTGCCGCGACGGGCGGGTGGTCGATCGTCTGGCGCAGGCCGACGCTGCGTGGCTCGTTCGCCACGGACGTCGCGGCCACGGTGCTCGCGATGCCGGTCTCGCTGTTCCCGCTCGTCAACGAGATCCGGTTCGACGGCGACCCGCGCACCCTCGGGCTGTTCCTCTCGGCGATCGCGGTGGGCGGGATCGCGGCCGGGCTCTTCTCCGGCGCGGTCACGCGGGCGACGCGCTCGGGCGCCCTGCAGCTCGCCGCGGCCGCGACGTGGGGCGTCGCGCTCGCCGGGTTCGGGCTCGCGGGGCCGCTGTGGCTCGCGCTCGCGTGCCTCGCCGTCGCCGGGGCCGCGGACACGGTGTCCGTCGTGACGCGTGGCGCGCTCGTCCAGCTCGAGACGCCGGACGAGTTCCGCGGGCGCGTGTCGTCGGTCGAGCACGTCGTGGGGGTCGCGGGGCCGGAGGTCGGCAACTTCCGGGGCGGTGTGCTCGCGTCGCTCACGTCCGCACCGGTCGCCCTGGTCGCGGGCGGGCTCGTGGCGAGCGCCGTCGTCGGGCTCGTCGCCTGGCGCAACGCCCCGCTGCGCCACTACCGCACCCCGGCGCCGAACCCCCTCCCCGTCCCGTGAGTGCATGAAATAGTCGCGTCTGAGGGCCCCGGACGCGACTATTTCATGCACTCAGCGAGTGGGGTGGTCAGTCGACCGTGACGGCCTCGAGGACGGGGAGGCGGGCGGCGCGGATCGCGGGCCAGACGCTCGCGACGAGGCCGATGACGACGGCGACGCCCAGGATCGCGAGCACCTGGCCCCACGGGACGGCGAGCGTGCTCAGACCTTCGTCGGCGAGCACGCCCGGCAGCGCGGCGCCGATGCCGATGCCCGTCGCGACGCCCAGGACCGTCCCGTAGACCGCCGTGAGGACCGACTCGATCGCGATCACGCCCGCGAGCTGCAGCCGCCCCAGCCCGACGGCGCGCAGCAGCCCGATCTCGCGCGTCCGCTCGATGATCGACAGCGCGAGCGTGTTGACGATCCCGAGGAGCGCGATGACGATCGACAGCGCGAGCAGCGCGTAGAGGATGACGAGCACCTGGTTCACCTGGTCGGCGAACGCCGACGCCGTCTCCTCCCGGTCGAGCACCGTGACGACGAGGAACGGCTCGACGGCGGTCGTCAGCGCCGCGCTCAGCTCCTCCACCTCGCCGGGGGTCGCCTCGTCGTCGGCCGACACGTAGACGATCCGCACGCTCGCCTGCGCGGCCGGCACGACGGCGTCGAACACGTCGTCGCGCACGAGGATCCCGGACCCGACGAGCTGGCTGTCGATCACCGCGCCCACCCGCGCCTCGACGGCGGCCGCGCCCTCGCCGAGACGCAGCGCGTCGCCGACCTCCCAGCCGCGCTCGCGCGCGGTGCGCCGGTGCACGACGACGTCCCCGTCCTCGAGCGTCGACGTCGGGTCTCCCTCGAGCGCCACGGGATCGAGCGCCGTGTCGAAGAAACGCGCGGGGACGCCCGCGACGTCGGTGCCGCGCGGCTCCTCGTCACCGCTCGCGACGGGCACGAGCCCGAGCCGGACGGTGTCGACGGTCTCCGCGCCGGGCGTCGCCGCGACCGCATCCACCACGCCGTCCGGCACGACGAGCGTCGCAGAGTCGATCACCAGGTCGGCGCGCACCTCGTTCTCGACGATGCCACGCACGGACGCCTGCGTCGACGCCGCGATGACGCCGGTCACGGACACGAGCGCCATACCGATGAGCAGCGCGCCCGCGGTGCTCGCCGTGCGGCGCGGGCTGCGCGTGACGTTGCCGCGCGCGAGGCGTCCGAGCGGCCGCAGCGCGACGACGAGCGGCCAGGCCAGCACGGTGAGCACGCCGCGGGCGACCGCCGGCGACCCGACGAGGACGCCCAGCAGCACGAGCCCCGCACCCACGCCGAGCAGGACGCGCGGGCTCAGGTCGTCGACCCACGCCCACCCCGTCGGGGTGTCCGAGACCGACGAGCCGAGGTACGCCGCGAGCCACAGCACGCCGGCACCGAGGGCGGTGACGACGAGCCCGCCCACGGCCCGCGCGCCGGTCCCGCGGTCCGGGGCGACGTCGTCGCGCATGGCCTCGACGGGCGGGATGGCGGCGGCGCGACGTGCGGGCAGCACGGCCGCGAGCACGCTCACCAGGGCGCCGAGGGCGACGGCCGCGACGACCTGCGGCGCACCGAGCGGGACGCGTCCCGAGAACTCCATCCCGGCGAGCGCGAGTCCCCACCGGATGGCGCGAACCAGCCCGGCACCGCCGAGGACCCCGAGCCCGCCGCCCACCAGCCCGACGACGAACGCCTGGACGAGCACCGACGCGAACACCTGCCCGGGGGACGCGCCCAGCGCACGCAGGAGGGCGAGCTCGCGCAGGCGCTCGCGCACCGACATCGCGAACGTGTTGGTGATGATGAACGCCCCGACGAACAGCGCGATGGCCGCGAACACGAGCAGGAACGTCTCGACGAAGCCGAGCACCTCCTCCACCGCCTCGCTCGCCTCCGCGCGCGCCTGCTCGCCGGTCACGGCCTCCGCGCCCTCGGGCAGGACGGCGCCGACGCGCTCGGCCAGCGCCTCCTCGTCCGTGGTCCCGTCCGGCCCCGGAGCCACGGCCCAGACCGAGATCTGCGGCACCATGCCGTCCGGCGCGAACGCGTCGCTCGCCGTCTGCCCGTCCAGCCCGACGAGGATCGCGCCGGCCGCGGCCGCCTCGATCCCGAAGACCCCGGACACCGTGACGGGCCGGGGCTCGCCGCCGAGCACGACCGTCGTCGCGTCACCGGTCGCGAGCCCCGCGGTCTCCGCTGCCGACTGCTCGAGGACGATCTCGCCCGGACCCGGCCACGCGCCGTCGAGCAGGGTGAGGCTCGGGTCGTCGGGGTCGACCGAGAACGCCGTGCTCGGCGGGCCGGTCGTCACGACGGCGGTCCCGTCCGCGCCGACGAGCACCACCGGGCCGGAGACCTCGGGCAGGGCGCGCGCGACGCCGTCGACGGCCTCGACCTGGTCGACCAGGTCGGCCGGGACGAGCGTGCGGTCCGCGGCGAACCCGCCCCCGCCGCCCCCGCCCGGTCCGACGGCGTCGCCCGTGACCTCCTGCGAGCCGCGCACGTAGACGTCCGCGGTGAGGGTGGTGGCGATGATGTCGTCGAAGGTCGAGGAGAGCATGCCGCGGAACGCGAACGTGCCCACGACGAACGCGACGCCCAGCGTCACCGCGAGGACCGAGAGGACGAACCGCACGACGTGCGCGCGCACGCCGCGCAGCGCGACGCGGATCATGCCGGGTCGACCCGGGCCGCGTGGCGTCCCACCGGGGCGGCGCGGGCGTCCGGGGGGCCGGCGTCGGGCAGGGCGGGGGTGCCGTCGTCGGCCGCGAGCGCGAGCGCGTCGAGGATGTCCTGCTGGGTCGGGTCGTGGAGCTCGCCCGAGATCCGACCGTCGGCGAGGAAGACGACGCGGTGCGCGTAGGACGCCGCGCGCGGGTCGTGCGTGACCATGACGACGGTCTGGTCGAGCTCGTCCACGGACCGGCGCAGGAACGCGAGCACCTCGCCCGCCGAGCGGGAGTCGAGGTTGCCCGTCGGCTCGTCGGCGAACACGATCGACGGCCGGGACACGAGCGCCCGCGCGCACGCGACGCGCTGCTGCTGCCCGCCGGACAGTTCCGAGGGTCGGTGGTGCAGCCGGTCGCGCAGCCCGACGGCGTCGACGACCTCGTCGAACCAGTCGCGGTCGAGCGGGGCGCGCGCGATGTCGAGGGGGAGCGTGATGTTCTCCGCCGCGGTGAGCGTGGGGACGAGGTTGTAGGACTGGAAGACGAACCCGATCCGGGTGCGGCGCAGGGCCGTGAGCCGCCGCTGGGACAGGCGGCTGATCTCCTGCCCGTCGATGACGACGCTGCCCGACGTCGGCGAGTCGAGCCCGGCCAGGCAGTGCATGAGCGTCGACTTGCCGGACCCGGACGGCCCCATGATCGCCGTGAGGCGACCGCGCGCGAAGTCGACGTCGACGCCGTCGAGCGCGCGCACCGCCGTCGAGCCGGTGCCGTAGACCTTGACCAGGTCGCGCGCGCTCGCGCGCGGCTCCGGAGCGCCCCTGTCGGTGTCGGTCGGAGTGCCGGACGGAGCGTCGGACCGGGGCGCGGGGGACGTCATGGGTCCATCGTGGCGCGCGGTGCCGCCGGGCGCACCACCCGCGCGGCGGAGCGAGGTCCGACGGCGCATGGACACCCGGCCTGGCAGCGAGGTCAGCGGGATAGCGTGAACCCATGAGCATCGTCGCCCCGACGCCGGCCGAGCACTCGGCAGGGTCCGCCGTCCACCCCGTCCCCGACCTGTCCGCCGACGTCACCGGCACCGTCCCCGACCCGCGCACCGCACCGTCGATCCGCTGGGGGATCCTCGGCGCGGGCGGGATCGCGTCGTCGTTCGCCGAGGCGGTGCGCCAGCACACGCAGAGCCGGATCGCGTCCGTCGGGTCGCGCGACCGCGTGCGGGCCGAGCGCTTCGCGACCGCGCACGGCGTCCCGACGACCCACCACGGCTACCAGGAGCTCGTCGAGGACCCGCAGGTCGACGTGGTCTACGTCGCGACGCCGCACTCGCACCACCGCGAGCACGCTCTGCTCGCGATCGCCGCGGGCAAGCACGTGCTCGTCGAGAAGGCGTTCACGCGCAACGAGGCCGAGGCCGTCGAGGTGCTCGACGCCGCGCGCGAGGCCGGCGTGTTCGTCATGGAGGCCATGTGGACGCGGTTCCTCCCGCACGTCGCCGCGCTGCGCGGGGTGATCGCGCGCGGCGAGATCGGGGACGTCGTCAACCTCAGCGCCGACCACGGGCAGTGGTTCCCGTTCGACCCGGCGCACCGCCTCTACGCGCCCGAGCTCGCGGGCGGCGCGCTGCTCGATCTCGGGGTGTACCCGGTGTCGTTCGCGCACGACCTGCTGGGCGTGCCGTCGTCGGTCACGGCAGTGGGGTCGCTCACCGAGACGGGCGTCGACGGGCAGGTGAGCATCACGCTCGGCTACGGCGCCACGCAGGCCACGCTCTCCACGACGCTGTGGTCGCGCACCGCGACGGCGGCCGTCATCTCCGGGACGGCGGGGCGCATCGAGGTCGAGGGCGCGTTCTACGCGCCGACGTCGTTCCGCGTGATCCGGCACGACGGCTCGTCCTGGTACTACGACGGCTTCTCCGGCGAGGGCAAGCAGTACCAGGCCGCCGAGGTCGCGCGCCGCATCACGGCGGGCGAGACGCAGAGCCCGCGCATGTCGTGGGACGGCACGCTCGAGGTCATGCGCACGCTCGACGAGGTGCGCCGTCAGATCGGGGTGGCGTACCCGGGCGAGTGATCCGGGCGGGCCGCCGCGGGACCGGGCACGGTCCCGCGGCGGAGGGTCTCAGCGGTCCTTGAAGTAGCGGAACAGGTGCTGCTCGCGCACGAGGCAGGCGGCGAGCACAGCCCCGGCCACGGCGCACAGCGCACCGAGCACCGGTCCGCGGCTCACGACGTCGAAGACCGTGCCCGGGTCGATCGCCCCCGCCCGGGCGACGACGACGCGCAGCGCGACGACGCTGACCACCGTCCCGACGGCGGCCCAGACGACCGTCTCGAGGGACGACGTCGCGAGCTGGGCGGTGCGGGACTGCCCGGCGTGCAGCGCACCCGCGTGCTCGAGGCGACGCCGGCGCACGCTCGCGTAGCCCAGGACGAGGCCGAGGACCGCGCAGGCCACAACGGCGTGCCGGGTGGGGCGGGTGACGAACGCGGCGTGCGCGTCGTACGTCGCGCCGAGCGACCGGTTGACCTGACCGACCGTGACGGCCTCGCTGCTCTGCGGCT
The DNA here is from genome assembly GCF_059159975.1 of Cellulosimicrobium sp. BMG9.22. Lineage (NCBI taxonomy): Bacteria > Bacillati > Actinomycetota > Actinomycetes > Micrococcales > Promicromonosporaceae > Cellulosimicrobium > Cellulosimicrobium sp. BMG9.22. Next base: position 116,529 of record NZ_JBZGBY010000009.1, on the reverse strand, counting down.
GGACGTCGACGACACCTCGGAGCAGGTCCTCGACGACGGGCGTCGTCGGCCAGGCGGCCGCCCAGCACTCCTCGAACCGGGCGTTCGTCGCGGTGGGTTCGAGGACGGCGAAGCCGAGACGGCCGTCGCGGCCGTCGTCGGGCCACGCGAACGTGCCGGCGAGCACGAGAGGCCCGGCGTCGGTCTCGAGCGTCGCACCCCGAGCGAGCCCCAGCCGTTCGGCGAGCTGGTCGGACATCCACACGCCCTCGGGCAGCGGCGAGCGCACGCCGAGGACGCCCGCCAGGGACGGCGTGACCGCGAACGACTGCAGCGGGCTGCTCGGGGTCGCGGACGGGACGACGGCGGCAGCGGGAACCAGGGCCCCGGCGTCCTGCACCGTGCTCGTCGTGCCGAGCGCGTCGCACGCCTGCGGGTCGACCAGGCCGGGCGCGCTCACCGTGCGCACACCGGCGGCCGCGCCGCGGTACTGCGCCGCGTCGTGCTCCATGCCGACGATCGTCGTGGCGTCGAGCGCGGCGAGGGCACCGACCGCCAGCGCGAGGGCGAGTGCCAGGGCGACGGCCCGCGTCGTCCCCGTCGCCAGGTTCCGGGCCACCTCGGACAGGATCGTGGAGAGTCTCACCGACGCCCCTCCCCGGCCGGCGCGCGAGCCGGCTCGCCGGTGGGGTCGTCGGCCCGGTCGTGCCCGTCGTGGACGAGGCGGACCATGTCGACCACGCGGTCGCACGCTGCGCGCGTGTCGGGGTCGTGGGTGGCGATCACGACGATCGACCCCCCGGCGGCGATGTTGCCGAGCGTCGCGTTGACGGTCGCCGCGGTCCTGGTGTCGAGCTGCGCGGTCGGCTCGTCGACGAGCAGGAGGTCGGGCGCCGTGCACACCGCGCGCGCGAGCATGAGGCGCTGTGCCTCGCCGCCGGAGAGCGCGGAGAACGGCCGTTCGGCGACTTGCCCGAGGTCGAACAGGTCCAGGACCCGGAGCGCCTCGGCCGACGCCGCCCGGCGCGACTGGCCGCGGGCCACGAGCGGGAACGCGACGTGGTCGAGGGCCGATCGCCGAGGGACTCCGTAGGGGTTCTGGAACACCCAGCCGGTGCGCTCGATCCCGACCTTCGTGAGTGTGCCCGTCGTCGGGTTCTCCCAGCCGGCGAGGATGGACAGGAGGGTCGACTTCCCGCAGCCCGACGGACCGCACAGCCCGACGACCTCGCCGGGGGAGAGCGTCAGGTCCAGGTCCTCGAAGAGCATCGGCGTACCGGGGAACCGGTGGCCGAGCCCTTCGACGCGCACCTCTCGCCCTCCCCGCACCGGCTCGCCCGTGGTGCTGGGCATCCTGTCTCGTGTCGCGCTCATCCACAGCCGTCCGAGGTGATCGCCTCGCCGACGTCCACCGAGGTCGGGGCCTCGCCGTCGACCGTGACGAGGCTCGCGCCAAGGCCGGAACCCACGATCGTCACCGGCCGTGCGACGCCGTCGGACTGGATGCACGCGGAGGTGCCCTGGACGGCGAACACGGCTGAGGGCGGGACGCGCAGGGCGGCGAGCGGTTCGTCGAGCCGGGTCGACGCGGTCGCCGTGTCGGGAGCGTCGGACGCGCGGGTCGCCCGGTAGTCCGGCGTGGCGGCCACCGCTGCGAGGAACGCGGGGTCGGTCGCCGCACCGGAGTCGTCGAGGACGGTCGTGCTCCCGAAGAGGGTGAGCGTCCGGCGCCCCGGGGCCAATCCGTTCGGGACCTCGGCGATCCTCACCGCGGTGAGCGCGGCCGGGGTGGTGCCGACGTCGCCGCCGCCGAGCGTCGCGCCGAGCGCCGCGGTCCACGTCTCGGGCACGACGCTCGTCGCAGGGAGCCACATGACCTGGGCGAGCGCGAGGTCCCCGGTCGGCCTCGACATGCCGGCCCGCTTCTGGAGCTCCTTGACGGCCGCAGTCGTCGCGCGGCCGTAGGTGCCCGTGCTGTCCACCCGGTATCCGAGCCGAGCCAGCTCGTTCTGCAGGGCCTGGACGTCGATGCCTCGGTCTCCCTGGGTCAGGTCGCGGTAGAGCGGGACGGTCGTGTGCAGCGCGACGACCGGCTCGCTGTTGACGTCGAAGACCGTCGTCCCGGACGAGATCTCTTTTCCGGGGGCGGCGAACGCCTCGGTCACGGTGCCGGACGCGGCGCTGCGCAGGGGATTCGACTCCGACACGTGCAGCGAGACGTTGACCTTCCGCTCGTCCGCGAACTGCTGTGCGGACACGGGAGCGGTCTGCTCGTCGGTCGCGACGGCGAGCTCGGCCGGCACCTGCGGAGGTGCGAGGACGAGCCCGGCGCCCACTCCCGCGGCGCCGACCGCGATGCTGCACAGCAGCACCGCCGAGGCACGTCGGATCCTGGCCATGTCTACCGCTCGTCGTCGTTCGGGGCGGTGTACTCGGGGACTGCCTCCTGGCACTCCACCTGCGCCTCGTCGGGGGTGCCGGCGGTGGAGTCGCTCCCGACGGAGATCCCGCCCTGCTGGTCGGCGCCGAGGGCGATGTTCCCCTCGCCGTCGATGATCGCGTCCACGCCGTGGTCGAGCAGGCAGTCGAGGTAGTCCTGGGTGGCCTGGTCGACCTCCTGAGGAGAGGCGTCTTCCGCATCGTCCCCCGAGCTGCTGCCACCCCCGGCGTCGGGCTCGGTCGAGGTCTCGAGGGACGGCGGCGGGTCGTCGGTGGCCGGCGCGGTGCACGCCGCCAGGAGCAGCGTCGTGCTCGCCAGGGCGGCGAGAAGAGTCGTCGTGCGCATCATGGGTCGTCCTTCCGGGAGGGGTCTACGGACCTACGGCGATGGTGAAGCCGGCACCGCGCAGGCACTGGTTCTGATCGGGCTCCGAGGCGTCGAAGGTCGCCTTGTCGAGATCGTCGTTCTCGAGCTCGCGTTCGAGGTCGTCCGGGGAGTAGTCCGCCGGCACGGCGCCGAGCCCCTGGAGGCACTCGACCGCGACCGCGAACGGGTCGGCGAGCAGGTTCGGGTTGTTCTGCTGCTGGACGTAGGTCGCCTCGATCTGCATGGTCGTGTCCATCGCGCAGTCGCCGCCGCGCTCCATGTACTCGTCCAGAGCTTCCTGGGTGCCGGTGGTGATCGATTCGGGCGGCGTGATCTGGTAGATCCCGTCGGGTCCCATGACCCAGGTGTCCTCGTAGCCGAGGTCGCTCATGCACGCCTCGTACCGCTGGAACGCCTCCTCGTAGTCGGCGGGGTCGATGCGACCTGTCTCGACGGCGCGTTCGAAGACCTCCCGCTCGAAGTCGGAGATCTCGGGGTCCGCGAGCTCCTGCTCGAAGATCGTGACGAGGCTGTCGGCGATCTTCTCGCCCGAGGTCGGTCCGTCGTCCGGCTCGGCCGCAGCGCTGCAGGCGCCCGCGCCGAGCGCGACGAGTGCCGCAACGAGAAGCATGGACGGGAGGGTTGTCGCTCGATCGCGTGTGCGTCGTGGCACGGGGAATCAGCTCCAGGAGTGACGGTCGGGACTGGTCCGGACACACCACGGGTGGGGGTGCGTGCACGCACCCCCACCCGTGGTGTGCTGTGTCAGCGGAACCAGACGGTGGCGCGGTAGCTCGACGACGTGCCGGAGTCCGCCCACGCGTACGAGGACGCGGAGTACCACGCGGACAGTGCCGAGCGGCTGCCGTGCTGGGCGTAGGAACGTCCCTCCCAGCCGTTGTTCGTGGTGGTCGTCGCCTTGGAGTAGTTCGAGGCGGCGTGCAGCGTGTAGTACCCGGCCGCCGAGGCGGCGCTCCCCGAGAACGCGAGGCCGACGGTCAGCGCCGTCGCGGCGACCGCGGTCGCGACGGAACGCTTTGCTCCCTGCTTCATGATGTCCCCTTGCTTGGTGATTTCTGCCGGCCAGGGCGGCGCGGCACACAAAGCATGAGAGGCGATGGTGCGCGGGCGCAATGCCAATCTCAAGGCCTGAGACCGTGGAAAATTCAATAGATGAATCGCGCCATTCATCGGCTGGTCGCTGGCTGCGACAGAAGGGCGACGTGGTCGCGTCGCCGTGACCCCCGGTCCGTGAAAAACCTCCATCAGACCGGCATCGATGCAGGTCATAGGGATTCTGTGTGCTCGGGTCACGAGTATGGCGACCGATGCCGTGCTGATTCACGAGTGCCCCCTGCGCCTCGATCTACTACGTTGTCGTCCCGACGCTAGGGCCCGTGCCTGGGTGTGGCCTGGGAATTAAGTAGGAGCTCGCTGGTGATTGCGAGCCGCGCCGCGTGGATCAAGAATACCTCGGGTGCGAATTGTTTGTGCACTAAGAAATGCGTGGCGAAGTGCGCTATCGTCCTGCTTCGTGAGTGCAGAGACGAAAGATCCGCTCGAGCTCGAGGCTCAGCTGTGTTTCGTCCTCTCGGTCGCGGCTCGGGGGCTGGTCGCACTGCATCGCCCGCACCTCGAACCGCTCGGGATGACGCATCCGCAGTACCTCGTGATGCTCGCGCTGTGGCAGGGGCCGGGGGAGTCGGGGCGTGCCACGGTCACGAACCTCGCCGACCGGCTGCGGCTCGACCCGGCGACGCTCTCCCCGCTCCTGAAGCGGCTCGAGAGCGCCGGCTACCTCCGGCGTGCGCGGTCCACCGAGGACGCGCGGGTGGTCGAGGTCCTCCTCACCGCGCGCGGCCACGAGCTCCGCGGGTCGGTCGAGGGGGTTCCGTCGGCGATCGCGACGGCGACAGGTCTGGGGCCGGGCGACCTCGACCGGGCGCTGGCGCTCGCGTCGAGGATGGTCTCCGCCGTCGAGGAGGCGAACGGCGCTTGACGGCGGGCCGCGTCAGGACTCGGCTGGTGTATCCCGGTCCCCGTGCTCGACGACGTAGCTGCGGCCGTCCGGGCCCGTCACGCGCTCGAACCGGGTGCGCAGCTCGCGGTCGCGGTCGCGCTCCGCGGCGGAGACGCCGCGGCCGTCCGCGTCCTGCCGCCCGAGCTGAGCCGGGCCGAAGATCGGCAGGAAGCCCTCGGTGATGCGCATGCCGAGCGTGCGCAGGTCGTCGTCCTTGCGAGCCACGGTGCGTCCTCTCGTCCCGGGGAATGGTTGGTGCACCAACCATTCGGCGTCGAAGGTGGTCGCCGCCGCGCTGCGCGCGGGCGTCTGCTGACCGGGCGAGCGGTCAGGCGTCGGTGACGCGCACGCCGTCGGGCCCGACGGCGAGGCGTACCGCGGCGAGTCCCGTCGCGACCGCGTCGGGTGCGGGCGAGGTGGCGGCGAGCTCGGCCGCCGAGTGCGTCCCGGTGACGGCGAGCACCGCGCACCCCGCCGCGCGTGCCGCGGCGATCCCCGCCGGGGCGTCCTCCACGACCAGGCACCGCGCGGGGTCCACCCCGAGGCGCTCGGCACCGAGGAGGAACGGGTCGGGTTCGGGCTTGCCGCGCACCACGTCGTCGGCCGTCACGACGACCGACGACGGCTCGAGGCCCGACGCGGCCATGCGCACCGCCGCGAGGGGGCGCGTGCACGACGTGACGATCGCCTGCCGCTCGGGCGGAAGCACGGCGAGCGCGTCGCGGGTGCCCGGCAGGAGCGTCACGCCGTCGGCGTCCTGCAGCTCGAGCTCGTGGATGCGCTCGTACGCCGCCTCCACCCGGTCCTCGGGCAGGAGGTCGGCGATGAGCGTGCGCGCCGGGGTCCCGTGCTGGACCTGGAACTCGTCCGGGTCCGGGATCCCGTTCTCGGCGGCCCAGCGCCTCCAGCTCCGGTCCACGGCGGGGACCGAGTCGATGAGCGTGCCGTCCATGTCGAACAGCACGGCGTCGAACGTGCGCCCGGCGAACGCGACGCCGGGGGAGGGCAGAGGAGCGGGGTCGGGCATGGTCCTGAGGCTATCCCGGCTCGTGTCCGACGCCGCGGATAGGGTGGTCGCCGTGAGCGCACCCGGGTACTTCATCTCCTTCGAGGGCGGCGACGGCGTCGGCAAGTCCACGCAGGCGCGCCTGCTCGGGCAGTGGCTCGGTGAGCTCACGGGCCGCGAGGTCGTGCTCACGCGCGAGCCGGGCGGCACGGACCTCGGCAAGGAGCTGCGCGCCGCCGTCCTGCACGGGCAGGACATGGACGCGCGCACCGAGGCCCTGATCTACGCCGCGGACCGCGCCCACCACGTCGCGAGCCTCGTGCGCCCGGCGCTCGGGCGCGGCGCGATCGTCCTCACGGACCGCTACCTCGACTCGTCCGTCGCCTACCAGGCCGGTGGCCGCGAGCTCGGCGCGGACGAGGTCGAGCTCATCTCACGCTGGGCCGTCCAGGACCTCCTGCCGGACGTGACGATCCTCCTCGACCTCGACCCGGTGGTCGCCGCCGCGCGGATCCGTCGCGAGCACGACCGCCTCGAGCGCGCGGGCGCGGAGTTCCACCGGCGCACGCGCGAGGCGTTCCTCTCTCGCGCCGCGGCCGACCCCGAGCGCTGGATCGTGCTCGACGCCTCGGCCCCGGTCGACGACATCCAGGCGCAGATCCGGGTCGACGTCGCGGTGCGGCTCGCGCTCACGCCCGTCGTCGAGGAGGCGGAGGACACGGTCGCGGCACAGCCCGACGACGGGTTCGACGACTCCGACAGCGCGATCGGGTACCGCGCGGGCCTGGGCACCCCACCCGCACCCGAGGGCGGCACCGCGTGAGCGTCTGGGACGACGTCGTCGGGCAGGAGCAGGCCGTCGCGACGCTGAGCGCCGCCGTGGCCGACCCGGCGGCGATGACGCACGCATGGCTGATCACCGGACCGCCGGGCTCCGGCCGGTCGAACGCGGCGCGCGCGTTCGCGGCCGCGCTGCAGTGCAAGGAGGGCGGGTGCGGGCACTGCCAGGCGTGCCGGACCGTGCTCGCCGGGACGCACCCCGACGTCACGCTCGTCGCGACCGAGCTCGTCACCATCAAGATCGACGAGGTGCGCGACCTGGTGACCGTCGCGAGCCGCAGCCCGTCCCAGGGCCGGCGCCGCGTCATCGTCGTCGAGGACGCGGACCGCATGGCGGAGCGCACCACCAACGTCCTGCTCAAGGCCATCGAGGAGCCCGCCCCGCACACGGTGTGGATCCTCTGCGCGCCGAGCCCGCAGGACGTGCTCGTGACGATCCGCTCGCGCTGCCGCGGCGTCGTGCTGCGCGTGCCGCCGGTCGAGGCCGTGGCCGCGCTGCTCGTCCGGCGCGACGGCGTCGACGAGCACGTCGCGCTCGTCGCGGCCCGCGCGGCGCAGAGCCACATCGGCCTCGCGCGGCGCCTCGCCCGGGACGCGCGGGCGCGCGAGCGGCGGATGTCGGTGCTCGCGCTCGCACGCCGCGTCCGCGGGGTGGGTGACGCCGTGCTGGCCGCCGGCGAGCTCGTGGAGCTCGCGCAGGCGGAGGCGAAGGCCGCGACCGAGGAGCGCGACGCCGCGGAGAAGGCCGAGCTGCTGCGCACGCTCGGTGTCGCGGACGGCGAGACCCTGCCGCCCCGCCTGCGCTCGCAGCTCCGGGAGCTCGAGGCGGACCAGAAGCGCCGCGCGACGCGCCACCAGCGGGACGTGCTCGACCGCGCGATGGTCGACCTGCTGTCGCTCTACCGCGACGTGCTCGTCGTCCAGCTCGGGGCGGAGGTCGAGCTCGTCAACGTGGAGAGCGCCGAGACGGTGCGCACGCTCGCCGAGGACTCGACGCCCGAGCAGACCGTGCGACGCATGGACGCGATCGGGCTCACGCGCGAGCGGCTCGAGGGGAACGTCGCGCCGCTGCTCGCGGTCGAGGCGATGGTCGTCGCGCTGCGTCCGCAGGGCTGATCCTCCGGCCGCGGCGTGGCGGTCAGGTCGTCGGAGCGGCGTCCCGCAGCTTCTCCAGCAGCGGTCCCGCCGCCTGCTCGAGGAACTCCCGCTGGCCGACCTCGCCCACCTGGACGAGGGCCAGGTCCGTGAACCCCGCCTCCCACCACGCGGACGCCGCCTCGACGATCGCGTCGAGGTCGGGACCGCACGGGATGGACTGCGCGACGTCGTCGGGCCGCACGAACTGGCTCGCGGCCTCGAAGGCCTCGGTGGTCGGCAGGTCGGCGTTGACCTTCCAGCCGCCGCCGAACCAGCGGAACTGCTCGTGCGCGCGCGCCACCGCGGTCTCCGCGTCCCGGTCCCAGCAGATCGGCATCTGCCCGACGACCCGCGACGGGGCGAGGTCGGCCCGCTCGCGCGCCGCGGACCACCGCTCCACGACGTCCGCGGCGGGCTCCGTGGTCACCAGGTGGTCGGCGAGCGGCGCGAACCGCTCGACCGACTGCGGCCCGGAGACGGCGATGCCGATCTCGACCGTCTCGTCGGGCAGGTCCCAGACCTTCGCCGAGTCGACCCGGTAGTGCACGCCCTCGAAGGTGAGCCGCTCGCCGTCGAGCAGGGAACGGATGATCTCCACGGCCTCCTCGAGCATGTCGTGCCGCTCGCCGACGGCCGGCCAGCGCTCGCCCACGACGTGCTCGTTGAGGTTCTCCCCGGCACCCAGACCGAGGGTGAACCGGTCGTCGGAGAGGAGCGCGACGGTCGCCGCCTTCTGGGCCACCACGGCCGGGTGGTAGCGGATCAGGGGGCACGTCACGTAGGTCATGAGGCCGACGCGCTCGGTCGCCTGCGCGACCGCGCCCAGCACGGACCACGCGTAGGACGAGTGGCCCTGGGCGTCGAGCCACGGGAAGTAGTGGTCGCTCGTCACCTCGAAGTCGAAGCCGACGCGCTCCGCGTGGACCGCGTGCTCGACGAGCGCTCGCGGGCCGGACTGCTCGGTCATGAGGGTGTAGCCGAAACGGGTCATGCCTCGATCGTGGGACGGGCCGGGCGCACCCGCACGTGGTGCACCCGGCCGGTCATGCTCCGATGGTCAGGCGAGCGCCTTCGCCTTGAGCTGCGCGAACTCCTCGGGCGTGATCGCCCCGGAGTCGAGCAGCGCCTTGGCGTGCGTGATCTGCTCGGCCGGAGAGGCACCGGCGACCTGGCGGATGTAGGAGTCGGTGTCCTGCTTGGCCTGGACGACGGCAGCGGTCTGCCGTTCCGCCATGCCACGACCACGCGCGATGAGGTACACGAGCGCGGTGAGGACCGGCAGGAAGATGAGGAAGATGATCCAGACCGCCTTCCACCAGCCCGAGAGGTCCCTGTCCCGGAACAGGTCAGCCACGATCTGGAACAGGACGAGCAGGTAGGCGATGAAGAAGAAGCTCCACACGAGGAGCCAGAAGAAGTCCCAGAAGTCCACGGTCGCGCCCTTTCTCGACGGATCCCCGTACACGTGCACGGCCGGCTGCCGCGCACCAACACGCCGAACCTAGCGACGATGCTGCCGTCGCGCCCGGTGAAAGCCGGGTGAACCGGGCGAAGGTGCCGTTCGTCTCGTCCCGCTCGTTCCCACCACGGTCACCGTCTGGTCACGATCAGGAGCCCCGTCGCGCGGTGGCGCCGCACAGGGTCCACCATGGTCGCGCAGCCGTCGCCGATCGAGGAGATCCCCATGGTTCCCACCCGCCGTCCCGCAGCACGCTCGGCCCGCGTGGCCCCGATCCTCGCCCTCGCCCTCGCGGTGACGCTGCTCGGGGCGTGCGCGTCCGAGACCGACGGGGGCGGGGACGACCCGACCGCGACCGAGGACTCCGCCGAGCCCAGCGACGACGCGTCGGAGGAGCCGACCGACGCCGGCGAGGAAGGGCATCCGGACGCCGCGACCATGGCCCTCGAGGCCGGAGCGCACGGGATGGGGCTCCCCGAGGGCGTCGACGGGCAGATGGAGGGAGGCACGGGTGCCGCGTGGACCGCGGAGCCCGGCCTGCTGTACGTCGTCACGTACGGGTCGAGCACGTGCCCCGTGCTCGCCGAGGCAGACGCGTCGGTCGAGGGGAGCGACGTCGTCGTGACGTTCGTCGAGGTCCCAGCCGACGCCGTCTGCACGATGGACCTCGTGCCGGCCACGTCTGTTGTCGGGGTGCCGGACGAGGCCGACCGGGTCGGCGAGGTGAGCGTCGTCCTCGGGGACCAGGGGACCGTCGTCGTTCCCGCTGCCGCCGACGGCGTCACGGGCGAGGCGGCGTGGGTCGAGGAGTAGCCGCGCCGCCGGCGCGCCCGCCGCAGCCCGCCAGGTGAAGAGCGCGTGAAAGGACGGTCCCCGGATCCCGGACCGTCCTGAGCGCCGGAGGCGAGCGGCTACCGTGTCCGGGTGACGATCTCCTCCCGTCGCGGCGCGCTCGCGTGCGCCGTGTCCCTCGTGCTCGCCCTCGTCGTGGGGGCGTGCTCTGCGCCCCCCAAGATGCAGACCCCGGCCGACGACGTCGCGGCGACGGCCCAGGGCACCGGCGAGACGGGACCCGAGGGTTTCGAGGACTTCTACCAGCAGAGCCTCGCGTGGGAGGACTGCGACGCCGGGTGGGAGTGCACGACGGCGCGTGCCCCCCTCTCGTGGGGCGACCCGGGGGCGGGCGAGATCGAGCTCGCGCTCAAGCGCCTGCCGGCCAGCGGTGAACGGATCGGGTCCCTGCTCACGAACCCGGGTGGCCCGGGGGCGTCCGGCGTCGACTTCGTCGGGTCGCTCGCACCGACGGTGGGGGAGCGCGTCACGGGCGCCTACGACCTCGTCGGGTTCGACCCGCGCGGCGTCGGGCAGTCCACGCCCGTGGTGTGCCTCGACGACGCCGCGAAGGACGAGGCGCTCTCGAGCGACTACGGCACCGACGAGGCCGGGCTCGAGGCGCTCGCCGGGGACCGCCGCGCGTGGGCAGACGCGTGCGCCCAGAACACCGGCGACCTGCTCGGCCAGGTCGACACGCAGAGTGCCGCCCGCGACATGGACATGTTGCGGGCCGTCCTCGGCGACGAGAAGCTCGCGTACCTCGGGTACTCCTACGGCACGAGCCTCGGAGCCACGTACGCGGGGCTGTTTCCGGACAAGGTGGGTCGCCTCGTGCTCGACGGCGCGCTGGACCCGACGCTCGACGCCGACGAGGTCGCCGAGCAGCAGGCCGTCGGATTTGAGAGCGCCCTGCGCGCCTACGTCGAGGACTGCCAGGCCGGCCCGGACTGCCCGCTGGGCGGCGACGCGGACGACGGGATGCGCCAGATCCGCCAGCTGCTCGACGCCGCGAAGGACGACCCGCTGCCGACGGACTCCGACCGGCGCGTCACCCAGACCCTCGGCTTCTACGGCGTCGCGGTGACGCTGTACAACGACGCGAGCTGGCCGGTGCTCACCCAGGCCCTCACCGAGGCGTTCGAGGAGGGGACCGGCACGCTGCTCCTGTACCTCGCGGACTTCTACAACGACCGCAACCCGGACGGGACCTTCGCGACCAACTCCTCCGAGGCCTTCCGGGCCGTCAACTGCCTCGACGCGCGCCAGGACGACGACCCCGCCGCGATGCAGGCCCAGCTCGAGCGTCTCCAGGAGGAGGCGCCGACCATGGGCTCGTTCTTCGCCTTCGGCGGCCTCTCGTGCGAGGGCTGGGCGTACCCCGTCGTCGAGCAGCAGGCCGACCTGCACGCCGAGGGCGCGCCGCCGATCGTCGTCGTCGGGACGACCAACGACCCCGCGACGCCGTACGTGTGGGCCGAGGGCCTCGCCGAGACGCTCGACTCCGCCGTCCTGCTCACCTGGGAGGGCGAGGGCCACACCGCGTACGGCCGCTCCAACGCGTGCGTGGGCGACGCGGTGGACGCCTACCTCGTCGACGGGACGGTGCCCGAGGACGGCCTGCGCTGCTGACCCGGAGGGTGCCCGACGGCGGTCCTGGCGGCCGCTTTGGAATCTGCCCCGGTCGTTGGGTACAGTAGGCGCTCGTTGCCCCCGGGTTCGCGGAGCGGACCAGGATGCAGCACGCCGCCTTAGCTCAGTCGGTAGAGCGATTCACTCGTAATGAATAGGTCGTCGGTTCGATTCCGACAGGCGGCTCCACCAGAGGCCCCTGACCTGCGGAGACGCAGTCGGGGGCTTCTTGCATACCCCAGCTTCGATCCTCCAAGGCATCACTTTCGGGCTACTTTCACCGGCGATGTGGCCCGGCGGAGCACGTAGGAGGATGCTGGAAGTTGCCTGCCCGCATAGGGCGTGCATGACGGCGACACGCATCCAGACCCCTGCCCCAGCCATCGCGCCGCGGTACCTGACGACCGTCGAGGCGGCCCGCTACCTCGGCTACCGCCCGCACACCTTGGAGACGTGGCGGACGACCGACGACGGGCCAGCCTGTCTCCGTATCGGGCGCACCGTGCGGTACGACATCGCCGACCTCGACGCCTGGGTCGAGGCCCAGGCGATACGGACCGCCGCCAAGGCCGCGTGATGCCCGGGAGGCACTACGCCCGGGCGAACTCGGCCGCATCCGCTTCTACCCCCACGGGGACGGCCGAGTCCGCGCCGAGGCCTACTACGCCGACGCATCGGGTGCTCGCCGCCGCGCAAAGACGCTCGCCCGCAATGAAACCCTGGCACGCAGAGCCCTCGTCGCCAAGGTCGCAGAGCTCAGTGCACCGTCCGACGAGCAGGAACCGGCCGGCCCTGCCTTCGAGACAGTGCGGGACGCGTGTCTCGCGTGGGTACCAGCCGGACCCGACGCCGCAGGACCTCGGGACCGTGACGACGCAGGTCGTCGCGGTGGCGGACGTGTCGATCACCAAGACCGCCTCCGCCGTGGAGGCGGTCGCAGGGTCGACGCTCGAGTACACGTTCGTCGTCTCGAACGCCGGTCCGTCGGCCGCGCGTGACCTCCAGTTCACCGACGGGGGTCCGGCCGGGGGACTCGGCGGCGGCCTCCAGGCCGGCGCCAAGGGCGCACCGGCGTGCCCCGTGACGGGCGTGAGTTACGCCTGCCAGATCCCCGAGCTCCTCCCGGGCGAGTACCTGACTCTGACGATCCCCGTGACGAGCGACCCGTCGATCCCGGAGGGCACGGTGGTGACCAACACCGTGCGGGCCGAGAGCTCCGTGACGGACCCCGTGCTCGAGAACAACGCCGACTCCGCCTCGGTGCGGTTCGTCCGCAGCTCCGTGCTCGGGCTTACCAAGGCGGCCTCGGTCGCCACGGCGGGCGTGGGCGACGAGGTCGCGTGGACCCTCGCTCTCGTCAACCAGGGTCCGTCGACGCTGGAGGACGTCGCGGTCACCGACACGCTCCCTCCCGGCCTCGAGCTGGTCGGCGCCGACGAGCGCTGCACCGCCTCGACCACGGGGGCCGGCACGGCACGGGTGGACTGCGCGGTGGCGACCCTCCCGCCCGGCGAGAGCACGTCCTTGGTCGTGCGGACCCGCGTGGCGCCGACGCACCGGACTTCCCCGTCAACGTCGCGACCGCGGCGGCCGACGGCGCGCCGCTGGTCAGGGCGGACGCTGCGGTCGGCGTCGAGCGCTCCGCCGGGACCGGTGGTGGCGCCGTGCCTCCCGGCGACCGAGGTCCCGACATGGCGCAGACGGGCCTCGACGCGTCCCAGCTCCTGCTGGTCGCCTTCGCGCTCGTGATCGTCGGGCCCGGGTGCGCGACGTTGACCGCGACGTCGCGGTCTTGTGCCCGGGAGACCGGCATCTGACAACGTACCGCGACCGCGCGCAGCCCGTGCCCCGGTGGTTGCACGCGATGCGGCGGCCCCACACGAAGGTGGGTTGATTGCGGTCGCGCCCCGGTGGGAGCTGTCGTAGCGTCGGCTGCGTCATGCCCGGAAGCCCTTGGAGGCACGGATGGACCGCACGACCGACTACCGGTTCGACCAGGGCTTCCCGGACGAGCGGACGGTGCAGGAGGCCTACGACCGCAGCGATTTCGCGCGAGCCGTGGTCTGCTACAAGCATTTCTTCCCTGCAGTGTCGGGCGTCGCGATCTTCGCGGGCAACGAGAAGGTCGGCGTGGTGGCGAACGAGGTGTTCGGGACCATGGACACGCGGCCTGGGCAGGTCGGTCTCACGCTGAACTCCGACACGCCCTATGCGCCGGTGCTCCTCGACCTGTCGGCGGGTCCGATGGTCGTGGAGATTCCGCCCGGGCCGATTCTGGGCGCTGCGATGAACGTCGACCAGAGTTGGATCGCGGATGTCGGGATTCCCGGGCCGGATGCGGGCCACGGGGGAGAGCACGTGCTGCTCCCGCCGGGGTACGACGGTCCGGTCCCCGAGGGTGCGCACGTCGATCGCGCCCTGGGTAGCCGGGTGGTGGTCGGGTTGCGCGCCATCCCCCAGGGCGGCGACGTCGCGGCTGCGTTGGAGCTGCTGCGCTCGGTGCGTGTGCGCCCGGTAGAGGACGACGGCGGTTGGCGGGAACCCACGTGGGTTGACCTGACCGGGACACCGCAGGACACGACGCCGAACGAGGTGCAGGGGACCCTCGAGTACTGGCGTGTGCTGCACGAGTACCTGCGGACCGAGCCTGTGCATCCCGAGGACCGCGCCTACGTCGGCGAGCTTGCGGTCCTCGGGATCCGGGCCGGTGAGCCGTTCGACCCCGACGACAGGCTCAGGGGCATCCTGACGGCGGCTGCGAGGGAGGCGGACGCGCAGATGCGCGTGCAGTCGTTCGCCGACCGCCGGCCGGACCGGGTGGTCTGGGAGGACCGCGAGTGGGAGTGGGTCACGCTGCGCCCGGAGAACGCTGCGTTCGAGACCGGGGGACACGTCGACGTGGACGCCCGGCAGACGTGGTTCTACCAGGCCATCGCGACCTCTCCCGCGATGTTCCGGCGTCAGGCCGGGGCGGGTTCGGTGTACTGGTTCGTGGCCCGCGACGCCGACGGCGCCTACCTCGACGGGGGGCGCACGTACCGCCTGCGGGTACCGCTCCCGGTGCCCGCGTCGTTGTTCTGGTCGCTCACGGTGTACGACGCGAAGTCACGCAGCCAGATCGACGCGGCGCAGGGCCGTGCGGCCCTGCGGTCGTTGTTCGAGCTCGCGCAGCGGCTCGACGGCGACGAGGTCGAGCTGGTCTTCGGCCCGCAGCCGCCCGCCGACGAGACCGCGTGGGTGCAGACCGTGCCGGGGCGCGGATGGTTCGCGTACTTCCGGGTGTACGGGCCGCAGGAGTCGGCGTTCGACGGCGCGTGGCGTCCGGGTGACGTGGAGCCCATCGAGTCCTGACCGAGCGCGTGGGCGGCACCGGTCGCCCGTGGGAGGAGCTGTCGTGCAGCATGCAGGTACCGGGTCGGTCGACCGAGGCGTCCGCCGGAGGGCGGTGGAGTGCGCTGTCTGGGGCATGGCGGCGGTGAACTACGAGCTGATGCGGGCCCGGCTGGCGCCGGCGGGCGATATCGAGTTCGTCTACTGGTCGGGACTGCTCGACTCGGACAACCAGACGCTCACCCCCAACCCCGACCTGATCTACTACATGGCGTTCCTGGACCCGGGCCGCGACGGACCCCTCGTCCTGGACATCCCGCCCAGCAGCGGCGACAACGCCCTCAACGGGAACGTGTGCAACATCTGGCAGGTCCCGCTCGAGGACGTCGGGAAGTTCGGGGCGGACGCGGGTGCCGGCGCGAGGTATCTGATCCTGCCGCCGGGCTACGACGGCGTGGTCCCCGAGGGCTACGTCGTCCTGAGGTCCGACACCCGGCGTGTCTACGCGCTGCTGCGCTCGGTGCTTCCCGAAGGCACCCAGGAGGCCCTGGACGCCGGGCTCGAGTACTGCCGGCAGATCAAGGTCTACCCGCTGGCCGAGGCGGACGACCCGCCGGAGACCTCCCGTCGTGACCTGCAGGGCGAGGTCGTCGACACGCGGATCCCGTACGACGTCCGGTTCTGGCAGGCGCTGCACCAGGTCGTCCAGGACGAGCCGTGGTTGCCGCGGGACCGTGCCTTCGCGGAGATGCTGGCGGGGATCGGCATCCGCCGGGGCGAGCCCTTCGACCCGGATGCCCAGCACGTGGCAGTCCTGGAGGACGCTGTCCAAGATGCCCACGACTGGCTGCGTGAGCTCTACGAGCACAAGCCACCGTTCGTCGAAGGCCGGCAGTGGTTCTTCCCGGCCGGGAGCGACTTCGCCGCGGCGCAGAGCACCAACTACGCCGACGACCAGGTCTACCCGTACACCGACCGCGCCGTGATCTATCAGATGGCGTTCATCGGGCTCAAAAGGATCGGCGTCGGCCAGTTCTACCTCGTATGCCTGAGGGACGCGAACGGCGACCTCTTCGACTCGGCGCGGACGTACCGGCTCCGCGTGCCGGCCGGGGTACCCGTCTCCCAGTTCTGGTCCGTCACGATGTACGACGCCGAGGACCACACCTTCGTCCGCGACGCCACGAAGTACTCCGTCTCGTCCCAGACCCCCGGCCTGGAGGTCGACGACGACGGATCCGTCGTCGTCTACCTCGGCCGCGACCAGAGCGACGGGCCGACAGCTAACTCGATCAGCCCCGCAGGCTCGAGCGGCTTCGAGCTGATGTTCCGCTTCTACGGCGTCAAACCCGAGGTGATGCACAAGCAGTGGACGCTCGAAGACGCCGAACCGACCGACACATGAGCGACCCCGAGAGCGGCGCCACCGCCGCCCCACGACCGCTGCCGTCATGGACCGACGGTCCGACGCGCACGGCCATCCTGACCTTCGTCGACGACGTGTGCAACGGTCGTGACGCGCTGCCAGCAGCCGAGCGCGTCGCCGTCTTCGACAACGACGGGACGCTGTGGCCCGAGAAGCCCGCACCCACCCAGCTGCACTTCGTCGTCGAACGATGGCGCGCCGCCGCCGCAGCGGACCCGACGCTGCTGGGGCACCAGCCGTACCAGGCCGCATCCTCAAGAGACATGGGCTGGTTCGCGAGCGCACTCGAGCGGCACCAGCACGGCGACGACACCGACGTCCGAGCCATCGTCGCTGCCCTTCTCGCCACCACATCCGCCGTGAGCGTCCAGGAGTACCACCACGCGGCCACCCAGTTCTACCGCACCGCCCAGCACCCCACCCTGGACCGGCCCTACCGGCTCACGGTCTTCCAACCCATGATCGAGCTGCTCCGTCACCTCGAGGAGCACGACTTCACCTGCTACATCGTCTCCGGTGGCGACCGCGACTTCATGCGGTCCAACAGCGTCGAGTTCTACGGGATCCCGCCCGAGCGCGTCATCGGCTCCGCCGTCGGGTTGACCTACGACACCGAGACGAACGACCTGCGATACACCGAGGCGCTGGACTTCCTCGACGACGGGCCGCAGAAGCCCGCGCGCATCTGGTCCCGCCTGGGACGGCGACCCGTCCTCGCGGCCGGCAACGCGGACGGAGACATCCCCATGCTGACGTACACCACCGGCAGTCCCAGATCGCTCGCCCTCCTCATCCATCACGACGACGACACCGGGCGCGGGGACCAGCCCTACGACACAGGCGCACAGCAGGCCCTTGCCCAAGCCGCCGACACACCCTTCACCGTCGTGAGCGTCCAGGACGACTGGGCGCAGGTGTTTCCCGACCAGGGCTGAGCCTGGACCTCATGGGCCACACGATCGATGCGTGATGGCCGGGCCTTGCTCGGTGCGGGGCGGCGGTGGCCGCTGTGGCCGGTGAAGGTCAGGCGAGCTGCGGTCGCCGCGTTCGGGTCCAGATCGCGGCCGCACCGAGAGCAGTCAGGATCAGCGCCAGTCCGAGCAGCCCTCGCGGGTCGTAGCCGGTGGCGGAGAGGTCTGTCGCAGCGGCGCCCGTCGCAGACAGCGCGGCGGTCGACGGGTCGGACGTGACGTCCGCTCCGTCGGGTCCGACGCCGCTCACGACCGCGGTGTTGGTCAGCGTCCGTTCGTCGGCGTCCTGCTCGGTCACCACGTAGGTCGCGGTGCACACGACGCTGGTCCCGGGTGCGAGCTCGCTGGACCCTGCCGGGCACTGGACGACCGGTGTGGGCCCAGAGCCGCTGAACGACGTCTCGCTGACACCCACACCGGTGACCGGGACGCTGCCGGTGTTGGCGACCACGAACCGGTAGGTCAGCACCGTGCCTTCGGTGAGGGCGCTGACGCGGTCCGGGTCGACCGTCTTGGTCAGGCTCAGCGCGGCGCCGCTGGTCGCCTGTTCGGCTGCGAGCACCACCGAGGACACCTCGGACTCCACCGGCTCACCGGTGACCCCCGCGGCGGTCCCGGTCGCGGCGGCCACGTTGTCCACGTGCGTTGCCCCGACATCGGCGCCGGTCGCGGTGTAGCTCGCGGTGCACGTCAGTGATGCGCCGGGGGCCAGCTCTCCGGCCGGGCAGACCGGAGCTGGGGTGGTGCCGGTTCCGGTGAACGTGACCTCGTCGATGCCGATGTCGGTCATGGTGGCGTTCCCGGTGTTGGTGACCTGGAAGTCGAAGGTGATCGGCTGGCCCGCGGTGTAGGTCGCCGCGTCGGCGCTCTTCACCACGGACAGCTCGGGCGCGACGATGGCCGTCACGACCGCCTCGGCCGGTTCGCTGAGCACCGGGGCCGCCGCCAGCGCGGCCACAGCCTCGAACGGCTCGCCCAGCGGCGAGGTACCCAAGGGGGTGCGGTCCTCCGGTGGGCTGCCTTGCGCGGTTGCGGTGTTCTGCACGCCTCCCGCGTCGATGTCGGCCTGTGTCGCGACGTACGTCGCGGTGCACGTGACTCTTGCCGCCGGGGCCAGTGATGCGGCCTCGGGCGGGCAGGTCACCACGGGGGCCGTCCCCGTGCCGGTGAACGAGTCCTCCACGACGGCGACGTCCGAGACCGTGACGTTCCCAGTGTTCGTGACCTCGAACGAGTAGGTGATCTGTTCACCCGCGGCGGCCACCGCGGTCGGCTCGGCCGACTTGATCAAGGTGAGCGCGGGGGAGGAGGCGAGCTGGACGATCTTGGTCGACGGCGCCGAGTCCGTCGGTGCGCCGGTGGGGCTGGTGCCACGGGCGAAGGCCCGGTTCCAGAGGCCGCCGGAGTTCACGTCGGCCTGGGTGATCGGGTACGACGCGGTGCAGGTGACGGTGTCTCCCGGCGCCATCGAGGCGGCCTGCGGCGGGCAGGTCGGCACGAGAGCGGCCGGGGCGCCGGTGAACACGTCCTCGACGATGCCCACATCGGTCAGGGTGCGGTTGCCGGTGTTCGTCACCATGAACTCGAAGTCGACGACGCTCCCCGCGACACTGACGAACGGCCCGGACGCGGTCTTGGTCATGGTCAGGTTCGGGTTCTCGACAGCTGTGACGACGGCGGTGTCCGGGTCGGAGGAGATCAGACCGGCGGAGGTCGTCTGGCCCGAGGCGACCGCCGTGTTCGTGACCTGGCCGGCGTCGATGTCCGCCTGCGTCACGACGTAGGTGGCGGTGCACGTCACGGTCTCCGATGGAGCCAAGGATGCTGCCGCGCCCGGGCACGCGATGACCGGCGGTGTGCCCGTGCCGGTGAAGTCGGCTTCCGCCACGGACACTGCCGTGACCGGAACGGTGCCGGTGTTCGTCACCGCGAACGAGTAGGTCACGCTCTGACCTGCTGCGCTGACCTGGTCCGGGGATGCGGTCTTGACCAGGGTCAGGGACTCGACCGGGTCGACCTGCACCGTCGCGGTGGACGGATCCGCGGGCGGCGCCGGTACTCCACCGGTGGTCACGCCCGTCGCGGTCGCGGTGTTCTCGATCGTCGCGGCGGCCATGTCCGCCTCGGTCACGGTGTAGGAGCCGGTGCACTCCACCGACTCACCGGGCACCAGCGACGGCGCCGGCGCGGGGCAGGTGAGCACGGGGGGTGTGCCCGTGCCGGTGAAGGCGGCCTCCTGCGCGGACCCGGACAGCGAGACGTTGCCGGTGTTGGTGACCTTGGCGGTGTACTCGATGACCTGCCCTGCCGCGCTCACCGCCTGCGGGTCGGCGGTCTTCGTGACGATCAGCGCGGGGTCAGGCTCACCGGCCACACTGGTGCCCGACGGCGCCGAGACGTCCGCTCCGGCCGGCGGGGTGCCGGTCGCCAGAGCCTCGTTGGTGAGCGTCCCTTCGTCGACGTCGGCCTGCGCCACCGTGTAGGTGGCGGTGCACACGACCTGGTCCGCTGGCGCGAGGCTGGCAACACCCGGCGTGCAGTTGATGGCCGACAGCGGGCCCGCGCCGGAGAACGAGGTCTCGGCGACCGCGACGTCGGACAGCGTGGTGTTCCCCGTGTTCGTCACGACGAACGAGTAGGTCAGCTGCTGCCCGACGGTGAACGAGGCGGGGTCGTTCGGGGCGACCGACTTGACCAGGTCGATCCCCGGCTGACGGTCCACCGTGAGTTCCGCGCCCGACGGCGGCGACTGCACCGGGCCGGCCGAGCTCGACCCGGTCGCCGTCGCCTCGTTCGTCACGGCGCCCGCATCGACGTCGGCCTGGGTGAGCTCGTAGGTGGTGGTGCACGTCGCGACACTCTGCGGCGACACGACGCTGCGGTCGCACTCGGCGGCGGGCAACGTGCCCGTGCCGCTGAACTCTGCCTCCTCGATGCCCAGTTCGGTGACGTCGACGTTGCCGGTGTTGGACACCTCGTAGGTGTACGTGACCACGTCCCCCGCCGCGGAGGCGGTCAGTGGTGACACGGTCTTGGCCAACGACAGCTCCGGCTGAGCCACCTCTGCCGACGTCGAGGTGCTGGCGGTGTTCGACACCTCGACACCCCCGGTGTCGGGCACGTTGGCGGTCGCGTAGGCGGTGTTGACGACCTTGCCGGTCAGCGGTCCGGGGACGATGTCCTCGACGGCGATGACGTGCGGGACGTCCGAGGTGCACGTCACGAGGTCCTGCGGTTCGAGGGTCGCCGGTGGGCAGGTGACCTGGTCGGCCAGCAGCGGGTCGAGCACGGTCACGTCGGTCAGGGGCTGGGTCCCGGTGTTCGTGGCCGTGAACGTGTACGAGATGGTGTCCCCGGGGCCGATCAGGCCGTCGCCGTCCAGGTCTGTCGGCTGGTCGGCCTTGGTGAGCGTCAGATTGATGGGGCGAGGCGCGTTGTAGAAGTCGCACGTGCTCACCCGTAGGAGATTGGTGGACACGTTCTGCTTCATGGCCCCCGGGGGTCCCGTGGGTGGTGGTGGCGGTTCCGGAGAGCTCCGCTTGTGGCATATAAACCACGCCGAGTAGCCGCCTGAGTCGCCCGAGATGGTCGTCTCGGACGCGTCGACGAACGCGTCGGTAGGAGTCGCGCCGATGAACTCCACCACGGTCGTTGCCCGTGCAGTTGGACCGGTGGTCGCCGACCCGAGCACCAGCCCGCCCTTGGTAGCGATCGTGATCGCGAAGTCGTCCGCCGGGTCGACCCGGTCCTGGACGTACTTGTTGATGCGGACCTTCGCCACCACCACCCCGAACGCCACGCCTTGGCGACCCGTCTCGCCGTTCTGGATCGACACCTGCATGAAGGACGGGCTGTCCGCGGCAAGTCCCGGGGCGCCGTAGCGAACGTCCGCGTCGCTGCCCGAGCACGTGACCGTCGTGGTGCCTACGCCCTGGAAGTCCGAGCATGCGTTGCGCGGCAGCATCTGCGTACGCATCGGCTTGTCCGACGTCCACGTGTTGCTCTCGCCGGTCGTGGTGGTCTCCGCGTCGGCCGCGACGAGGGAGTACCGGGTCACCGGGGATCCGTTGGCGTCGCGCATGACGATGTTCGACATGGTGATGGTGCTCGTGGCCGCCTGGTCGACGGCTTCACCCACCTGGTACAGACCCGGCAGTCCGGCAACACTGCGGGCAATGGACGAGGGGCCGCCGAGGAAGGTGTCGGTGACGACCGGCAGCGGCGACGGCGCGAACGGGCGACCAGTTCTCGTCAGCGTGTAGCTCAGGGTGTAGCCGCTGTTGCGGAAGGACATGACCATCTCCTGGCCCGCAGCACTGCCCGCCAGCGACTCGTCGTACGCGCTCATGTCCAGCCAGCACAGCGGTAGATCCTCGTCGGTCGCGAGGGTCGAGTAGTTGCAGCCCTGTCCTGTCGGCGCGGCGGTCACGGGGACGGCAGCGACCACCAGACCCGCCAACGCCAACGCGAGGGCGAGCACGGCCGAGACGAACTTGCGTGGGCTGGGGAGAACGGCCATCTGCTCGACCTCGTCGCTCGCAATCCGGCGGGTGTACTGGCCGGCGGCAGAACGCGCCCCGGTCGCGTCGAGGCCGGCACGTCGGCCGGTTCTCGGATCGCAGCGTTCAACGATCAGGCTAGCGGTCCGCCGGTTCACGGCAAGCGGCCACCTCATCGTCAGTCGAAGCGCCTGGGGCGCACGGTCGGCCGTCGTGAGACCACCACGGCGAGCACACCGGCCAGGGCGAGCACCACCACGAGCCACAGCAGCGGCCCCACGTCGGTGCCGGTCGTCGCGACGTCGGCTGGCCCGCCCCAGGTGTCGCGGTCGGGTCCGCCCGGATCGACGGGTCCCGGTGTGGCGGTCGGGTCGGGGTCGGGGTCGGGGTCGGGGTCGGGTGCGGGTGCGGGTCCGGGCTGGGCGCCGGGCATCGTGACGACGGCGGTGGAGGCCTCGGAGGTGACGGTCTGTACCTGGGCGGCGACGGCCAGCAGCGGCACCGCGGCGAACGGTGACGGCTGGGCGGTGAGCGTCTGCGTCGTCGGGCCCGACGGCGCGAACGCGAGCGTGGTCGCCGGTGCGGGCAGCCCGGAGGTGCCGGACGCGACGGCGGTGTTGACGACCTCGGTCATGGGCAGGTCGCTGCCGGTGACCGTGTAGGTCGCGGTGCAGTCCGCGGACTCGCCGGGCTGGAGCATCACGGCGGGGCAGGTGGGTGCGGGCGCGGTGCCGGTGCCGGTGAACTCGGTCTCGGTGATGTCCAGGGCGGACAGCGACACGTTGCCGGTGTTGGTCACCGCGTAGGTGTAGGTCACCACCGTGCCGGCGACCTCGGCGACGGTCGGGTCCGCGGTCTTGAGCAGTGCGACGGCCGGGGTCGGGGTGCGGGTCAGGACGGCGGTGGACGGGTCGGACTCGACGGGGTCACCGGTCTGTGGGGTGCCGGTCGCGGTCGCGGTGTTGGTGACCTCCTCGGCGTCCAGGTCGGCCTGCGTCAGCGTGTACGGCGCGGTGCAGGTGATGGCCTGCGCGGGCGCCAGCGTCGTGCTCGGGCAGGTCGGCTCGGGCTGGGGTCCGGTGCCGGTGAAGGCCTGCTCGACGACGGCGACGTCGGTCAGGGTGAGGGCGCCGGTGTTGGTGACCTGGAAGGACCAGGTGACCTCGTCGCCGGCGACCGTGGTGTCGTCGACCGGGGTGACGGTCTTGAGCAGGGTCAGCCCGGCGACGGCCTGCGCGGTGACGGTGGCGGTGCTCGGGTTCGAGGTGCCGGTCTCCCCGTCGGGGTCGGTCGCAGTGGCGGTCGCGGTGTTCTCGACGGTCCCGGTGTCGATGTCGGCCTGGGTGAGCGTGTAGGTCGCGGTGCACTCGACCTGCTCGGCCGGTGCGATGGGGCCGGGCGGGCAGACGGGGGTCGGTGCGGGTCCGGTGCCGGTGAAGTCGCCTTCCACGACGGCCGGTGCGGTGAGCGTCACGTTGCCGGTGTTGGTGATCGTGAAGGTGTAGACGACCTGCTGTCCGGCGGCCGTGACCGTGGCGGGTTCGGCCGTCTTGACGAGCTCGATCCCGGGGGCCTGGTCGGCGGTGCTGGTGACGTCGTCGAGCAGGGACTGGGTCGGTCCGCCGAACGGCGGGACGCCCACGGCGAGCGCGGCGTTGACGATCTCCCCGGCGTCGACCTCGGCCTGGGTGACGGTGAACGTGCCCGTGCACGTCGTGAAGTCCCCGGGTACCAGCGGCTCGGTGTCGGGGCACGTGACGGCCACCGGTTCGGTGCCGGTGAACCCGGCCTCGACGGCGGCGATGTCGTCGAGGGTGACGTTGCCGGTGTTCGTGATGGTGAAGGTGTAGGTCAGCTCGTCGCCGAGGGCGTACGTCTCGGTGTCGGCCTCCTTGACGATCGTCAGCTCGGGCGCGAACGTCGCCGGGATGACGATGGAGTCGATCGCCGGGGCCGGTGGGGTGTCGCCGGGCGGGGGCGAGGCGGTGGCGGTGGCGGTGTTCACCAGGTCACCGGAGTCGATGTCGGCCTGGGTGACGGTGTACTGGCTGGTGCAGATCAGGGTGGCGCCGACGGCGAGCGACGCGGCCTGGGCGTCGGGGCACAGCACCCCCGGTGGGCCGCCGACCCCGGTGAAGGGGCCTTCGTTGACGAGCACGTTCGTCAGGGTGGTGCCGCCGGTGTTGACGATGGTGAACGTGTAGGTGACGACCTGGCCGGCGGCGGTGATCTCGGTGACGTCCGCGGTCTTGGTCATGGTCAGCGCGGGCGGGTCCACGGTGTCGACGTCCGCGACGGCGTCGGAGGGGTTGGAGGAGATCTCGGTGCCGGCGGGGGTGGTGCCGCGGGCGACGGCGGTGTTGGTGATCTCGGT
This sequence comes from Cellulosimicrobium sp. BMG9.22, assembly GCF_059159975.1. Classification (NCBI taxonomy): domain Bacteria; kingdom Bacillati; phylum Actinomycetota; class Actinomycetes; order Micrococcales; family Promicromonosporaceae; genus Cellulosimicrobium; species Cellulosimicrobium sp. BMG9.22. The sequence goes on along the minus strand of NZ_JBZGBY010000009.1, from coordinate 92,219 downwards.
GGTGCGCATGTCGGCGTCGGTGACGGTGTACTCGGCCGTGCAGGTCACGGTCTGCGCGGGGGCGATGATGCCGGCGTCGCAGGTGACCGCCGGAGCGCCGCCCGTGCCGGTGAACGGGTCGTCGAGGACCGTCAGGCTCGTCAGGGTGACGTTGCCGGTGTTGACGACCTCGAAGGTGTAGGTGAGCACCTGCCCGGCTGCGGTCGCGTCCGCGTCGACCGTCTTGGTCAGGCTGAGCGCCGGGTCCGGCTCGACCGTGACGTCGACGGTGTCGGGCTCGGTGGTGATCTCTGCGCCGTCCGGCCCGACGCCGTGCGCGACGGCCGTGTTGGTCAACGACCCGGCTTCGACGTCCGCGGCGGTGACCGTGTAGGTCGCGGTGCACACGACCTGCTCGGTCGGGGCGACGGCCTCGTTCGGGCACTGCACGGCCGACAGCTCACCTGAGCCCGTGAAGTCCGTCTCGGTGATGCTGAACCCGCGCATCGTGACGGTGCCCTCGTTCGTGACGACGAACGAGAACGTCAGCTCCTGGCCCTCGCGCACCGCGCCGGGCCCGGTCGGGGAGACCGACTTGTCCAGGGTCGCGGTGGTGTCCGGCACGAGCGTCAGCTCCGTGATGGCCTCGGGCGAGACGGGGTCGTCGAACCCGTCCGGCGCGGTCGCCGTCGCGACGGCCACGTTCTTCACCCGGCCGGCGTCGAAGTCCTCCTGGGTGGGGGTGTAGGGGGCGAAGCACTCGGTCGACTCGCCCGGTACGAGGGTCTCACCGGCTGCGGGGCACACGACCTGGGGGATGGGTCCGGTCCCGGTGAACGCGGTCTCGGTGATCGTGATGCCGGTCAGCGGCACTCCGCCGGTGTTGGTGATGAGGAACTCGAACACGGCCTCTGCGCGGGTGTCCAGCGACGTCGGGTTGACGGTCTTCGTCAGCGTGAGGGAGGCCGGTTCGACGGTCCGCACGCTCACCGCCGTCGGCTCCGTGCGTGGCTCGGGCCCGGCCAGCGGGGTCGCGGTCGCATAGGCGGAGTTCGTGACCAGGCCCGCGGCGACGTCGGCCGCCGTGATCGTGTACGGCGAGGCGGGGCAGTTCACGCTGGCCCCGGGCGCGAGCTCACCAGCAGGACAGACCGGGCCGGTGAACGGCCCGGTGCCGGTGAACCCGGTCTCGGTCACCACGGGGTCGCTCACCGGGTCGGTGCCGCCGTTGGTCACCTGGTAGGAGAACGTCACGACGTCACCGACCATCGCCTGGGCCTTGTCGACCGTCTTGGCGAGCGACAGCACGGCGTTGGGCGTCAGCCGGTTCGTCACCGTGACCGGGTACTGGGCCGTGGGGCCGTCCACGATCAGGCTCGCCGGGGACACGACCCCCGACCCGACCCAGTTGAACCCGTCCGGCAGGTCCGGCGGCGGGTCCTCCGCCACCGAGCAGAGCTGCCCGTCGTAGACCGCCACGGGCGCGGCGGTGGCGCTGGCACCGCCGGCGGGGACGGTCGCCGACCACGTCACGGGCGCCTGGAAGTCGCACGTGATGGTCCCGGTGAACGTCAGGTCCGCCGGTGCGCCACCGGTCGGCAGACCGACCAGGTTCTTGGTCACGGGCACCTGGGAGGCGGTGTTGAACACCGTCAGCGACACCGAGCTGGTGTTCGACGTGAGGTTCGGGTCCCAGAAGCGGCCCGGCGCCCCCGGCGTCGACACGGCGGTGGCGACGTTCTGGAACGTGCCCGGGACGGGGCTCGCCGTCCCGGTGATCGTGAACGTCACGAAGCCGGGACTGATCCCGAGGGTCGGGATGGTCGAGGACACCGTCCTGGTCGCCGGGTCGTAGGCCACCGGCCCGCACGTCGAGGCCGCCGAGCTGGGGGTGCACGTCGCCGAGCCGTAGATGAACCCGACCGGCAACGGGTCGGAGAACGCGACGTTCGTGGCCGGGGAGGTGGTGGTGGCGTTGGTGACCCGGGCGGTGAACGTCACCGGCTCTCCACGCTGCACCGAGGCCGGGGCGACCGACTTGTTGACCGACACGTCGGCGCACGGAGAGGTCACCGTTGCGCTCGCCCGGTTGTTCGCGCTGACCGAGTCCAGGACCGTGGCGGGAGGGTAGATCTCCGCGTTGTAGGTCAGCGCCGGGGCGGTGTTGGTGCCGCAACCATCCGTGACGGTGCTGACGATGTTGATGCGGTAGTCCAACGCCAAGCTCGCTCCCGCTGGCAACGGCCCCCACGAGCCGGTGGGACCGAAGGGCCGGATAAAGGTCGAGACGTAAGCTTTTTCAGTGGCGCCGGGGACGGGCGGGCACACGGCCCCTCCCGACGCCGTACAGCCGACCAGCGTGTAGTTCGTCACGTTGATGATGCCGCCCCTGTTCTGGGTGAACACGAGGGAGCCGTCGTCTGCTGCCGCCGTGCCCCGGTTCTCCACCGTGACCGTGACCGTGAGCGGCTCACCGGGGTAGATGGAGGCCGAGTTCGTTGTCACCGTCGTGGCGACGTCCGTCGGCGGGCACTGCGGCAGGGGCGTGTACGTACTCGGGGCGGTCTGGCTGTTGAGTTCCCTTCCGGCGGCGCCGGAGTCGGCGATCCCCGCGGGAGTGAGGATGCTGCCGGTGTTGCTCAGGTTTGTGCGCGGAGTCTGCACGCACGCGCGTCCCGACGGCACGACGTCGAAGACGAAGGTGACCTCCACGCTGCCACCGACCGGGAACGTGGGAATCAGCCAGTCGACGGCGGTATGCCTGGGAATCGAGGTGTTGGTGATCGTGGGGCACACCGCCCCGCCACTGGCGGTGCAGGTCACGGCGCTGATGTTCGCCGTGGTGAACGTCTCGTCCGAGGTCGACCATGAGTCGCGAAGGGTGGCGCCGTCCGCGTCGATCGGCCCGTAGTTCGTCGCCGTCAGCGTGTACGTCGTCGGGGAGCCCGGAGCGATCGTGTTCTTGTCCTGGGTCTTGGTGATCCCGAGGTCGGTGGTGGGGCACGGGGGTGTGCCCGGTGCGCTAGCGGTCACCGACCCGGACGAGTTGGTCGGTGGCAGCAGACCCGGCGGCGGCGCGAACCCGGCGAACGCGATGAAGTTAGATCCGGAACGTCCACACAAGGCGTTGGGGTCCATCTGCGGATCGGCGGTGAAGGTGACCGTCACCGTGGATCCCACCGGGAAGGCGGAGACCGGGGTGTTGTAGGTGTTGCCCGTCGAGTACAGGACCTTGGTCGAGGGCGCGATGCACGTCGCACCACCGGTGGAGGTGCACGTCGTCACCGAGATGTTCGCGCTGCTGTAGACGCTCGGGGGGTTCCACTGGAGGCTGGCGATCAGTTTTCCACCGTTGGCGGGCGCGGGGCCGTTGTTCGTGTACGTGACCGTGTAGGTGTTCGGGTTGCCCTGACTCAGGGTGGTCGAGGACTGGGCGATGGCGACCGTGATGTTCGCGGTGTTGTCCACCGTCGTGCTCACCGTGCTCGTGTTCGACGACGGGTCGGAGTCCGTCGTGGTCGCCGGCTGGGTCACGGTCCCCGTCGCTGTCACCGACGAGCGCAGCGTCGCTGGCGGTGCGGCGTAGTTGCCGGTGATGGTCACCGTCACCAGCCCCTGGTGCGGCAGCAGCCCGACCGTCCCGCCGACCTGGGTGTTGCTGACCGACAGCGCGGCCGGGCACCCCGCACCGCCCGCACCGACGCACGTGGCCTGGACCCCGGTCGCCCCGAGCGGCATCGCGACCGTGAACGCGGCCCCGTCCGCGTCGGGCAGCGCGTTGTTCCCCACCGTGACCGTGTAGGTGAACGCCTCACCGGCGACCGCGGCGGTGGGGCCCGCGACGTTGATCGTCACGTCCACGACCGAGCTGGGCACCACGTCGAACGGCTGCACGGGAAGGTCACCGGGCTCTGCCGCCTGGTCGGCCGGTGCCTCGTCCGTACCGGCGGGCTCGGGTGCCGGTTCCTCGCCCTGCTCCGGGGCAGGCTCGGGCTGCGGTTCGGGCGCTGGTTCCTCAGCAGGTTCCGGGGCAGGTTCCGGCTCGGACGCGGGTGCCGGCTCGGGCGTCGACGGCGTCGCTGGGTCTTGCTCTGGAGCCGGCGGTTCGGGTGCTGCTGGTTCGACCGGCTCCACCTCCGGGGCGGGCGGCTCAGGCACAGACACCTCAGAGGGCACCGCCTCGACAGGTTCCGCGGCGGCCGCGGCCGCGGCCGCGACATCCGGCCCGGCGACGTCCTCCGCCCCCGCAGGCAGCGGCGCGAGCGCCGTCGCGCTCAGCAGCGCCAACAGCACCGCTGCGACCGTCGCGCGCAGCGCGGCACCCGCTCCCGACGTGACGGCTCGCTGCTGAACCATCCCAACCACCTTGGGTACCGCGTCAGGCGCCAAGTCGAGGACGACCCAGTGGTCGCCGGTGCGGCGCTGAACCCGACCGACCCTGACTCACCCCGCAGGCCGGTTACCTCGCAGTGTGCTATTGCTGCTCGAGGTCGGCAAGGCGTACTTGCCGTCGTGACAGCCAGGGACGCTGGAGCCGTGCCGGCTCGTCCACGCCGCACAGCACAGGAAAACTGTTGCCTTGAGCTCGAACTGGTCCCGGTGTGCACCCAGATCCTGGGAAGTACTGCCGTGAATAGTGTACTGAAGCGCCCCGGTGATTCTCCGGCGACGGACCGCGCGAGGTCGTCCTCCGGGGGTAATTCGTGCCGACCCGACTGAGGATATCGATCACCGCTGAACCGGCGGTCTCAAGGTCCAGCACGGCTCGATGCGGGTGGCCTCGACGTGGCCGCCTGACATTTCGCGCATGCGCGTAGCGCTTCTTCGTTGACCTCGCCGACCGACGAATTAGTGGCTCATCCGATCTGAGGGTGTAGGTGTGCTCTGAATGTGAAGTCTCAGGACTTCGTTGACGGTTCTGTCTCAGGACATCGTGGACAGTCGGTCTCGGGACATCGTGGACGGGTCGGGCCGGGTTCGCTTCGGGCATGGACTTCAACCACGTGCCCGCGGACGTGCGGTGGGCGATCGCGAACTGGCCTGAGGACGCTGAGCGGGGCGCGGTGACGCGCTTCTGCGAGCGGCACGAGATCAGCAGGGCGGTGTTCTACAAGATCCGGGACCAGGCTCGCGAGCTCGGGCCGGTCGGCGCGACGGAACCCCGTTCGCGCCGCCCGCGGCGTAGCCCGTCGCGCACCGACGAGAGCGTGATCGAGCACGCGCTGGCGGTTCGGGTCTGGCTGGTCGAGCAGGGCCTGGATGCCGGGCCGTTGTCCGTGCGCGCGAGGATGCTCCGTCAGGGGCTGATTCCGCCGTCGCGCGCGACCCTGGCCCGGGCGTTCGCCGCCGCGGGGGTCTCGAGGCCCGAGCCGCGCAAGCGGCCGCGGGCGGCGAACCGCAGGTTCGTCTACCCGGCGCCGAACTGCTGCTGGCAGATCGACGCGTTCACGTGGTCCCTCGCGGACGGCACACCGGTCGCGATCCATCAGGTCATCGACGACCACTCACGCATGGCCGTGGCGACGTTGGTCGCGGACGGCGAGACGGCCAAGGCGGCCGTGCAGGTCGTCTCGACGGCGATCCGACGCTGGGGCGTGCCACAGCGGCTGCTGTCGGACAACGGGCTGGCGTTCAACCCCACCCGCCGCGGGTTCACCGGCAAGCTCGTCGACTACCTGACCGGCCTCGGGGTCAAGCCGATCACGGGCAAGCCGGACCGGCCCACCACGCAGGGCAAGAACGAACGGTTCCACCAGACGCTGCAGAAATGGCTCAACGCCAGACCACCGGCGAAGACGATCGCCGCGCTGCAGGCCCTGGTCGACGAGTTCGACCAGTACTACAACCACGAGCGCGCCCACCAGGCGCTCGACGGGCGAACCCCGGCCGAGGCGTGGGCCGCCACCCCGCTCGCGCCCGAGCCGGTGGCCGAGCCGCGCATGCCGTCGATCCCGCCCTCGGTGGCCGCACCCGCGACGAACGCCCCGACGCATCCGAGCGAGCCACCGACCCGCAGCAGGGCTCCGCTCGCCCTACACCAGGCCGAGGGAAACGCGACGCTCAAGGTCAAGCAGAACGGGCAGATCAAGGCGCTCAGCTGCCTGTTCTACGTCGCGACCAGCCGCGCCGGGCAGCAGGTGCACGTCATCTGGAACGAGACCACCGTGGAGATCTTCACCGCAGGTGGCGAGCACATCATCGACTACCCGCGCCCCGCGACCACCGGGATGTACTACGGGCCACGCAGCGCACGTCGGGGCACGCCGATGAAGACCACCGGCCAGAACCCCTCGGCCGGCATCACCGGCACAGCCCGGCGCACCGTCTCCAAGGGCGGCTACGTCGGAGTCCTCGCCAGCAAGTTCTACGCCGGTTACAAGCGCCACGGCGAACAGGTCACGATCACCTGGGACGCCGCGACCGTGACCATCACCGACCAGTCCGGGACGACGATCGCGAACTATGACAAGCCGACCCAGCGCCGCGGCTGGCACGGCCCGACCGAGACTCAACAGTCCACGAAGTCCTGAGACATGCCAACGTCAACGATGTCCTGAGACACGTTCGTCCACGATGACCTGAGACATCACATAGGTGTGCTCTGAAGCCGCCGGCCTCGAGGAGCGAGCGGGCGATGTAGTGGGTCAGGTTCCGGAAGCCGAGGGCGGAGCCGCGTAGGTGTTCGAGTTGTCCGTTGATCGCCGGGGGCACTGGCAAGCATAGGAGCACGGTGGAAGTCAAGTCGGCGTCGTTTCGCCATTCCTGGGTATTTGTGAAGGTCGCGCGTTTCGAGCCGATGAGAATAGGTCGTCGGTTCGATTCCGACAGGCGGCTCCACCAGAGGCCCTTGACCGCGGTAACGCAGTCAGGGGCCTTTGCCATTGCCCGCATCGTGCCCGGACGGGGTGCACCGCCCGGGGAGCGGGCCCGGTGTCGGCTCACCCCGATCTGAGAACGACGAGGCGATCTTGTCATCAGATAGCCGCTAAGTGATAACTTTGTGTGGTGGCAAGTTATCAGATGGCGTGGCCTGCGCTGACGTATGAACGGCTCGACTGGCGATACGCCAGAAGAGGCCAGACCAGTCGCGCCCCTGCGCGGACCTACGACGCGTCCGTCGTCCCGGTGATCGCCGGCCTGTTCGTGGATCTGCCCGCAACACTCGCCGCAGCTGCCGACGAGGCCTCACGCGAGATCGCACGCTTCGACACCGAGATGGGCGGCGAGCTCGCTCCGTTCTCCACCGTCCTGCTGCGCAGCGAGTCGGCCGCCTCGTCCAAGATCGAACGACTGACCGCATCCTCTCGCCAGATCGGCATGGCAGAGCTCGGGGCCGCAAAGTACGGGTCCAACGCGCCGACCATCGTCGCCAACACCGACGCGATGCGCGCCGCGGTCGCCCTGTCCGACACGCCCGACGCGGACACCATCCTGCGCATGCACCACGCCCTCCTGGAGCACGACGACCCCGAGGAGGCTGGCCGCTGGCGCACCGAGCAGGTCTGGATCGGCGGTTCTGACCACTCGCCGGCGGGGGCCGACTTCATCCCTCCCCACCACGAGCGCGTACCCGCGGCCATCGACGACCTCGTCGAGTTCATCCAGCGGGTTGGCATCGCCCCACTGACGCACGTGGCGATCGCGCACGCCCAGTTCGAGACGATCCACCCGTTCACCGATGGCAACGGCCGTACCGGCCGCGCCCTCGTGCAGGCGATGATGCACAGCTCCGGTCTCACCCGGAACGTCACGATGCCGTTGTCGGCAGGGCTCCTCGCCGACGTGGAGAACTACTACAGCGCACTCGGCGCCTACCGTCAGGGCAACCCCGAGGCGATCGTCGACCAGTTCGTCCGTGCCAGCACCCGCGCCGTCGACAACGGACGTCGGCTCGTTCAGGACGTCCGCGCGATTCGCGCCAACTGGGACGAACGGCTCCACGTGCGTCGCGGCGCACGGACCTACGACGTCGCGGACCTGCTCACCCGCCAGCCCGTCATCAACGCCCAGGTGCTCGACCGCGAGCTCGGCATCGGGCCGACGAACGTCCGCCGGCACATGGACCCGCTCGCACAGGCGGGCGTCGTCAACGAGACGAGGATCCACCGCAAGGGCATCAGGTGGTCGGCCATGGAGATCCTCGCCGCGCTCGACGACTTCGCCGAGCGCGCCGGCAGACGCCGCATCACCTACGGCAGCGCTGCAGGACTCGGATCAGGCGAGCACGGCTGACCCTGCGTCGGGACGCTCTCTACCTACCCCACGCGCCGGACGAGCAGGATCGCTCCGCCCGCGGCGGCCGCGACGAGGCCGCCCACGCCGACGACGACGAGGGTCGGGAACCCGGGGGCGGCGGGCGGTGGCGGGGCCATGCGCTCGGCGGCGGAGACGAGCGGCGTGCGCGAGGGCTCCGGGCTCGCCGTGGGGGGCTCGGTGGTCGGGGTGGGCTCGACGGGGGCCTCGGTGATCGGTTCCACGGTCGGCTTTGGCGACGGTGCGGGCTCCTCGGCGGGCGGCTCGACCACCACCGACTGGGCGGGTTGCTCCGCGGCCGGCGCCGCGACGTCGGCCGCGGGCGCCGCGTCGGTCGTCGCGGGCGGGCTCGTCGGGGCCGGGGCCGGGGCCGGAGGGGTCGTCGGGCTCGGGGCGGCCGCCGTCGTCGTGCAGACGGCCCCGTCGCCGTCCCAGCCTGCGAACTGGTCGTGGATCCCCGTGATCATGGCCCACGTGATGCAGTACCCGTCGGCGTACGGGCCGCGGGTGGGGACGTCGAACTCCAGGACGCCGTCGGCCGCGTCGTCGCGCGAGTACCCGTCGCCCAGGCTGCGCGCGTGCGAGCCGTCGGGCTGGGTCACGACGTACGCGAGCCAGCCGCCGTCGCCGGCCAGCCGGCTCGCGTCGAACGAGACGCTGTCGGACGTCACGGTGAGATCGCCGCCCCTGTCGCCCTCCGCGGCCACGGCGGGCGTCGCGACGATCGCGGCGGCCAGGACCCCCAGGGACCCGACGGCGAGCATTCCGGCCGCTGCGCGCATCCATACCTCCGGGTCGTCGGGGCGACGGGTCGTCGTCCGCGGCACATCGTACGCAGTCGGGGCGCGCACGCGGAAAGCCCTGCCGGGCGCCGGACAATTCGGTCGACGGCGCCGGCGGACTCGTCGTAGCGTGCCGGACATGTTCATGGTGATGGTGCGTCGTGGCCGGGTCCGTGCAAGGGCCGCGCTCGCGGCGCGAGTGGGGATGGCAACCGCTCACTGACACCCACGCCGCGCGCGTGGTCGACGACGCCGGGGTGCGTCCCGGGCAGCTCGTGCTCGACCTCGGCGCGGGTGACGGCGCCCTCACGCGCCACCTCGTCGCGGCGGGGGCCCGGGTCCTCGCGGTCGAGCTGCACGCCGGGCGTGCTCGCGCGCTGCGCGAGCGGTTCGCCGACGCCGACGTGACGGTCCTCGAGGTCGACCTCGCCGCGCTCCGCCTCCCGCGGCGGCCGTTCCGCGTGGTCGCGAACCCGCCCTTCGGGCTCACGTCCGCCCTCCTCGCGCGCCTGCTCGCCCGCGGGTCCGCGCTCGTGGCGGCGGACGTCGTCGTGCAGCGGCAGGCGGCGCGGCGGATCGTCGCGGGAGCGGGCGTCGCGGGGCGCGCGGCGCGGCGCTGGGCCGTCGACGTCGGACGCCCGGTGCCGCGCGCGGCGTTCCTGCCCCCACCACGCGTCGACGCGGCGGTGCTGCGCGTGCGTCGGCGGTGAGCGGACTCGTCGAGGTCAGGCGGCGATCGTCAGGCGGCGACCGTCGCGAGCCACGCGGCGACGGCGTCGCACACCGCGGCGTCCTGCCCCTTGAGGTCGTGCGCGCCGGGCAGCTCGACGCGCGTGACCGGGCCGGGAATCGCGGCGGTGTGCTCGGTGAGCTCATCGGGCGTCGCGAACGGGTCGGTCCGCCCGGAGACGAACAGGACCGGGAGGTCGAGCTGCGGGAAGTGCTCGGTGCGCAGGCGTTCGGGCTTGCCGGGCGGGTGCAGGGGGTAGCTCACGAGCGCGAGGCCAGCGGCGGGGAGCCCCTCGGCGACGGCCATCGAGCACATGCGTCCGCCGTACGAGCGCCCGCCGAGCACGATCCGGTCGGTCGTCGTGCCGAGCTCGGCGGCGAACGCCTCGGTCTCGGCTCGCACGTGCGCGATCGCGACCGGCGGTCGGTCCGGCATCCGTTTGCCCGCGGTCCGGTAGGGGAAGTCGACACGGCGCACCGGCACGGGCGGGTCGAGCGCGGCGAGCGCGTCCTCGAGCGCGACGAGCGTGCGGTGGTCTTGGCTCGCCCCAGCCCCAGGCGTGAGCAGGACGCCTGCGACGGGCCGGTCGGCGGGGGTCGGCGTGGTCACCCGCCAAGTCTCGCAGCGAGCACGAGGTTCCTCGCGGTCGAGCACGCCATGAGTGTCGTCATGGAGCTCAGAACGACACTCATGTCGTGTTCGGCGTGAGAGGCGGGGAGTGGTCAGCGAGCGGCGAGGTGTGCCGGGTCGAGGTCGGTGCGGCGCAGGAGCTGCGCGTTGAGCGCGACGACGACGGTCGAGACCGACATGAGGACCGCCCCCACGGCCATCGGCAGGACGAACCCGACCGGGGCGAGCACGCCCGCCGCGAGCGGGACCGCCGCGATGTTGTACCCCGCGGCCCACCACAGGTTCTGCTGCATCTTGCGGTACGACGCGTGCGACAGCTCGACGATCGACAGCACGGCGCGCGGGTCCGAGCTCGCGAGGATGACCCCGGCCGACGCGATCGCGACGTCCGTGCCGGCGCCGATCGCGATGCCGACGTCCGCCTGCGCGAGCGCGGGGGCGTCGTTGACGCCGTCTCCGACCATCGCGACGACGCGGCCGTCCTGCTGCAGCCCGGCGACCTTGGCGTCCTTGTCCTCCGGGCGCACGCCCGCGAAGACCTGGTCGATGCCGAGCTCGCGCCCGACCGCCCGGGCCACCGGCTCGGCGTCGCCCGTGATCATGACGACCTGGATGCCGCGCCGGTGCAGCGCGTCGACGGCCTCGCGCGACTCGGGACGGATCTCGTCCGCGAGGGCGAACGCCCCGACGACCCGACCGGGCTGCGATGCTCCCTCGCCGGACTGGCGTACTCCCTCGCCGGACTGGCGTACTACTTCGGCAGACCAGGTTTCTATCTCGGCGGACCACGGTTCTCCCTCGGCAGTGGGGCGGGGGTCCGAGACGACGACGTGGAGGACCGTCGCGCCGTCGCGCTCCCAGGCCGCGGCGTCGGGCAGGGGCTCGAGACCGTGGTCGCGGAGCAGCGCGGGGCCGCCGACCGCGACGCGGCGCTCGCCGCCCGGGCCGGGAACCGTCGCCTCGACGCCGACCGCCGTGAGCGACCGGAAGTCCGTGGCGCGCGGGACCTCGACGCCGTCGTCGGCGGCTCGCGCCACGACCGCCTTGGCCAGCGGGTGCTGGCTGTCCGCCTCGGCGGCCGCTGCGAGCGCGAGCAGCTCGGCCTCGGAGGACGAGCCGGAGGTCGCGAGGTGCGCGACGACGGGCTCGCCCTTCGTCAGCGTCCCGGTCTTGTCGAAGAGCACGGTGTCCACCGTGCGCATGCGCTCGAGCGCCAGGCGGTCCTTGACGAGCACACCGGCCTTCGCGGCGCGCTCGGTCGAGATCGAGACGACGAGCGGGATCGCGAGGCCCAGCGCGTGGGGGCAGGCGATGACGAGGACGGTGATCGCTCGGACGAGCGCCTGCTCGGGTGTCCCGAACACGAGCCACAGGGCGATCGTGATCGCCGCGGCACCGAGGGCGTACCAGAACAGCCAGCCCGCGGCACGGTCCGCGAGGCGCTGGGTCTTCGTGGACGACGACTGCGCGTCCGCGACGAGCCGCCGGATCCCGGCGAGCGCCGTGTCCTCGCCGACGGCCGTGATGCGCACGCGCAGCGCGTCGTCGGTCGCGACGGTCCCGGCGACCACCGGGTCGCCGACACCGCGGCGGACTGGCCGTGACTCGCCCGTGATCATGGATTCGTCGACGTCGGCGGACCCGTCGGCGACCTCGCCGTCGGCGGGCACACGCCCGCCCGGGCGCACGATCACGAGGTCTCCGACGCCCAGCTCGGTGGGGGAGACGGTCGTGACGGACCCGTCCTCGGCCACCCGCTCGGCCTCGTCGGGCAGGAGCGCGGCGAGGGAGTCGAGCGCGGACGCGGTCTGGGCGAGCGAGCGCATCTCGAGCCAGTGACCCAGCAGCATGATCACGACGAGGAGCGCCAGCTCCCACCACACGTCGAGGTCGTGCGCGAGGAGACCGAGGCTCGCGCCGAGCGAGGACACGAAGGCGACCGAGATCGCGAGCGAGATGAGCGTCATCATTCCGGGCTTGCGGTCGCGCAGCTCGCTCACCGCCCCGGTGAGGAACGGGCGACCGCCCCACAGGAAGATCACCGACCCGAGGACAGGCGAGACCCACGGCACCCACGCGGCGTCGGGAAGGTCGTACCCGAGGAGCATCGCGAACATCGGGCTGAGCGCGACCGTCGGGACCGCGAGCACCAGCATGAGCCAGAACAGCCGCCGGAACTGGGCCACATGGTCGCCGTGCCCGCCGTGGTCGCGACCGGCGTGCTGGTCGTGCTCGTGCCCGACGGCGGTCGCGGCCTCCGCGTGCGTCGTCGCCGCGCCGTGGTGCTGCTCAGGGCCGTGGCCGTGCTCGTGGCCGCTCGGGTGCTGCGCGTGGTCGTCCACCGTGCCTCCGTCTCTCCGTTGCATACCCCATAGGGGTATCGCTTGCTTCCGATCATGCACCTGCTCGTGCCGGGCGTCAAGGGTCCGGATGTGGGGAGGCGGGAGGGGCCTCGAGGGGTGCTACAGGTGGGGGAGCACGTGCCGGGCGTAGCGGTCGGCGACGGTCGCGACGACGTCGCGCGCAGGTCCGGGTCCCGCCACACGTGGTAGGTGTCGACCATGACCCCGACCGTCGAGGGGCCGAACGGTGGCCCGAGGCGGTCGGCCACACGTCCGCGCGCGGTGACGATGTCGCGGTCTGCCGGGCCGGCTCCGGGCCGCGGTCCCTGCCCGGGAGTGTTGTTCGCGGGGAGCCCGCCGACCACGAGCACGAGGTCGCGCGTGCCCACGGTCGCCGCCTCCTCGATCGCGCGCCGGTTGTCGTCGAGCGCTGCGGCGGCGGGCTCGTCGGTTGCAGCGAGGACCTCCTCCCGCAGGTCGGGGCGCACCGTGCGGGTCGCGCTCCCGTTGATGGCGCGCGAGGCGGTCGCGAGCGAGACGCCGGCCGCGCGGGCGACCTCGCTCAGGGTGGGTCCGGGCCGGGCCCAGGCTAGCGGGACCGGCCCCGCAGGACGTGTGGGCCTCGCCGCGCACGGCTACGGTCGGATCGCGGCGTCGTCCTCCGTGGCCGTCGCCCGTCTGGCCCTGAGGAGGTCCGCATGTCCGGAAGCACCCACGCGGCGACCCGTCCCCGTCCGGGGTCGACCAGCCCGTCGTCGCTCGTCGTCCGGGCCCTGGCGCTCGGGGCTGCGGCCGGCTCGCGCAGCACGCTCGGCGTGGCGGCCCCGGTGCTCGGGGGTCGCGCCGAGGGCACCGGCCCGGAGCAGGCGGGCACCGGTCCACAGCGGGCGGGCTCCGTCCGCGTCGGACGGGTCGTCGCCGTCGCCGCGGTCGTCGGCGAGATCGTCGGCGACAAGCTGCCTGCGACGCCCAGTCGCCTCGCCCCGCCCGGCCCGGTGTTCCGCCTGGCGAGCGGCGCCGTCGGCGGCGTGCTCCTGGCCCGACGACGCGGCGCGGCCCGACCCGCGGTGGTCACTGCTGCGCTGGCGGGCATCGCCGGCTCGGCCGCCGGGACGTGGGGCGGCGCGGCCTGGCGGGGACTCGCCGTCGACAAGCGCCCCGACTGGCCGGGCGCGGTCGCCGAGGACGTCGTCGCGCTGGCGCTCGCGGCGTGGGCCGTGCGCCGCTGACCGTCGAGCGCCCGGACGCCGACGCGGCCCGCCACCGGCGTCGAACCCGGGGTCGCCGGGCACGACCGGACCGCGGTGACCCGAGATCCGGGGTTCGGCGGGCAGCGGGGCCGTGCACCGCCGCTGCTCAGGCGTTCGGGATGCTCGTCACCGTCGTGAGCAGGAACGCGGAGTCCTCGAGCGCGCTCACGGCGTGCCGCTCGTGCGTCAGCACGCGCAGCTCACCCGCGCCGAGCTCGACGTCGCCCTCGCCCAGGGCTGTGACGCGCACGCGCCCGCGGAGCACCTGGATGGAGGCCGCGGGCGGGGAGTTGTGCTCGCCCAGCTCGACGCCCGCGCGCAGCGCGAGGATCGTCTGACGCAGCGGGCCGTCGTGCAGCACGACCTCGGCGCTGCGGCCGTTCTGTGCGTTGCGGGCGCTGGTGAGGTGCGCGTCGGTGAGAAGGTCGACGTTCGTCATCGTGGCTCCGACCTGGTGGGGGACTCCCATCATGCCGCGCCGTCGGGGCGCCGTCGCCTGCGCGTCGCCCGGGCATCGGGGGGCGCGCCGCCTGCGGGCGGCACGGCGTGCCGGTGCGGCGGACCGCCGCACGTCGGGAAGAGTGAGGGCTATGCAGGTCGTCTCCGGTCTTCTCGGCGGTCTCGTCGCGTTCGTCTTCACCGTCGTGATGCTGGCGCTCCTGGCCGCGACGGCGCGGCGCGTCATGGGTGCACCCGTCGGCTGGATCCGGTCGGGGGTCGTGTCGTTGGTCATGCTCTCGTTCGCCTCGTGGGCGCTGACGAGCGGCCTGCGCGACGCCGGCTGGTCGCGCGCCGACGGCACGCTCACCGTGAGCCCCGGCGTCGCGCTCGTGGCGGTCGCCCTCGCGTTCGCGTGGTCGTTCGTGCTGGGGCTGTGCGTCCTGCTCGTGCTCGAGCTGCTCGTGCCGACGGGCACCGTCCCGGGACCGTGGCGCGCGTTCCGAGGGATGCGCCAGGGGCGCCGGGAGACGCGGCGCTACGCGCAGATCCTCGCGATCGGCGTCCGGCACGGGCTCGGCGGCGCGCTCTCGCGCGGGGCGCGCCAGCCCGACGGGTCGCGGCTCTCGCGTACCGACCAGCGCCGCCAGGCCGCGGCGCTGCGCGACGCACTGAGCGACGCGGGCGTGACGTTCGTGAAGTTCGGCCAGGTGCTGTCCACGCGCCGCGACCTGCTGCCCGGGACGTTCGCCGACACGCTCTCGACGCTCCAGAGCGACGTCCCCCCGGCGCCTTGGCTGCAGGTCGAGGCCGCCGTGACCGAGGCGCTCGGGCGCCCGATCGACGAGGCGTTCGTCGAGTTCTCCGCGGAGCCGCTCGCGTCGGCGTCGGTGGGCCAGGTCCACGCGGCGCGCCTGCTCGACGGGCGCGACGTCGTCGTCAAGGTCCAGCGGCCCGGGGCGCGGACCCAGGTGGAGACCGACCTGGCGATCCTCGGTCGCCTCGCACGCCGCATCGAGCGCGACACGGCGTGGGGCCGCTCGCTCGGGGTCGTCGACCTCGCCGACGGCTTCGCCGCGTCGCTGCGCGAGGAGCTCGACTACTCGGTCGAGCTGGAGAACACGGTCGCGCTGCGCGCGGCGCTCGCGGGCACCGGGAGCTCCGGGGTCCTCGTGCCCGAGGTCTACCCCGAGCTCTCCCGGCCGACGCTGCTCGTCATGGAGCGGCTCGACGGCGTCCCGGTCGGTCGGGCCGCCGACCTCCTTGCGGGGCTCGACGCGGCGACGCGGTCGGCCCTCGCGTCCGGGCTCCTCGCCGCGACGCTCGAGCAGGTGCTCGTGGCGGGGACGTTCCACGCCGACCTGCACCCGGGCAACGTCCTCGTGACCGACGGCGGCCACCTCGGCCTGCTCGACATGGGGTCGGTCGGCCGGCTCGGCGAGCCCGAGCGGCTGGCGCTCGCGGCGGTGCTGCTCGCCGTCGACGCCGACGACGCGGTAGCGGCGACGGACGCCCTCCTGGAGCTGCTCGACGCCCCGCGGGACCTCGAGGTGCGCAGGCTGGAGCGCGCCGTCGGGCAGGTGATCGTCCGGTTCCGGGGCGCGGGAGCGAGCGGCGCGATGTTCACGGCGCTGTTCCGGCTCGTCACCGACGCCGGCCTCGCCGTCCCGCCGCAGGTCGCTGCGGCGTTCCGGACCTTCACGTCGCTCGAGGGCACGCTGCGCCTGCTCGACCCGACGTTCGACCTCGTTGCCTCGGCGCGTGAGACCGCGCAGCCGCTCGTGCGGCGCGTCGTGACCACGGAGAACCTGCGCCACCGCGCGACGAGCCTCTTCCTCGGCCTCGCCCCCGAGCTCGAACGGCTGCCGCGACGCCTCGCGAAGATCACGAGCGACGTCGAGGCCGGCCGGCTCACCGTCAACGTCCGGTCGTTCGCGCACCCGGAGGACCGCGCGTTCGTCGCGGGCCTGGTGCAGCAAGTCGTCTCCACGGTCATCGCGGCCGCCGCGGTCGTCGCGGCCGTCGTGCTGGTATCGGCCGACAGCGGCCCCGTGCTCGCCGAGGGCCTGCGCCTCTTCGCCGTCCTCGGCGCAGCGCTCGGCTTCGTCGGCACGGTGCTGGCCGTTCGGGTCCTCGTCTTCGCATTCGGCGATCAAATCTCGCGGATGTGAGGCGAAGGGGTCGGGGTGAGACGTCGTGGGCCTGATCGGCTGGGTGAGTTGCGACTCCAGCGCAAGAACCGCACTGACAAGTAGAGAGAACTCTTGCAACCCTATGTCGTGACTGCTACTTTTCCGGCGATGCACCCCATAGGGGGGGGGCAAGATCTTGAGGTGGAGCAATGTCGCTACGGTCAAGAAGTCTCGGTGCGGGTCTGGCGATCTGTCTGGCGATCGCCAGCCTGGCCCTCGCAACGCCTGCTCAGGCTGCCCTGAGCCCGAACTGCACGTTGACCGTGGGTACTCCCACGTCTGACTCGGTGCGTACCTACTCCGTCTCGCGCGTGACCTGCAACAACTTCAACGGCCCCGTCGCGGCGCTCGTCGAGGGATACGTTCAGGAGAAGGTCGGTGTCGTCTACACGTCCTACCCGAAGTCCCAGCAGTCGAGCGGTGGAACGCTCTCGCTCTCGGTGACCGCGAGCGCGAGCTGCAACGGCCACGGGACCGACGTCTGGCGCGGTCACGGATACGGGCGGGACACCGCCGCGAACTCCCACCAGTTCTACGGCTCGACGCGTTCTATCACGTGCTGAGCAATCGTGTCGGGAGCAGGCTCGCCGCGCTGGCGAGCCTGCTCGTCCTTGTCGGCGCGGGTTGCGGCAGCACTCCTGACGACGCGCAAGGTGGGGACTCAGGCCCGCAGAGGATACTGGCGGACGGAACGGTGACCGGCGCCGAGTACCGGAGCGCCGTGGAAGCGACTGCGCGCTGCGTCCAGCAACAGGGTTATCAGACGACGGACCTGCAGGCAGGGGGGGACGGGATCACGCTGACCTTCGGTCTTGACGTGCCGGAGTCGGAGCAGGGTTCGGCGGCCGCGGAGTCGGTGTTCGATCTCTGCTTCGACGAGCACGTCGGTGGTGTCTATGCCGCGTACGTGCAGGAGATGGCACCTACAGGAGCGGAGCGCGATGCCGAGTTCGACGCGCTGATCTCGTGCCTTGCTGAGATCGGGGTGACCGGGGTGACGCGGGCGAGCTCGGAGGAGAACATCGTGGCCGCGATCATGGAGCAGACCGACGACGGCGGAGCGGAGGGACTGTGGTGTCTCGAGGAGCACCGGCTGGTCTTTCCCGAGGGGATCGGGGAGCGATGACCGCGCTGACGGTCGCGCGATGAGGAGCGGGCTCGCGGTCGGGATCGTCGGGCTCGTCACGCTCGCCTGTGCCGGCGCAGCGGTGGTCACAGCGGTCGTCGGCAGACCCGTCCCCGCGAGCGTGCGGCCCGCAGCGCCCCCGTCGTTCGTGACCGTCGAGTCCCACGCGTCGGATCGGGGCCGCGTCGCGACGGCGGACGTCCTTGTTCTTGCGCCTCGGTCCGTGCTCTCCGCGGGTGGGACGGGGCTGGTGACGTCCGTCGAGGTGACGAGCGGCGTGCAGCTCGAGGACGGGGACGTCGTGCTCCGGATCGACGGTGCGGCGGTCCATGCGCTCGTCGCGTCGGCACCGCTGTACCGATCGCTCGCGCTCGGCTCGCGCGGCGACGACGTCCGTACGCTGCAGGACTACCTCGTCCGGCGAGGATTCCTGGCGGGGACGGGGGACGGCGTCTTCGACCGCGAAACACGCGACGCGGTCTCGAGATGGCAGCGGTCCGTGGGCCGCGCGGTGACGGGGACTGTCGAGCCGACGTGGTTCGTGTGGCTTCCCGAGCCCGTGAGGGTCGCCGCAGTCGACGTGCGCAGCGGCGCGCCGGTCCCGGCCGTGGGTGAGCCTCTGCTCCGCAGCGCCGGTCGAGTGGCCTCCTTCACGGTCACGACGTCGCCCGTGCCGGAACCGGGTTCGTATGAGCTGGTCGTCGCGGGAACGGCGGTCCCCGTGGACTTCGACGGCGCTACCTGGTCGACACGCGACCCGGACATGCTGGAGAGGATGGTCATGGTCGACCCCGCTCGGGCCACCGCCTCGAGCGCCAACGCTGCGGCGCCGGAGTCGACGGACGTCGAGGAGGGGATGCGCTCCGGAGCCGGCGGAGCACAGCGGATCGAGGGACGGCTTCGGTTGGCGGAGCCGGTGTCCGCGCTCGTGGTACCGCCGGCGGCCCTCGTTCCCGCGCCCACGGACGGTCTTGCGTGCTTGTGGGTGGAGACGTCCTCCGGGGACGTCGCGGTCGAGCGCGTCACGATCCTGGGGACGACAGCGTCCGGTGCGGTCGAGGTCGACGACGGCCCGAGCACGATCCGGCTCGAGGGACGCCGGGTGCTCGTCGACGCTCCCCCAGCAGGAGAGGCGACCGAGTGTCCCTGACGGCGACGGGCCTGCGATTCGCCTACGGGAGCGGCCCGGTCCTGCTCGACGGTCTCGACCTCAGTGTCCGACGAGGTGCGAGCGTGGCGATCATGGCGCCCTCCGGCACGGGCAAGAGCACGTTGCTGGGACTGCTCGGCGGGCTGCTGACGCCGGCCGCGGGCAGGGTTGAGATCCGCGGCGACGATGTCGGCGAACGTCCCCGGGTCTCCTGGGTCTTCCAGTCGATGCACCTCCTCGGGCGGCGCACTGCGGTGGAGAACGTTGCGATCACGGCCCTCGCGCGCGGGATGGCGCGCGGGGACGCGGAGCGGCACGCGCGCGACGTGCTGAGCCAGTTCGGCGTCGGACACCTCGCCGATCGGAAGCAGCGAGCGCTCTCGGGGGGCGAGTCTCAACGAGTGGCGCTCGCTCGTGCCGCACTGGCCGAGCCGCTCGTCGTCCTCGCGGACGAGCCGACGGCCAATCTCGACCGCGCCACGACCGACCACGTGGTCGACGTCCTGATGCGCGGCTTCCCGGACTCCGCGCTGGTCGTGACGACGCACGACCGGCGCGTCGCCGCCGCTGCGGACGTCTGCCTGCTCTTGGTCGACGGTCGCCTGGTTCCGTGGGGGGAGGCATCGTGAGGGGAGACGGATGGCGGACCGGCGAGCTGGTCGAGGAGGGATGGCGTCGCCTGGGTGTCGCCCACGGTGTCCTCGGTCTCGTCGTCGGTCTGCTCGTGGCTGCGGTGCTCGTCACGGGGGTGCTCGACCTGAGGGCGGCCCAGCGGACGGCAGAGAGCCAGGAGGCAGCAGGGATCAACGTCTTCGTGGTCACCGTCGCCGAGGACGAGACCGTAGACCCGTTGGCGTGCGAGCGGCTCGACGACGCCCCTGTCGTCGTGAGCTCGGGCGCGGGCTACGGCGAGAACACCGCGCTCGACGCGCGCTGGCTCCCGTCTGACGTGCCTGTGCCTGTCACCGATCTCACCTGGGGAGCGCTGCGTGTGTGGTGGCCGACAGCATCTGCGGCGGGGGGATTCTTCGTCGGGTCGGACCTCGCCGCGACAACGGGTCTCGACGTCGGCGCGGTCGTCGAGGTCGCGGGGACTCGCCACCGGGTCGAGCACGCCGTCCCGGACGTCGTCGCACAACGCACGGTTCAGGCGAGCATGGTACGTGTCGTCCCGCCCCTCGAGCCGGCCTCGGAGTGCTGGCTGCGGATGGTGCCCGGAGCGGCCCCGTCGGCGGGTGCACTCGTCGCCGCCGCTTTCCCTGACGTCCGGCCGCAGGTAGTGCCCTATGCGCGGGCGGACGCGCTGACCGCCGATCCGGCCGCAGCCCTCGTCGGGGGGTGGGGCAGCTGGTCGTGGGCGGTCGTCACCGGCGCGGCGCTCGTCGTGATCTTCCTCGTCGCCCTGGGCACTCGGACAGAGACAGGCATCTATCGCGCGGCCGGGGCGCGCTGGGGCGACGTCACGCTCATGCTGTTCGTCCAGAACGCGTTCACGGTCCTGCTGCCCGTTGCGTGCGCGACGTCGGTCGGCGTCCTCACCGTGCACGTGCTCGACGTCGTGGAGTGGGCCGGCGGGGACGCATGGTTCGTGCTGCAGCCCGTCGCGCTCACGACCGTCGCACTCGTCGCACTGGCTCCCGCGGTCCAGCTCGCCGCAGTCTCCGGAGCGATCGTCGACACGCTCCGGACGTGAGCCTGCGAGGACCAGCCGCGCGCATGGCCTCGGAGATCGGCGCCGAGCACTCGAGCAGCGGTGCGACGTCGCGCATGTGGGGTGACGAGCAAGCCCGAACAGGTCTCAGGGCGAAACGGCTTGATGTAGGTCGTTTCTGGTATTTCCCGCGGGGACGTACAAAGGCGCGCTTCCCGCTACGATCGTTGCATGAGCGAGCTGACGGTGACAGAGGCGCGGGCGCGCTTGGCGGACGTGGTCGACGAGGCCCGTGTCGGTCACGACCCGGTATTCCTGACACGTCGGGGTCGGCGCGTAGCCGCCGTGATCGACGCCGACGACCTGGAGCGGCTGCTCGAGGCGGCGGAGGATCTCGCTGATCTGCGCGCGGCGCAGACCGCACGCGCGGAGCTGAACGAGGCCGGCGGCGCGGTCCCGTGGGACCAGGTCAAGGTCGACCTCGGGCTCGCGTGAGCTACCGCATCGAGGTCGCGCCCGCAGCCGTACGTCAGTTGCGCAAGCTCGACCCGCAGGCTCGCCGGCGTGTCCAGGCCGCGGTCGAGCTCCTCGCAGAGACCCCGCGTCCGGCCGGGGCGAAGAAGCTCGTCGGTGAGGGCGACCTGTGGCGGGTGCGCACGGGGGACTTCCGCATCGTCTACGAGGTCCACGACGGCGTCCTGCTCGTCCTCGTCGTCGCCGTCGGTCACCGCCGCGAGATCTACCGCTGAGCCGAGGGCCGCAGGTGCTACGTGCGCTCAGGCAACCGGCGTCGCGTGCATCGTCGCGTAGGCGCCGCCGGCCGCGACGAGCTCGTCGTGCGTGCCGACCTCGACGACGCGGCCGTGGTCCATGACGACGATGCGGTCCGCGCCGCGCACGGTCGAGAGCCGGTGCGCGACGACGAACGTCGTCCGGCCGCGCATGAGCCGCCCGAGCGCCTCCTGGACGAGCCGTTCGGACGTCGTGTCGAGTGCCGACGTCGCCTCGTCGAGGACGAGCACGCGCGGGTCGCGCACGAGCGCGCGGGCGATGGCGAGGCGCTGGCGCTGCCCTCCCGAGAGTCGCCCGCCGCGCTGGCCGATGACGGCGTCGAGGCCGCCCATCTCGGTGACGAAGTCCCACGCGTTCGCGTCGCGCAGCGCCTGCTCGACGGCCGCGTCGGTGAGCTCGGGGCTCCCGTACGTGACGTTGTCGCGCACAGAGCCCTCGAAGAGGATCGACTCCTGCGGCACGACGGCGAGGAACCGGCGGTAGGAGCGCAGGTCGACGGTCGCGGTGTCGACGCCGTCGACGAGGACCCGCCCTGACGTCGGCGCGAGGAAGCCGATGACCATGTTGAGCACGGTCGACTTGCCGGACCCCGACGCCCCGACGAGGGCCACGGTCTCGCCGGGCTGCGCCGCCAGGGAGAGGTGGTCGACCGCGAGGGTGGGCTCCTCGCCCGGAGCGGGGACGTCGTCGTACGCGAACGTGACGTCCTCGAACGCGACGCGGCCCTCGACGTGGTCGAGGACGCGCTTGCCCGCGTTGCGCTCGACGTCGGGGTCGCCGAGCACCTCGCCCATGGACCGCACGGACTCCAGGCCCTTCGTGATGATCGGGGCGAGGCTGAGGAGCCCGGTCACCGCCGCGGTGAGGGTGACGAAGTAGCTCGACAGCATGACGACGTCGCCCGCCGTCACCGCGAACGTCTGCGTCCACGCGACCCACGCCGCGCCGACGAGCCCGGCCACGGACAGGAGCTGGAACACGATCCAGGACAGCGCGCCGAACCGGCCGTTGACGACGTCGAGCCGGATCCCCGCCTCGCGGACCCGGTGCAGCACCGAGCCCATGCGGTCGAGCTCGCGCTCCTCGAGCGCGTGCGCGCGCGTGACGGGGATGAGATGCGTCATCTCCGCGACGCGCGCCGACATGTTCTCGACCTCCGCGCGGAACGCCGCGTTGCGGCTCGTCATGCGGCGGCGCATCGCGACGACGAGCCACGCCGCAGCGGGCACGGTGAGCGCGAAGATCACGAGGAACTCGGGGACGCGGACCGCCGTGATGACGATCGCGCCGGCCAGGGTCGTGACCGCGGCCATGCCGGAGTCGAACGTCGTGCGGGACGCCTCGACGACGTTCTCCACGTCGCGCACGATCTTGGCCTGGAGCACGCCCGCGCTCACGCGCCGGTGGTAGCCGATCGACAGCTCCTGCAGCCGGCGCGAGAGCGCCATGCGCAGCCCGGTCTCGACCGTGCGCACGGCGGTGGACAGCCAGCGCACGTACAACGTGTGGAGGGGCAGGTTCTGCGCGACGACGGCGAGCATGACCGCGCCCGTGATCCACAGCTCGCGCAGGGGCCGGTGCTCCACGACGACGTCGATCACCGTCGCCGTGAGCGCGGGCACGACCCAGATGGGCGAGTGCTTGACCGCGAACGCGAGCGCGGCCGCGACGAGCCGGCCGCGCTGCGGCGCGAAGAGGCGGGTGATGGTCCGGACGGGGCGAACGCCGTCGTAGGTGTCCTCGATCTGCACGGGGCTATCGTCCACCCGGGCCAGGGGCCGCGTCGAATCGTTTCGAGGGTCGGACCCTCAGTCGCTCGTGCCCGAGGGGTGCGTGGCGTCCGGCGGGCGCACCACGGTCACCGGGCAGTGCGCGTACTCGATCGCATGCCTGCTCACGGAGCCGAGCAGCAGCCGCTCGAACCCGCCGACCCCGCGGTTGCCGAGCACGAGCCGCTCCGCGTGCGACGACGCCTCGATCAGGCCCTTCGCGGCGGCCACGTGGCGCACGCTGCGCACGACGCGGTCGCCCGGCAGGTCGACCCCGGCCGCCTCGAGCGCGGCGTCGAGCTTCTGGGCCGCGAACTTCTCGTAGTCGTCGATCGGCGGCGCCCAGCCCCACGAGTCGGGCAGCGGCGCGAGCGAGACGATCTGCCAGCAGAACAGCGCCTCGAGCGTCGCGCCCGTCCGTCGGGCGACATCCGCGCCGTGCCGCAACGCATGCACCGACGTCGACGACCCGTCGACCCCGACCACGACGGGCCGCCCGTGGTCGTGCCGCACGTCGGGCGTGCCGCGCACCACGGTCACGGGGATCGTCGCGTGCTGCACGACGGCGGTCGGCACCGACCCGAGGACCATGCGGCCCAGTCGTCCGCGGCCGCAGCGCCCGACGACGAGCAGGTCGGCGCCGTCGTCGGCACCGGCGGCGACGGGACCCGCGCTCCCGCCGCCGCGAGGCTCCGCCCCGTGCTCGTCCTCGTGCTGCTCCCCGCGCTCCTCCTCGTGCGCTGCGACGTGAACCGCCCCGGGCTCGGCCAGCGCGAGCAGAGCGGTCGCGGGGGCGCCGGGCTCCACCCGGGCCGTCACGCCGACGGCGTCGGTGCCCAGCCCCGTGCGGCCGCGGGCCGCGTCCACCCATTCCTCGACCAGCGCGCGCTTGCGCTCGACGGCCGCCTCCGGGCCGCCGTCGTGCGCGTCCTGGCGCCCTGGCTCCCAGGCGAGGGCCGCGACGAGCGGCACGCCGCGGTCCGCAGCCTCGCGCAGCGCCCAGTCGAGCGCGCCTGCCGACTCCTCCGAGCCGTCCACCCCGACGACCACGCCACGCATCCCGCCACCTCCCGCTCGGTCGGGCCACCTGCTCCGACCCTAGAGCCGCGAGGGCTGCGGCGCCTGGGACGAGCGTCCCGAGGTGCGCAGACCGGGGTCCCGCGTCAGAACCGCGGGAACTCCTGCTCGTGGAGGATGTTGCGCAGCGGGCGGGTCACGACGTCGACCCGCCCGAGCAGGTCCGACGGGCCGGAGACCACGAGAGCCCGGCCGCCCACGGGGACGTAGACCGCGGACCGGTCGCGGACGGCGACGTGCAGGCACGGTCGTGGCTCGCCGTCGACCACGAACGTCGCGCGCTCGAGCGGTGCGTCGTCGACCTCCTCGACGATCGCGCGCATCGCGGCGCGGTACTCCTGGTAGGAGTCGAGGAAGTCGTCGTCGCCCGGGGTGTCCGAGTGCAGGGGCGCGGCCAGGGCGCCGCTCAGCGCGGTGCGGACGATGTCCGCCGCCTCCTCGTCGTGCGCGGCGAGGACGCGCAGGGTCTCGACGTCGAGCGTCTCGCCGTCGAAGGACGCGTACGAGCGCAGGAACCGCTCCTCCGCGGGGTCGTGGGCGCCGCGGCCCGCTCCCGTGAGGGTCTCCTCGTCGAGGTCCAGGCCCCAGGTCAGCGGGTCGTCGACCTCGCCGACGTTCCCGCGGAAACGGTCGACGACCTGCTCCCAGGTCACGGGGGTGCCCATCGACCGCGCGTCGTGCGTCCGGTCGTGCGGTCCGCCGCCGGGCTCGGCAGCCTCGGGCGGCACCTCGGCGGACGCGGCGGGGTCCTCGGGCTGCTGGTCCGGGTTCTGCATCGCTCTCCCCACCCTTCTGGCCGTCCGTGCGGGGCCGTATCCCGAGCCTGCCCGCGGCGCGGGCCGGGGTCAACGGCCGCGGTGCGTGTCGGCCCGGGTGATCCTCGCAGGTCACGGTCCGACACCTCTTTCACGCCCCTGGCGAACAACGGCATACGGAGGGGGTGTGCCTCGTTGGGAGCGCATAGAGTCAATGCGGTCAGGCTGTACCCGTCGATCCGACGGTGCGCAGGTGTACGCCGCTCGTGAGGAGCAGCACATGTTCGAGAGATTCACAGACCGAGCCCGTCGGGTCGTCGTCCTTGCCCAAGAAGAGGCACGGATGCTCAACCACAACTACATCGGCACCGAGCACATCCTCCTCGGCCTCATCCACGAGGGCGAGGGTGTCGCGGCCAAGGCGCTGGAGTCCCTCGGGATCTCCCTCGACGGCGTCCGCACCCAGGTGACCGAGATCATCGGCGAGGGCCAGCAGGCCCCGAGCGGGCACATCCCGTTCACGCCGCGCGCCAAGAAGGTGCTCGAGCTGTCGCTGCGCGAGGCGCTGCAGCTCGGCCACAACTACATCGGCACCGAGCACATCCTGCTCGGCCTCATCCGCGAGGGCGAGGGCGTCGCCGCCCAGGTGCTCACCAAGATGGGCGCCGACCTCAACAAGGTGCGCCAGCAGGTCATCCAGCTCCTGTCCGGCTACCAGGGCAAGGAGCCCGTCGCCGCCGGTGGCCCCACCGAGGGCCAGCCGTCCGGCTCGGCCGTGCTCGACCAGTTCGGCCGCAACCTCACGCAGGCCGCGCGCGAGGGCAAGCTCGACCCCGTGATCGGGCGCAACCTCGAGATCGAGCGCGTCATGCAGGTGCTGAGCCGCCGCACCAAGAACAACCCGGTGCTGATCGGCGAGCCGGGCGTCGGCAAGACGGCGGTCGTCGAGGGCCTCGCCCAGGACATCGTGCGCGGCGACGTGCCCGAGACGCTCAAGGACAAGCAGCTCTACACGCTCGACCTGGGCGCGCTCGTGGCCGGCTCCCGCTACCGCGGTGACTTCGAGGAGCGCCTGAAGAAGGTGCTCAAGGAGATCCGCACGCGCGGCGACATCATCCTGTTCATCGACGAGATCCACACCCTCGTCGGTGCGGGTGCCGCCGAGGGCGCGATCGACGCGGCGAGCATCCTCAAGCCGATGCTCGCCCGCGGCGAGCTCCAGACCATCGGCGCGACGACGCTCGACGAGTACCGCAAGCACGTCGAGAAGGACCCGGCCCTGGAGCGCCGCTTCCAGCCGATCCAGGTCGCCGAGCCGTCCCTGGCGCACGCGATCGAGATCCTCAAGGGCCTGCGCGACCGCTACGAGGCGCACCACCGCGTGTCCATCACGGACTCCGCGCTCGTCTCCGCGGCCACGCTCGCCGACCGGTACATCAACGACCGGTTCCTGCCCGACAAGGCGATCGACCTCATCGACGAGGCGGGCGCGCGTCTGCGCATCCGCCGCATGACGGCCCCGCCGGAGCTCAAGGAGCTCGACGAGGAGATCGCCGAGGCACGCCGCGAGAAGGAGTCCGCGATCGACGCGCAGGACTTCGAGAAGGCCGCCGGGCTGCGCGACACCGAGAAGCAGCTCACGGCCAAGCGCGCCGACAAGGAGAAGGCCTGGAAGTCCGGCGACCTCGACACGGTCGCAGAGGTCGACGAGGAGCTGATCGCCGAGGTCCTCGCCATGGCCACGGGCATCCCGGTGTTCAAGCTCACCGAGGAGGAGTCCAGCCGCCTGCTGCACATGGAGGACGAGCTGCACAAGCGCGTCGTCGGCCAGGAGGCCGCGATCAAGGCGCTGTCGCAGGCCATCCGCCGTACGCGTGCGGGCCTCAAGGACCCCAAGCGTCCGGGTGGGTCGTTCATCTTCGCCGGCCCGACCGGCGTCGGGAAGACCGAGCTGGCCAAGGCGCTCGCCGAGTTCCTCTTCGGGGACGAGGACGCGCTCATCCAGCTCGACATGTCGGAGTTCTCCGAGAAGCACACCGTCTCGCGGCTGTTCGGCTCGCCCCCCGGCTACGTCGGGTACGACGAGGGTGGCCAGCTCACGGAGAAGGTGCGGCGCAAGCCGTTCTCGGTCGTCCTGTTCGACGAGGTGGAGAAGGCCCACGCGGACATCTTCAACTCGCTCCTGCAGATCCTCGAGGACGGTCGCCTGACCGACTCGCAGGGCCGCGTCGTGGACTTCAAGAACACCGTCATCATCATGACCACCAACCTCGGCACGCGGGACATCGCCAAGGGCCTCCAGACCGGCTTCAACGCCGGCGGCGACCTGGTGACGTCGTACGAGCGCATGAAGGCGAAGGTCAACGACGAGCTCAAGCAGCACTTCCGGCCTGAGTTCCTCAACCGCGTCGACGACGTGGTGGTCTTCCCGCAGCTCTCGCAGGACGAGATCATCCAGATCGTCGACCTCATGATCGCCCGTCTCGACACCCGCATGCGGGACAAGGACATGGGCATCGAGCTCACCCCGGCAGCGAAGCGCCTGCTCGCCGAGAAGGGCTACGACCCGGTCCTCGGCGCTCGCCCGCTGCGCCGCGCGATCCAGCGCGACATCGAGGACGTGCTCTCGGAGAAGATCCTGTTCGGCGAGATCAAGGCCGGCGAGATCGTCCTGGTCGACGCCGAGGGCGAGGGCCTGCTCGGTGAGTTCACCTTCCAGGGTGTCTCCAAGGGCGACCACGACCGCGGCCCGGTGAGCGTGGGTGCGGCCGCCGCCCTCGACGCCCCGACCGGCGTCTCGGTCCGCGACCTGCCCCCGACGGGCGAGCTGCAGGCCGGCGCGGAGTAGTCCGCGACGACCCGGCAGCCGGCCAGACCGGCACGGCCTGACACCCGGGCCCCGATCCTCCTCCAGGAGGGTCGGGGCCCGTCGTCGTTCCCGCCGAGGGAGAACCGTGGTTTGCGCGAGGTAGCTTCCCGGGTGCCGGTGGCCCCGCCGTGGTGGGGCGGAGAGCGCACGCCAGGACTTGGCGCGTCTCCCCAGGTGAGAGCGGTGGAGCGTTCATTTGCCGAGCCAGAACCGTGGTTGCCCTGCCCGACGGCGGTCTGGTCGCCCCGGGTGCGGGAGGTGGGCGCGCCGGAACGGGGTAGGTCCTCGCGATCGGTCAGGGTACGGTCCGAGCGTGGAACAGCGCGCGCTCGACTACCTGGTGACCCGACTCCGCGCTGCCGGCTGCGTGTTCGCCGAGGACGAGGCCGCACTGCTGGCCGAGCGTGCCGAGGACGCGGACGCGCTCGAGGTGCTGGTGACGCGCCGCGTCGCGGGCGAACCGCTCGAGCACGTCCTGGGCCACGCCGACTTCCACGGCCTGCGCGTCGCCGTCGACCAGGGAGTCTTCGTGCCGCGGCAGCGCACCGCGCTGCTCGTCGACGAAGCGGTCGCGCTCGCGCGGCGCGGTGCCGCTGGGACGTCCGTCGAGTCGACCGGGGTCTCACGCGTCGTGGTCGTCGACCTGTGCTGCGGTTCCGGCGCGCTCGGGCTCGCGGTCGCGACGGACCTGGCGGCTGCGGTGGAGCTCCACGTGACCGACGTGGACACCGCCGCCGTCGCGTGCTCCGCGCGCAACGTCGAGTCCGTGGGCGGTGTCGCGTACGCGGGTGACCTGTTCGACCCGTTGCCGTCGGGCCTGCGCGGTCGGGTCGACCTGCTGCTCGCGAACGTGCCCTACGTGCCGACCGGCGAGATCGGGATGCTTCCGCCCGAGGCGCGCGACCACGAGGCGCGCGTCGCGCTCGACGGCGGCGACGACGGTCTCGACGTCCTGCGCCGCGTCGCGGCCGAAGCAGCGAGGTGGCTCTCGCCGGGTGGCCACCTGCTCACCGAGTCGGGCGAGCGGCAGGCGCCCGGCGCCGTCGCGATCCTCGAGCGCGCGGGACTCACGGCACGCGTCGTCCGGGACGAGGAGATCGGCGCGACGATCGTCGTCGGGACCGCTTCGTAGCCTGGCCTCGACAGGTCCTGCCGTGGACGACGGCGTCGAGCCGTCGCGGCGGCCGCCCCCCGCGGGCTTCTGCGCAAGAAGCCCCGTGGCCACGACACGTACCGGAAGAGCGGTTCCACGAGCACGCGGGAGGGTCCGAGGGTGAGCGGCACACAGGAACGACGGCGGCTGGGCGGCTTCCTCGGGTCGTGCGGGCTCGTCGCGGTGCTCGTGGCGTGCGGCGAGCTGCCGGGTGAGGGCCCGATCGTCGCGTGCCCGGCGATCGGGTACTCCGCGCACCTGGAGGTCCGGCTCGCCGACTCCTGGCCGGACCGGGAGGCGTACGGCGTCGCCGTGGACTGTGTCGAGTCCGACGTGTGCGGGCTCGCGCGTGACGGCACGATCACCGTGGTTCCCGAGCCGGTCCCGTCGACGCTCCCGGGGCCGGAGCTCGACGTCGACCCGGGCCCGGGCAGCCCGGGTGAGCCCACGGCGGAGCCGTCTCCTGAGCAGACCCCTGAGCCGACTCCCGAGCCGACGCCCGGTCCGACGCCTGGGGAGTGGACGGGGAGCGCCCTGAACGGTCCGGTGGAGACCATCCGGGTGCGCGTCGTGGAGCGTGCCACGGGCGACCTCGTCCTCAAGGAGGAGCGGGACCCGGAGTGGGAGACCACGACGGGCGACTTCGGGCCCGAGTGCGGCGGACCGTCCGTCGCGACGGTCGAGATCGCCGCACCCCAGGGCTGACGGCCAGCGCCACCGATCTAGCGGGCCGACGGCCGCAGGAGCGCGCGGATCTCCTTCTCGGCCTGGACGGGGGAGAGGACGCGGCACCCGAGCGAGACCCAGTGCCGCACCAGTGCAGGCTCCGCACGCAGCAGCGCCCAGCCGCGGCGCACGAGCGTGAGCGGCGGCTTGCGCATCTCCGCGAGGTCGCGCAGCAGGCGGAACCAGAAGGAGACGAGGCGGGGCCGGCGCAGGCAGACCGCGTCGGCCAGGACGTCCTCAGCGCGGCACGCCGCGACGATCTCCGCGGCGAAGATGCCCTCCGCGAGGACGATCCGCGAGCCCGTCACGTCGAGGTGCGTGGTCCCCGTGCGGCGCGACGTCGGGATGTCGTACACGGGGACGTCGGCGTGCCCCGTGCGGGCGAGCTGCACGAGCGCCGCGACGGCACCGTCCGCGTCCCACGACCGGGGGTCGTCCCAGTCGACGATCCCGTACCGCTGCGGCAGGCCGGGATGGTCGTGGTCGCGGTAGAAGTCGTCCAACGCCACGACCGGCAGCCCGAGCCGGCGCGTGAGCGACGTCTTGCCCGAGCCGGACGCGCCGGTCAGCAGCACGACGCGGGTCGGTACCCCGCGCGATCCGGGCGGCAGGTCGAAGAGTGCCGGCTCGGCGCCGTGGTCGATCGGGTCGGGAGGACTGGAGGTCACGGGAACCCATTGTCGCAGCGCACTGACGTAGCCTGCGCGGGTGACCTCGCCCGACCCCGCCGCCCCGCTCGCCCACGACGCGCTCCGCCGTCTCGAAGCCTTCCACCCTGCGGACCCCGCTCAGGCGGCGCTCGCCGCGGAGTACGTGGCGTTCGTGCGCGACGGCACCGTGGGCACGACCGGCGCGGCGGGTGCGCGGCCTGACGTCGTGCGGCGCGACGGCGGACCGCAGCACCTCACGGCGAGCTGCTTCGTGCTGAGCCGGGACCTGGCCCGCGTGCTGCTGTGCTTCCACCGCAAGGGCCAGTTCTGGGTCCAGGTGGGCGGTCACACGGAGCCGGGCGACACGACCCTTGCCGGGGCCGCGTACCGTGAGGCACGCGAGGAGAGCGGGCTCGTCGATCTGCGTCCGTTCGACCCGGACCCTGACCCGCGCGTCGAGCCGGACGTCCCGCCCGCGCCGCCGGTCGACGTGCACCGGCACGACCTCGCCGCGGCGTTCGGCTCGTGTCGCACGCACTGGGACGTCGGCTTCGTCGCGTTCGCCGACCCGGACGCGCGGACCACCGTCAGCGCCGAGAGCGAGGACGTCGCGTGGTTCGGCGTCGACGACCTGCCGCCGGGCACGCCGTCGGACTTCCCCGCACGGCTGGCGACCGTGCTCGCGGAGGTGCGCCACCGCCGTCGGTGACCCGCCACCGGGTCGGGGGAGCCGACGGCGCGCCCCGACCTCGAGCGCGGCGAGACGCTGCGCCTCGAGCCGACCGACGTCGTCGTGCTGCGGGAAGACCACGCCCGACACCCCCGAGATCGACCCGAGCGTCACGAGATCGACTTCCTGAAGGTCGATCTGGGACTCTCGGGTCGATCTGGCCTCGAGGGGGACGCTGCGGCGGGCCCGCGCTCTCATGGCCGGCGAACCTGTTCTTGGCGTGCGGCGCAACGGAGGTCCGAGTCGATGGAGTTCCGAACGAGCGTCCTGCTGTCTCTCCAGCGTGCGCTGTGGGACGTCGTGACGCCGAACTTGCGGGATGTCGCGGTGCGCGCCGATCATCCCAGGATCGTGGCGCGCTTCCTGTTCGAGGGCGAACCGTCGGACGAGGGCCACCAGAACGTCGCCCTCACCGAGACGTCGGCGGTCACGGAGCCGGTCGCGAGACCGACGAGCATTCTCCAGGTCGTCCAGCTGGTACAGCTGCTGAGCAAGCTCGACGGTCCAACGGACGACGGGGGCCCGAGCGAGGCGCACGCCCTCCGTGACGTCCTGGTGCGCACCCTCGCGCAGGGACAGGGGTTGGTCGTGGAGCTCGAGGCGCGGCGGCGGGCGGTCTTCGAGCCGGTGGACGACCTGGTCGACGAGATCGGCCCCTACGGATACGTCTCGGAGGTTCTCGGCTTGGCCCTGGACTCGGCGCTCGACGAACGTGACGAGGACTCTCGTGCCCGAGGGCTGCGTGAGGTGGCTGAAGCGTTGGAGGAGGCCCTGCGCACCGAGCTCCCCAACGTGCGCGACGCCATCGACATCCGGCTCGTGGAGCGGCTCCTCGGGTACCCCGAACAGTGGATCGCGCTCCGGCCCTACGCGGGTGACGAGCTGCACGCGAGGGTCGCCGACCGGCTCCCGTACTTCTCGTGGAGCGACGAGGCCTATGGTCCGGTCTTCGTGACGGGAGAACCTCGATGACGTTTCGCCTCACTCTCACGGACCTCCTCGGAGCCACGTCCCGGTAGCTCTCGAGGAACGCTCTGCCGGCCTACGGGCGCTGCGCCTGCCACAGGACGTCGCGCGCCGTCGCGGTCAGGGACCTGCTGTGCCGCTTCGAGCGGTCGAGCAGCTCGTCGTAGGCGGCGGCCATGTCGATGCCGAGCTCCTGAGCGAGCGCGCCCTTGGCCTGCTCGACGACGACCCTCCCGCCCAGAGCGTGCGACATGCCGCGCAGGACGTCGTCCTTGCTCGGGGACTCGGGCTGGGCGATCGAGAGCGTGGCCATGTCCGCGAACGCCCGTGCGATGCGCTGCCCGGAGCCGTCCAGGGTCAGCGGTGACCGCGCGAAGAGGTTCAGCCCGCCGACGACGTCGCCCCGCCAGAACATCGGGATCGCGTGGACGGCCTGGAAGCCGGCCTCGACGACGGCCGGTCCGACGGTGGGCCAGCGCTTCGCCAGCTCGTCGGCACCGGCGGCGTGGACCGGTGCCCGGGTGTCCAGCACGTCGAGGCAGGGGCCCTCCGCACGCAGGGACTGGTAGAGCTCGAGGTGGGTCGCCGCGTGGGACGTCGCGGTGAGGACCTCCAGGCCGCCCTCGGCCTGCACGAGCAGCCCGCCCGCGTCGCAGCCGGTGAAGGTCGCGGCATCCTGCACGAGCTGGAGGAGCAGGCCGGCGAGGTCGTGCTCGTCCAGGAGCGAGGCGGCCGCGGCGGCGAGAGCGTCGGAAGGGGAGTGCGGCGTCATGGCTCCTCGGTTCTCTCGGACTCGACCGCGTCGAGGCCGTCCTGGGTGAAGGTGAGTCGGCGGGCGATGACGTCGTTCGCCACGGCGTCGAGGGTGCTCGACGTGGCGAACGCGTGCGCCCGGAGGACGGCGAGCGCGTCCGCGGGCGGGATCCGCAGCTGCGCGGTCACCATCCCCGCCGCCTGGTGGACCTGCGCCCGGATGGACCAGTCGAGCGAGTCGACGTCCCCCACCACCGCCACGCCGACGGCGTCCGCCAGAAACTGCAGGTCGGCGAGGTCGCGGTCCAGAGGTCCGTCACTCACGTAGAGGGTGAGCACGCCGACGGTGCGGCCGCCGACCCGCATCGGGGCGGCGTAGAACGTCGCCGGACCGCTGAGCTCGCTGACGAGGGAGGAGAACAGGGGGAACGCGGCATCCATCGGACTTCCCCCGTCCAGCTCGGCGACGACGATCCGGTCCTCGTCCAGCGCGAGCCGCCCCGGCCCCTCGCCGAGCATCTGCTCCAGGTCCTCGATGTGCCCGGACATGCCGTCCGAGGTGCTGACGGTCAGCCGTTCGTCCGGTGTCGCCGAGACGACGACCGCCCCGCTCTGCGCGCCGAGGACCTCCACGGCCGCCCGGCACATCCGTGACGGCATCGGCAGCTCGGCGTCGACCTCCGCCAGGGCGCGCGCGAGCAGCCTGAGCAGGTGTGACGCGTCCACCACGCTTCTCCGTCCGATCGGCTCCTGGTGACATTCTTCCACCAGCGCGTGCACTCGCTCGGCGGTCCGGCCCGACCCGACGCGACCCGCCTCGGACGACACGGCTCAGTGGCCACGGTCGACGATGTCCCCGCGCCCGCCCCAGACCAGGGTGCGCAGGATCGACTCCGCCACGACCCGCTCGTCGACGCCCCGCCGCTCCGCCGTCGACCGCAGCACCCCCCGGGCATCGTCCGACGTGCAGCCGTTCGTCTCCATGATCGCGCCCACGGCCTGCTCGACAGCGACGGCGTCCGACATCGACCGGTACAGGCCCGCCGCGGCGTCGTCGACCTCCGCGAACTGCAGGTGCAGCCGCACCCCCGCGGCGATCAGGCGCGCATAGGCGTCGGCCGTCCCGGGCAGGTCCTCCGGCCACCGGCCCGGCGCGCGGGAGTAGAGGTTCAGCGCGACCGCGACGCCGGGGGCGACCTGGGCG
The DNA here is from genome assembly GCF_059159975.1 of Cellulosimicrobium sp. BMG9.22. Taxonomy (NCBI): domain Bacteria; kingdom Bacillati; phylum Actinomycetota; class Actinomycetes; order Micrococcales; family Promicromonosporaceae; genus Cellulosimicrobium; species Cellulosimicrobium sp. BMG9.22. Next base: position 58,252 of record NZ_JBZGBY010000009.1, on the reverse strand, counting down.
GGCACGGCGAGAGCCTTGACGAAGCCCTCGTGCGTCGTCTGCTCGCGCCAGCTCGACCAACGGGTCTCCTGCGCGACCACGGCTACGTTGAGGAGTCCCTGCGAGATCATCGCGTCGATACAGGGCCCGGCGTCCGCGCGCGCCTCGGCCTGGTCGCACCGCGCGGAGCCGGCGTCGCTGCTCCCGGCGCGCAGTGTCAGCCCGTGCTCGCGCACCGTGATCGACGCCTCGACGTCCTCGCCCAGCACCCCCGCGGCACGTTCGGCGTACTCCTGAAGGTAGCTCGAGAGAGCCATCGGTCCGCGTCCCGTCCGACGGCGGACCGCCAGTCGTGAGCCTGCCACGGCGGCTGATCCACCGGGCCACTCGCTGCCGGAACCACGTGATCGCCCCGAACCTTCACCCTACGCCTGGAGCGAGGTCGGCCATCACGGCGAGGATGCGTGCTGCGGCGCGGACTCAGGCTGCAGATGCCTCGTGCTCAGCGGGCGGCGGGGTAGGAGGCCTTCGGCAGGTGGTAGGCCAGGTCGACGGCGGTCTCGAGAGCCTCGTCGAGGTCGAGGCGGTGCTCCGCGACGAGGCGGGCGAGGTGGCCCGCGTCGATGCGGCGCGCGAGGTCGTGGCGCGCGGGGATCGAGCAGAACGCGCGCGTGTCGTCGACGAACCCGCTCGTGTTGTAGAAGCCCGCGGTGTCGGTCGCGGCCTCGCGGAAGCGGCGCATCCCGTCGGGCGTGTCGAGGAACCACCACGGCGCGCCGAGGCGCAGCGCCGGGTAGACGCCGGCGAGGGGCGCGAGCTCGCGCGAGAACGACGTCTCGTCGACGGTGAACGCGATCATCCTGAAGCCCGGGTGGTGGCCGAACGCCTCGAGCACCGGTCGCAGGGAACGGACGTACTCGGTCTGCTCGGGGATGTCGTAGCCCTTGTCGGGGCCGTAGGCCGCCACGACGCCGGCGCAGTGGTCGCGCAGGACGCCCGGGTGGAGCTGCATGACGAGCCCGTCCTCGGCCGACATCGCCGCCATCTGGAAGAGCATGTGCGCGGAGAACGCCCGCGCCTCGGCGGCGGAGACCTCGCCGTGCAGCGCGGCGTCGAGGATGCGGGCCGCGTCGGCGTCGTCGAGCGGCGTCGTGTCGGCGCGGAGGTGGCCGTGGTCCGTGGCGCGGGCGCCCGCGGCGACGAACGCGGCACGGCGTGCGCGCAGCGCGTCGAGGTAGGTCCGGTAGTCGACGACGTCGGTGCCCGCCGCGGCGCCGAGCTCGGCCACCTGGGTCGCCCAGTCGGCGCGGTCGACGTGCAGGAGCGGGTCCGGTCGGAAGGTCGGCACGACGCGCTCGCCCCAGCCGTCCGCGGCGAGGCGCGCATGGTCGGCGAGCGGGGACTGCGCGGGGTCGGTCGTCGCGAGGAGCTCGAGGTTGAACCGCTCGAACAGCGCGCGTGGGCGGAACTCGGGGCGCGCGAGCCGGTCGACGAGGTGGTCGTAGAGCGCGTCGGCGGTCTCCGCAGAGGGCTTGACCGGCGCCTCGAAGACGTCGACGAGAGCGTGCTCGGTCCAGTAGCGCGTGGGCGTCCCGCGGAACAGGTGCCACCCGGCGCAGAAGCGACGCCAGATCTCGCGCGGGTCCGTCTCGGCCGGGGCGGTCCCCGCAGGGGCCCCGGGAACGGGCGCGACCCCGAGGTCCTGGATGCCGCCGACACCGGGGGAGCCATGGGGCGACGTGCTCTGCGCGACGAGCATGCGCACGAGGTAGTGGTCGGGCGTGACGAACAGCTCCGCGGGGTTGCCGAACGGGGTGTCGTCGGCGAACAGCGCGACGTCGACGTGCCCATGCATCGAGACGATCGGGAGGTCGCGCGTCGCGGCGTAGACCTTGCGCGCGAGCGGGCGCCGGACCGGGTCGGCGGGCAGCGCGCGGTCGGGGTGCAGGGACCACGGTGCCGTCGCGGTGGTCGGTTCGCGGTGCGCCGTGCTCGTCACGGGATCCTCCAGGTGCGTCGTTGCGAACGTTTGCATCGTACGCCACGTCGAGGCTGCCAGAACAGAAGTGGTAAGGCTACAATCGTTTGCACGGTCCGTCCGGGACCGCCGCACGAGGAGGCAAGCCGTGGTCACCGTCCGGGACGTCGCCCGCGAGAGCGGGGTGTCGATCTCCACCGTCTCGCGCGCCCTCGCGGAGCCCGACCGCGTCGCCCCCGAGACCCGCGACCGGGTCGTCGTCGTCGCGACGCGGCTCGGCTACCGGCCCAACCGCGCGGCGAGCGGGCTGCGCGCCGGGCGCACCGGGGCGCTCGGCCTGGTCGTTCCCGACCTCGAGAACCCGTACTTCGCGTCGGTCACCAAGGGCGTGCAGGCGCGCGCGCGCCAGACCGGCCACGCCGTGTTCGTCGTCGACGCGGGGGAGGACCCGGCGCTCGAGACCGAGCTCGTCACGGGGCTGGCCGCGCAGACCGACGGGCTCGTGCTGTGCTCGCCGCGGGCTGCCACGGCTGACCTCGAGGCCGCGCGCGACGCACCCGTCATCCTCGTGAACCTGCGCGTCGACGGGGTCCCGTCGGTCTCGTCCGACGACCCGCACGGCGTCGTGCTCGCCGTCGAGCACCTGCGCGCGCTCGGGCACCGTCGCGTCGCGTACGTCGGCGGACCCGACCGGTCGTGGTCCGACGCGCGGCGTCGGGCCGGGCTCGAGGCGGCGCACGAGCGCTTCCCCGACGTCGAGACGGTCGCCCTCGGGTCGTTCCGCCCGCGCGTCGAGGGCGGCCGCGCGGCCGCCGACCTCGTCGTCGCCTCCGGTGCGACGGCGGCCCTCGCCTACAACGACCTCGTCGCGCTCGGCCTCATCACGCGACTGCGCGAGCGGGGTGTGTCCGTCCCGCAGGACCTCAGCGTCGTCGGGTTCGACGACACGTTCGTCGCGACCCTCGCGTCGCCCGCGCTCACCACGGTCCGCACCGATCTCGCACAGCTCGGCGCGCGCGCCGTCGACCGCCTCGTCGCCGCGCTCTCCACGCGGCGCCAGGGTGGCGCGGCCGACGGCGCGCCCGTCGTCGTCCCGGGCTCGGGCACCGCCGACGAGCTGCCCGTCGAGCTGGTCGTGCGCGACTCGACCACCGTGCCCCCGCTCCGGTGAGCCCGGACCCGGTGAGCCCGGCCCAGGTGAGCCCGTCCCCGTGAGAACAGTCCCCGACGAGCGCCCGCTCGCCCGACCAGCAGGAGGCGCGTGACCGCCCCGACCGCCACCCCGACACCTCCCGACGCCCCGTCGGCCGGCGTGCCGCGCGCGCGCCTGCACCGGGAGACGGTGCCCGCGCTCCCGCCCGCGCCGGTCAGGCCCACGCAGGTCGGCATCGTCCACCTGGGGATCGGCGCGTTCCACCGCGCGCACCAGGCCGTCGCCACCGAGGACGCCGCGAACGCCACGAGCGACACCCGGTGGGGGATCCTCGGCGTGACGCAGCGGTCCGCCTCGGTCCGCGACCAGCTTCGGCCGCAGGGCGGGGTCTACACCGTGCTCACCGTCGGGCCCGACGGCACGTCGCCGCGCGTCGTGGGATCCGTGACCGATGTCGCGTGGCCGGCCGAGGAGACGCCGCGCGTCCTCGCCGCCCTCGCCGCCCCGACGACGCACGTCGTGACACTCACCGTCACCGAGAAGGGGTACGCGCGCGGCGCGGACGGGCGACTCGACATCGACGCGGTGCGGGCAGACCTCGACGTCCTCGCGGCCGAGGAACGCTCAGCCGCCGACGCCGACGCCGACGCCGACGCCGACGGCGACGCGGCCGCGGACGGCGGGCAGGCCGTCCCCGCGACCAGCGCCGTGGGGCTCCTGGTCCGCGGTCTCTCCGCGCGCCGTCGGGCCGGGGGAGAGCCCCTGACCGTGCTGAGCTGCGACAACCTCGCCGACAACGGGCACGTGCTCGCGCGGCTCGTGCGCGTGGCCGTCGACGCCGCGCTGCCGGGACCCGAGGGCGACCCGCTGCGCGGGTGGCTCGCGGCCTTCGTCACGTTCCCCTGCAGCATGGTCGACCGCATCGTCCCGGCCACCACCGCCGCCCAGCGCGACGAGGTCGAGGCGCTGCTCGGCGCGCGCGACGAGGGCCTCGTCGTCGCCGAGCCGTTCCTCCAGTGGGTCATCGAGGACCGGTTCGCCGGCCCGCGCCCCGCCTGGGAGCGGGGCGGGGCGACCTTCACGACGGACGTCGCGCCCTACGAGCGAGCCAAGCTGCGCCTGCTCAACGGCGCCCACTCGTACCTCGCCTACGCCGGGTCGCTCGCGGGGTACGCGACCATCGCCGAGGCCGTCGCCGACCCGGCGCTCGCCGCCGGCGCCCGCGCGCTGCAGGCCGACGCGCTCGCGACGCTCGAGGCGCCCGACGGCGTCGACCTCGCCGCGTACGCGCAGGAGCTGCTCGACCGCTTCGCCAACCCCGCGACCGGTCACACGACGCGCCAGGTCGTGATGGACGGCACGCAGAAGATCCCGTTCCGGTGGGGTGCGACGCTCGCCGACCTTCTCGGGCGCGACCCCGCGGTGCTGCCGACCGGCGTCGTCGCGGCGCTCGCGGCCTGGGCCGCGTACGTCGTCGCCGAGACGCGCGCGGGCCGGTCGGTCGACGACCCGCGCGCCGCCGAGCTGCGTGGCGTCGTCGAGGGCGCGTCGGACGACGGCGCCGCGGTGCGCGCGCTCGTGCGTCTCCCGGGCCTGCTGCCCGACGTCGCGGACCCGGCCGTGCTCGACCGGCTCGCCGACGCGGTCGCGGAGGTGGCGGCGTCGTGAAGATGGGGTTCCGCTGGTACGGCGAGGGCAACGACACGGTCACGCTCGACCACGTGCGCCAGATCCCGGGCGTCGAGACGATCGTGTGGAGCCTGCACGGCAAGCAGGCGGGCGAGGTGTGGGAGCAGGCGGAGATCGACGCGGAGGTCGCGCGGATCACCGGCCTGTCGGACGAAGCGCGCGCACGCGGCATCACGCGGACGTTCGACGCCGAGGTGGTCGAGTCCGTCAACGTGCACGAGTCGATCAAGCTCGGGAAGACCGTGCTCGGGCTGAGCCGCGACGAGGCGATCGAGAACTACACGACCACGATCCGGCGCCTCGGCCGCGCCGGCGTGAAGGTCGTCTGCTACAACTTCATGCCGGTCTTCGACTGGCTGCGCACCGACCTGTGGCACCCGCTGCCCGACGGCTCGACCGCACTGTTCTACGAGCAGGCCGTCGTGGACGAGATGTCCCCGCAGAGCCTCATCGCCGAGATGGAGGCCACCACGCACGGGCTCACGCTGCCGGGCTGGGAGCCGGAGCGGCTCGCGAGCTTCGGCGAGCTGAACGCCGCGTACGAGGGCGTCACGCACGAGGACATGTACCGGAGCTACCGGTACTTCCTCGACGCCGTGGTCCCGGTGTGCGAGGAGGCCGACGTCAGGCTCGGCGTGCACCCCGACGACCCGCCGTTCGACGTCTTCGGGTGGCCGCGCGTCGTGTCGAGCAAGGACGATCTCGCGCGGGTGCTGTCCCTCCACGACAGCCCGTACCACGGGCTGACGCTCTGCCTGGGGAGCTTCTCGGCGAACCCGGAGGCCGACGCCGTCGACGCCGTGCGCACGTTCATGGACCGCATCCACTTCACCCACGTGCGCAACATCAAGCACCTCGGCGGCGGCGACTTCACCGAGGTCGCGCACCGCGCTGACGAGGGCAGCGTCGACACGACCGGGATCATGAGGGCGTACGCCGAGGCGGACTACCAGGGCTACGTGCGCCCCGACCACGGCCGCCACCTGTGGGACGAGAACACGACGAACAAGCCCCGGCCGGGCTACGGCCTCTACGACCGCGCGCTCGGCGTCCAGTACCTGCTCGGCGCCTGGGACGCGTTCCGCTACGACGCCTGAGCGTCCTTCGCCTCGCCCCAGCCGTACCAGCGCTCGACCTCGATGAACGCGCTGACCCGCGGGTCGGTGCGGTTCGGGTAGGCGTGGCCCGTGTAGTGCTGCGAGATGCGGTCGATGTCCGCGAGACCCTCGTCGGCGGTCAGCTCGACGACGCGGCCGATGAGCGTCACGTGCGTGTACCAGTTCTCGTCGAGCACGGTGAGCGAGACGCGGGGGTCGCCCTGCAGGTGCTTGAGCCGGACGCGGGACTCGTCGAGGTTGACGAGCACGCGCCCGTCGTCCTCCCAGACGTACCACGTCGCCGCGGTGACGGGCGCGCCGTCGGACCGGACGGTCGCCATCACGGCGGGGTTCGGTCGGCGCAGCAGGTCGACGAGACGGGACCGCAGCGGGGGTCGGGACACGACGGCTCCTCGGGCAGGGGGTGAGACGATCAGACCGTACCGCCCCCACCGGGCTGTCGCAGCGGTGCGGCCGTGTCGTCGCGCAGCCGCTCCTGGCTCGCCCCGGGCGCCGTCTCGACGACCCGGAGCCCACCCGGCATCGCGTCGGGGCCTCTTCCTCGGCTTGCGCGCTCAACGTCCTTCGGTCCTACAACATCGGAATCAAGCAGCGCCATACGCGGAGAGGCCCGGCTCGACGGTGAGGCGTTTGCTGAGGCGGGCGGCAGGGCACGTTCCGCCACCTCGATCCCCGCAGGTGAGAGGGCTCAGCAGGTGCAAGACCACTTCGATGCGATCCTCATTTCCGTGGCCAAGTCACCTCCACACACGTTCGCCGGTGGTGGGATGTGGGAGGTGATGCACGGTGAAGCGTCGCGGGGCGCGTGACATGATCGGACCCATGCTCACCCCCGCCACCGGCGCAGCCGGGTCGCGCATCGTCGGCCTCGGTCACTTCCAGCCCGAGAAGACCCTGACGAACGACGACATCGCGCGGCTCGTCGAGACGAATGACGAGTGGATCCGTTCGCGCACCGGCATCGTCACGCGCCACGTCGCCGACGACGACACGACGGTCGCGGACATGGCCACCGCCGCCGCGCACCATGCGCTCGCCGACGCGGGCGTCGACGCGGGCGACGTCGACCTCGTGATCGTCGCGACGGCGACCGCGACCGACCGCTCGCCGAACACCGCCGGTCGCGTCGCCTACCACCTGCGCACGGGCGTCATGCCCGGGCAGTCCACGCCCGAGGAGGCGTCCGAGCTCGACCTGCGCGGCGTCGTCGGACCCGCGGTGCTCGACGTCAACGTCGCGTGCTCGGGCTTCGCGCACTCCGTCGCGCTCGCCGACCAGGCGATCCGCGCGGGGTCCGCGCGCACCGCCGTCGTGATCGGCGCCGAGAAGCTCACCGCGTTCACCGACTGGACCGACCGCAGCACGTGCATCCTCACCGCAGACGGCGCGGGCGCCGCCGTCCTGCGCGCGAGCGACCAGCCCGGCGTCGGGCCCGTGACCTGGGGCTCCGAGCCGGACCTCACGCCCGCCGTGCTCATCGAGTCGCCCGAGGACAAGTTCGCCCAGGACGGGCGCGCCGTCTTCAAGTGGGCCATCACGCGCGCCGCCGAGCGCGCACGGACCGTCGTCGAGCGCTCCGGCATCTCGCTCGACGACATCGAGGTGCTCGTCGCCCACCAGGCGAACCTGCGCATCATCGAGCCGCTGGCCAAGTCGCTCGGCCTCGACTCGAAGATCGTCGTCACCGACATCGTCGAGTCCGGCAACACCTCCGCCGCGTCCATCCCGCTCGGGCTCTCCAAGTGGTGGCACGCCGACAAGATCCCCGTCGGCGTCCCCGCCCTGCTCTTCGGCTTCGGCGGCGGGTTCGCCTGGGCGGGCCAGGTCGTGGAGACGCCGTCGCGCTGAGCGGGTCTGCTGTTGGTGGTTCGTGGTCGGGTCGGCCGGGGGGAGGGGCAACGGCGCGGGTCCGGCCGGGGGCGGAGCGAGGGGCGGGGCGGGTCTACCATCCGCCGCTCGTTCCTCGCGGCTCCCGCCAGACCCACCACGACCCGCCCCACCCCTCGCTCCGCCCCCGGCCTGGTAGGCCGTCTCGCCACGACCCGCCCCCCACTCCGCCCGGCCTCGTAACCCGCTCGCCTCGAGCGGTCCGCCGCCCGGGAGCACCGCCGCACGAACGACGAGATGCGAGTCGTTGCCCGTCCTTCCGCTTCCGGAAGGGCAACGACTCGCATCTCGTCTGTCGTCGATCGTGTTGGTCGGTCGACGTGCCGCCGTCGACCCGGCCCCCTGCACCGGGTCGAAGGTGACGGCCGTGACCTCCCGACGCCCTACGGTCCATGTCTCGGGCCACTACCGGAGGTGACGGCCAGGATGAGGACCGACGCCGGAGCGGAGGGCGGGGTGGGTCGTGGTGGGTCTGGCGGGAGCCGCGAGGAACGAGCGGCGGATGGAAGACCACCCCGCCCTCCGTGGAGGTGTCGGGCCGGAGGCGACCGGAGGAGCGGAACGTGGTGCTGCCGGCCGCCCGGGTACGACACCGGGCGGCCGACAAGCTGTGCGGCTTCCCTTACGGGTAGCTGACGACCTTCGCGGGGATCGTCTCGACGCCGCTCGCGCTCGGGCCGACGCCGTTGATGACGTGCTCGTACGTGCCGACGCCGCCGAGCGAGACCGCGAGCAGCGAGTGCATCTTCACGCCGGGGGTGACGGGGACCTCGAACGCGTTGTCGGAGACGATCGAGGCGTCCGAGGTGAAGACGCAGTAGGAGCCGAGCCCCCAGGCCTCGTGCTGGGTCACGTGGTCCGCGACCTTGTACGCGGCCCACCCGCGGATACCGTCGTGGTTCCAGGCCTCCTGGTTCGGCGGGTCGTACGGGAGCTCGTTCTGGTAGAAGATCGTGCGCCCGCGCTCGCCGTTCCACAGGGTGTTGTACTTCTGGTAGTGCTCGACGAAGAGGCCGTAGCCGTCGACGTCGTCGCCGTTGACGATCAGCCCGTAGTCGGCGGTGTTGACGTCCCAGCCGATGCCCTCGCCGTGGTCGCCGCGCCAGGACCAGATGTGGTCGATGATCGTGTCGTCCGCGTTGACGACGATCGCGCTGTCGACGCGACCGGCGTGGGCGCCGCCGACGCGCACGAACACGTCGTGGATCGAGATCGGGTCGCCGGAGTGGTCGGCGCTCGATCCCTCGGTGCCGACGGTGAGCATGCTCGGGGACTCGTCCGCACCCGCGTCGAACAGGACGCTGGCGATCCTGACGCCGTCGACGTCGGCGACCTGCATCGCGGTCTGCCCGGCGGTGGGCACGATGGTGGCGTAGCCGAGGCCGAGGACGACCGTGTCCGCTCGGTTCACCTCGATGGTCTCGTCGAGGCGGTAGACGCCTGGCGTGAGCAGGAGGTTGAGCCCCTGGTCGAGGGCCGCGTTGATGTGCTCGGCGGTGTCGCCCGGCTGGGCGACGTAGAACTCGTCGAGCGGGATCGAGCTGCCCGGCGTCGAGCCGTTCTTCCACGTCGCGCCGCGCGTGCCCTCCCGCAGCGACGGGACGAAGACGGCGTAGTCGTCGCCGTCGAGGTAGAGGTACGGCTTCTCCCGGATGGTGCCGGTGGTGTCGAGCGTCGTGACTGCGGGCTCGGGGAACGTCGTCGGCGGGGCGTTCTCGGTGCCGGAGAACACCATGTTCCACAGCGTCCCGTCCCAGCCGCCGGTGAGCGTCGAGTCGCGCGTGTACCACTGCTGCTGCGTGTAGCCGCGGACCTGACCGTCGACGACCGAGTCGGCCGTGAAGCCGCCCGACGCCCACCCGTAGCGCGACGAGTGCAGCATGAGGTTGCCCTTGACGTGGATGCGACGCATGGGCGCGGCCTGCGAGACGGCCCAGCGCATGTCGCCGCCGGTCGGGGTGACGGAGAGGTTCTCGATGGAGCGCCAGAAGTTCTGGGTCGCGTTGCCCTCGAACCACTCGGCGTCGGCCCAGATGCCGCCCGTGATGTTCACGTCGTCCGGGTTCTGGCCGAGGCCGTTGACCGAGGTGTTGAAGCCGACGTTGACGTGCACGGGGTACGTCCCGGGCTCGAACAGGAACTGGTCACGGCGCAGGCCGAACTGGCTCTCTTCCTGGTCCGCGTACGCCGCGTCGACGGTGGCCTGGATCTGGTCCACCGGCGTGTCGGGTCCGAACACGTGGACGTTCGGCCCGAGGTCGCCGCCGCCCTCGATCGGGCCGCCCGGCCCCGGGTCGGTGGAGTCGTCGGAGGTCAGCACGCGCAGCTCCCAGATCGAGTAGCCGTAGCCCGTCCCGCGCTCGGTCCCGACGAGCCGGACGTAGCGCCCGGAGCCCGTGACGTCGAGCACCTGCTTCCCGCCCGTCCCGTCGGTGACCGTGCGCAGGGTGCGCCAGAGGTCGCCGTCGTCGGAGGTCTCGACGCGGAAGCCCTTGCCGTACGCGCCCTCCCAGTCGATCTCCAGGCCGCAGACCGGCTGGATCGAGCCGAGGTCGACCTGGAGCCACTGGGCGTCGGAGAACCCGCTGCTCCAGCGGGTGTCGCCCTTGCCGTCCACGGCGAGCCCCGCCGCGTACGCACCCTCGGCCGACGACGCCGTCGCCGCCTTCCCGAGTGCGGCGTTCGTCGTGCAGTCCTCGCCCGGCTCGCCGGGGTCTCCCGGACCGCCGTCGGTCCCGGGCGTGCCGAAGACCTGCATCTCCCACAGCGAGTAGCCGTAGCCGGTGCCGCGCTCGGTGCCGAGCACGCGCACGTAGCGACCGGTTCCGGAGACGGGAAGCGTCTGCTGCCCGCCGGTCCCGTCGGTCACGGTGCGCAGCGTGCGCCACGTCGTGCCGTCGTCGGACGCCTCGACGCGGAAGCCCTTGCCGTACGCGCCTTCCCAGCGCAGCTCCACGGAGGTGAGCGTCGAGACCTGGCCGAGATCGACCTGGAGCCACTGGCCCTCGGCGAACTCGCTGCTCCAGCGGGTGTTGAGGTCGCCGTCGACGGCGCGCGTCGCGTCGTAGTCGCCCTGGACGCTCGAGGCGGTCGCGGGCTTGCCCTGCGAGAGGTTGACGGGGTCCGCGGCGGTGGCGACGGGCGCTGCGGCCGCCACCAGCGGGGCCGCGACGCACGCCGCGGTGACCGCGGCGGCGAGTGACGCCAGGTGCACCCTGGACGGTGTTCGGAGATTCATCATCCTGCCTTCTTCGGGTCGTTCGGGGCGGCCTCGGACGATCGACCAAGACCGCTGCGGGCACACGCGTGCCCACGGTGCGGCGCCGCCGGGGTGGGGACAGGCGACGCCGCACCCTTCTGGGGTGGGTCAGGACGGGTTCAGCCGACGAGCTGGTAGTTCTCGTCGAGGACCGTGCCGCGGTGCGGCTTGTAGAGGTCGTACCCGCGCGGGTTGCACTGGAGGCCACCGTTGATGCAGTGCTCGACGAGGCGCTCGAGCACCTCGGGCTCCCAGCCGTTGATGAAGTCGTAGTGCCACGACTGGTCGGACCCGCTCACGAGCTCGACGTCCGACATGTCACCGCTCACGGGCCACGCGATCTTGAACTCGATCATCGGGACGGCGATCGGGTGGGTCATCGGGCACTGCCCGTCCACCGGGTACGCCATGTGGGTGCCGTGGCCCATGTGGGACGCGGCATCGGGGGACAGGTGCATGCCGTCCCAGCAGCTCGGCGCCTGGTAGCGGATGTTGAGCTGCGAGCCCTCGGGGCAGTGCGCCGGGATGTCCCAGCTCTTCGAGATCTCCCCGCACTCCCAGCCCTCGACCGCGCCGGGCGCAGTACGGAACGAGTCGTACGTCGCCATCATGTCGCCCGCGACGAACCGCAGGCCGGGCGGGAAGGGCTGGACCTTCGTGTAGTCGTCGATCCCGGACTTGTAGTAGATCGTCATGGGGATGTCGGGCTCGATCGGCACGCCGTTCTTCTCGAGCGCCGGGAACCAGTAGGACGAGTGGTCCTGCGGGACCGTGCACGTCGAGTCGGTGTTTTCGAACAGGTCCTCGGGCGTCGTGAAGGCGTCCGTCACGCGGTTGCCCACGAACGTGTGCAGGTGCGACTTCCCGGGCTGGCCCGGGAAGACGATCGGGTCGTCCGGCAGGAAGTGCGAGAACGAGCAGTTCGCCTGGAACTCGTGGTGCGTCACCTCGTCGTCCCACTGGGGCGGTTCCTCGGGGTCGACGGGGGTCCCCTCGCCGAACACCTGCAGCTCGAGCAGCGAGTAGCCGTACTGCGTCCCGCGCTGCGTCCCGACGAGCTGGACGTAGCGGCCGGACGCGTCGACGTCGAACGACTGGACGCCGCCCGGGCCGTCGGTCACCGTCGCGACGGTGCTCCACGTCTGCCCGTCCGGCGAGACCTGGAGGGTGAAGGCCTTGCCGTGGGCGGCCTCCCAGTCGAGGACCACGCGGTCCAGGTCGTGCACCTCGCCGAGGTCGACCCGGATCCACTGGTCGTCGGTCGGCTGGCTCGCCCACCGGGTCGAACGGTCGCCGTCGACGGCGTACCGGGGGCCGAGGCCGCCGGACTCCGAGCTCGACGCCGCGGTGAGCGCGCCCTGGGAGAGCAGGGTGTCCGGGGCCGCGGCGGCCCCGTTCGCCGCTACCATCGACGATGCCACGAGTCCGGCGGCGAGGACGCCCGTGAGGACGCGCGAGCGTCGTCCGGCGCCCGGTCGGCTGCCGGCGCGTGGTGTCCGGTGGCGTGGTGCGGGCGGTGGTCCCGCCCACGGGATGTCGGTCGTGCTGGTCGTGCCGTGCATGCTTCCTCCTTCGAGGTCGTCGCACGCTGCGGAGCCTCTCCGGCGGGGCGCGCGACGCTGCGCGGATGGTGGATGAGCACGCCCGGCGTCTGGCCACCGGGCGCCGTGCCGGGTGGGGGCGGTTGCCGCCGCCCCCACCCGGACGTCTGTGTCAGCGCTGGTAGACGCCGAGCTCGAAGAGGGAGTAGCCCCACTCGGTGCCGCGCTCGTTCAGCGCGAGCCGCACGTAGCGACCACTGCCGCTCACCTCGAGGCTGTCGACCCCGCCGTCACCGTCGGTCACCGTGCTGACCGTCGTCCAGGACTGCCCGTCGTTCGAGGTCTGGATCTCGTAGCCCTTGCCGAACGCCGACTCCCAGACGAGCTGGACGTGCTGGAAGGACTGGACGGAGCCGAGGTCGACCGTCAGCCACTCGTCGTCGTTCCAGTTGCTCGACCAGCGCGTGCCGAAGTCGCCGTCGGTCGCCTGGCCGGCCGTGAAGTTGCCGTTCCAGGGGTCGAAGCTCGAGGCCTCGGCCGGCTTGCCCTGGGCGACGTTCGTCCCGTCGACGGCCGGCGGCACGACGCGCATCGACCGCGTCTCGACACCCACGTTGCCCTGGCCGTCCTCGGCCCAGACGTACACCTTCCACACGCCGAGCCGCTGCGGCGCCTGCACGGTGAACGTGCCGTCGCCGGTCTGCGTCAGCTCGGTCCACGCGAGGCCCCAGGACCCGTCGATGTACGCGCTGTTGAAGAAGGCGACGTGGCTGATCGGGTCGCCGTCCGGGTCGGTGACGTCGAGCTCGAGCTCCACGGTCGAGCCGGCCGTCACCGACGTCGAGCCGGGGATGGTCATGCCCGTGATGCGCGGGGCGGTGTTGACTCCGGTGAGGTCGACGCCCCAGGTCTTGGCGATCGCGTGGTAGCCGAGGCGCTTGTTGTTGCCGGGGGTGACGTTGAACCAGACACCGCCGAAGTCACCTTCGACCCCGTAGTGGAAGAACGTCGCGCCGAGGGCCTTGCCCTCGTGCTCCATGAGGCACTTCCACGAGTCGGGCAGCGCGCGGCTCTTCTCGATGTCGGTGGGCTCGTCGGGGACGCCGTTCTCGTCGTCCGGGACCTCCCACTCGCCGGCGGCGCCGCCCTCGGTGAGGACGTACGGCTTGCCGTAGTTCCCGGCCTCCCACGCCTCCGCGATGCTGCACACGTCGCCGTAGGCGTTGATCGAGAGGAGGTCGAGGTCGGGCGCGTTGTCGCGGATGTACGGCCACGCGCCGGTCCACGCGTCGGTGTTCGACGTCGGGTGGTGGGGGTCGATCGCGTGGATCGCGACGCTCACCTCGTTCACGTACGACGCGTAGGCGTTGCGGATCTCCTCGAGCTCGGTGCCCGAGTAGCAGTTCTGCAGCCCGAGGATCGCCTCGTTGCCGATGTTCCACATGAGCACGGCCGGGTGGTTCTTGTACTCCTCGACCCAGCGCAGGATGTCGGCCTTGGTGTCGTTCTTGTACGCCGTGTCGGTGCGGTAGTCGATGCAGCCGCCCGACCCCGGGCCGCCGCCCGGCATGAGCCAGAAGCCGGCGATCACGCGGACGTCGTGCTCCGCGGCCGCGTCGAAGATCGCGCGCGAGTCGGCGCCGGTGCCCCACGTGCGGGTCGTGTTGCCGTTGATGTCCGCGAGCCCCTGCATGCGCGGGTCGTACTCGTCCTCGCTGGTCCCGCCCCATGTGAACCCGCGCACGGTGTACGGCTGCCCGTCCACCTGGAGGTCCCAGTCACCGTTTCCGCCGACGACCTCCACGACGCTCGGGCCCGAGTCCTTGACGGGGACGGTCGGGTGACCCGGGTGCACGTAGTCCGGGAAGGGGTCCGTCGGGTCCGCGGGGTCGGGCGGATCCGTCGGGTCGGTCGGGCCCGAGCCGCCGGGCTCGCCGAAGACGCGGAGCTCCCAGAGGGAGTGCCCGTACCCGCCCGGGCGCGCGGTCGAGTGCACGCGGACGTAGCGGCCCTCGCCGTCGACGTCGAGCACGTCGGTCCCGCCGTCGCCGGCCGCGGTCGAGTAGAGCGTGTCCCACGTGGAGGCGTCGTCCGAGACCTGCACCTCGTAGGCCTTCGAGTAGGCGCCCTCCCAGACGAGCTCGACGCGGTCGACGCTCGCGTCCTGCTGGAGGTCGACCTGGATCCACTGCGGGTCAGCCGCTTTGCTCGCCCAGCGGGTACCGAGGTCGCCGTCGACGGCGTACGCCGCGCCGTACCCGGCCCAGTCGTCCTGGACGGAAGAGGCGGTCGCGGGCTTCCCCTGGGACAGCAGGACGGGCTCCGCGCTGGCGGAGGCCGCCGGCACGACGAGCGCGGCGCCCGCGAGCGCGGTGGTGGTGAACGCGGCGAGACCCGCGCGGACCGCGCGGACCCTCCCGCGTGGGGTGGGTCGCCGCTCGGGGGCGGTGGGGGATGTGGTGCGCATCGTGTTGGTCTACCTCTCCGTCCGCCCCGGGTCTACGTCGACCCGGGGCACAGTTCGTCGTCGAGCCGTGCCCGCGGCCGCGGCGCCGCGGCTGGGGGGTGAAGCGTGGGAGAGCGCTCTTACCCGAGCCCCGAGTTTTCACCCGCTCCGGACGTGTGTCAAGCGCACCGGTGATCGAATTGGGGCGCAATATCGGCTGATACCGGTCTAAAAAGGACGCTAACTCTGACGAACTAGTCAGTAAGTATTCGTCGGTAGGGCGCGTCGGTTCCTCTCGTCCGGGGCCGTGGGAAAGCGCTCTTACCCTGCTATCGTCGAGCCGTGAGCGAGGACCTCCGGCGCTCGGCGCCGACCCTGGAGGACGTGGCGAGGGCGGCGGGCGTCTCGCGCGCGACGGTCTCGCGCGTCGTCAACGGCAAGCGCAAGGTCGCGCCCGCGGTCCAGGAGGTCGTGCTGGAGGCGGTCGCCGCGACGGGCTACGTCCCGAACCGCGCGGCGCGGTCGCTCGTCACGCGACGCACCGGGACGGTCGCCGTCGTGGTCTCGGGCGCAGAGCCTGACGCCGACGACGCGCTGTACCTCCCGCACGTCCTCGCGGACCCGTTCTTCGGTCGGGTCGTCGGCTCCGTCGTCCGGTCGCTGAGACCGCACGACGTGCACCCGGTCCTCATGCTCGCCGACAGCGACGAGGCACGGCGGCAGGTGGTCTCCTACCTGCGCTTCGGCAACGCCGACGGCGCGCTGCTCGTGTCGACCCACGCGGACGACCCGCTGCCGGAGCTCCTGCTCGCGACAGGGCGCCCGACCGTCCTCTTCGCACGGCCGCCGCACCCGATGCCCGTGAGCTACGTCGACGCCGCGAACGCCGACGGCGGTCGGCTCGCGGCCGACCACCTGCTCGACCGCGGGTGCCGGACCGTCGGCGCGATCTCGGGTCCGCTGGCGGTCCGCGCGGCCCACGACCGCCTCGAGGGCTTCCGGGACGCGCTCGCACGGCGCGGGCACGCGTACGTGCCGAGCGTCGAGGGGAACTTCACCGTCGAGAGCGGTGAGAGTGCGATGGCGGAGCTCCTCCGCGCGGTGCCGGGTCTCGACGGCGTGTTCGTCTCCAACGACGTCATGGCGCAGGGTGCGGTCCACGCGCTGCGCGAGGCCGGTCGGCGCGTGCCCGACGACGTCGCCGTCGTCGGCTTCGACGACAGCCCCGCTGCGACGCTCTCGCGGCCGACCCTGACGACCGTGCGTCAGCCGGTCGAGCAGATGGCCGCGGAGATGGCGCGGATGCTCCTCGACCAGGTCGAGGCCGGGGAGCCGCGCGTCGCGTCGATGATCTTCGAGCCGACCCTCGTGGTGCGCGAGTCGGCGTAGCGACCAACCGGCAGAATGGGGTCATGCCTCTCACCCCGCGCTACGTCGCTGCCGACGACCGGTACGACACCATGACCTACCGCCGCACGGGTCGCAGCGGTCTCGACCTGCCTGCGATCTCGCTCGGCCTCTGGCACAACTTCGGTGACGTGAACCCGTTCGAGACCCAGCGCGCCGTCCTGCGCCGCGCGTTCGACCTCGGCGTCACGCACTTCGACCTCGCGAACAACTACGGCCCTCCGTACGGCTCGGCCGAGGAGAACTTCGGTCGCCACCTCGCCCAGGACCTCGGGGCGTACCGCGACGAGCTCGTCATCTCCTCCAAGGCCGGCTACGACATGTGGCCCGGCCCCTACGGCGACGGCGGCTCGCGCAAGTACCTGCTGTCCTCGCTGGAGCAGTCGCTGCGGCGGATGAACCTCGACTACGTCGACGTCTTCTACCACCACCGTCCCGACCCCAGCACGCCGCTCGAGGAGAGCATGCGCGCGCTGCACGACGCCGTCCAGCAGGGCAAGGCGCTGTACGTCGGCGTCTCGAACTACTCGCCGTCCCGCACGCGCGAGGCGGCGCGCATCCTCGCGGACCTCGGCACGCCGCTGCTCATCCACCAGCCCAGCTACTCGATGCTCAACCGCCACGTCGAGGACGCCACCCACGAGGACCCCTACGACGGCGTCCAGAGCGAGTCGCTGCTCGACGTCGTCGGCGACCTCGGGGTCGGGACGATCGTCTTCTCCCCGCTCCAGCAGGGCCTGCTCACCGACCGCTACCTCTCCGGGTCCGCCCCCGAGGGGTCGCGCGCCGCACGACCGGACTCGCCGTTCCTCTCGGAGGACAACCTGGACGAGGACTACCTCGCGACGGCCCGCGCGCTGAACGAGGTCGCGCAGGGCCGCGGGCAGTCGCTCGCGCAGCTCGCGCTCGCCTGGGTGCTGCGCGACGAGCGCGTCACGTCCGCGCTCGTCGGCGCGAGCAGCGTCCGCCAGCTCGAGAACAGCGTCGCCTCGCTGTCCGCGCCCGCGCTGACGGACGACGAGCTCACGGCCGTCGAGCGGGCGCTCGCGCCTCGGTAGACCCAGGACCCGCCGAGGTAGAGCCCTGGTCACGACCAGCGTTCTACCTCGGCGGACCAGGGCTCTACCTCGGCGACCAGGGTTCTACCTCGCGGGGTCGGTGGCCGACGACGCAGCGGCCGCTCGTTCGAGGAGCAGCTGCCGCTCGTGCCGGGTCGGGGCGAGGGCCGCGGCGTGCTCGAGCACGTCCGCCGCCTCGGCATGGCGGCCGAGCCGGGACAGCACGTCACCTCGCACGG
Organism: Cellulosimicrobium sp. BMG9.22; assembly: GCF_059159975.1. NCBI lineage: Bacteria > Bacillati > Actinomycetota > Actinomycetes > Micrococcales > Promicromonosporaceae > Cellulosimicrobium > Cellulosimicrobium sp. BMG9.22. Next base: position 40,498 of record NZ_JBZGBY010000009.1, on the reverse strand, counting down.
CCCCGTACAGGTGGTGGCGGGACAGCCGAGGGTCGTCCGCGACGCCGTCGAGCACGACGAGCGCCGCCTCCGGACCGTCCGCGAAGCCCACCGCGACCGCCCGGTTGAGCTCGACGACCGGGGACGGGGCCACGGACGCGAGCGCGTCGTAGAGCGCGACGATCGCCTCCCAGTCGGTGTCGGCCCACGTCGCGGCGCGTGCGTGGCACGCCGCGATCGCCGCCTGCAGCGAGTACGGCCCGAGGGCCTTCCCGGCGCGCGTGCCCAGGGCGAGCGCGCGGTCGAGCGCCGCGAGACCGTGCGCGACGAGCAGCCGGTCCCAGCGCGAGCGGTCCTGGTCCTCGAGGAGGACGGGCCCGCCGTCGGGACCCGTCCGCGCGGCGAACCGCGACGCCTGGAGCTCCATGAGCGCGACGAGGCCGTGCACCTCGGGCTCGCCCGGCAGCAGCCCGGCGAGCACACGCCCGAGGCGCATCGCGTCCTCGGCGAGCCCGCGGCGCACCCACGCGTCCCCTGACGTCGCGGAGTACCCCTCGGTGAAGACGAGGTAGACGACCTCCAGGGCCGCCGGGACGCGGGCGGGCAGCTCGTCGGCCTGCGGGACCTCGAACGGGACGTTCGCCTCCGCGAGCGTCCGCTTGGCGCGCGACACGCGCTGGCCCACCGTCGCGGACGGGACGAGGAACGCCCGGGCGATCTCGTCCGTCGTCAGGCCGCCGACGAGCCGCAGCGTGAGCGCCACGCGCGACTCGCGCGGGAGGACGGGGTGGCACGCGACGAGGACGAGCGCGAGCAGGTCGTCGCCCACGGGGTCCTCGACGATCGTGTCGGGTGCCGGGACCGACCCGACGAGGACCGCGCCGCCGTCGCCCGGGTGCGCGACCGCCGCCGTGCCGCCGGCCCCGCGACCGGGCGCGGCGAGGTCCGCCGCGAGCCGCGCGTACTTCTCGTCGCGCGTGCGCTGGCGGCGGACCAGGTCGACGGCGCGCCGCCGGGCGACGGTCGTCAGCCACGCGCCCGGGTTGTCCGGGACGCCCTGCTCGGGCCACTGCTCGAGCGCGGCGACGAACGCCTCCTGCGCGACCTCCTCGGCGAGGCCGACGTCGCGCAGCATCCGGGCGAGCCCCGCGACGAGGCGCGGGGACTCGATCCGCCACACGGCCTCGACCGTGCGCGAGACGTCGCTCATCGCCGTGCCCGAGCCTCGTGCCGAGGCCGCTTCAGGAGCCCCGCTGGGCGCGGATCTGCTCCTCGAGCCGCGCGTCCTTCTCCCGCTGCTCCGGCGTGTACTCGGCGCCGAAGTCCTCGAGCTCGTAGATCGGCCGGATCTCCAGGACCGCGGTCAGACCGCTGCTCGGGTCGGTCGGGCACTTCCTCGCCCACTCGACGGCCTCCTCGAGCGACGACACCTGCCAGATCCAGTACCCGGCGACGATCTCCTTGGACTCGGTGAACGGCCCGTCGACGACGGACGTCCCGCCGCCGCTGAAGGTCACCCGGGCGCCCTTGGCCGTGGGCTGCAGGCCCTGGCCGTCGAGCATGACGCCCGCCTTGACGAGCTCCTCGTTGTACGCGCCCATCTGGGCGAGCATCTCCTGCGTCGGGGCGATCTTGTTCTCGTCGACCCCGGCGCCCTCGATCATGACCATGACTCGCATGTCGTTCCTCCTCGGTGAGTGCCTCCTCGACCGTAGTGTCGTGGAGGCGGGTTCACCAGGACGTCGGACGGCGCACCCCGGTTTTCGACACGCTCGTCGAAGGAACTTTCAGCGGAAGCGCTGGACGGCGAGCGGCGCGGCCTCGGCGAGGCCGCGGACGGCCGGGTGGTCCGAGCCGGGAGCCGCGCCGGAGAAGACGTCCCGGAGGGCGCCCGACGAGACGAACGTCCCGTCCGCGAGCACGTGGACGGTGGGGCACAGGCGCTCCACGAGCTCGAGGTCGTGCGACACGAGGAGCACCGCCGTGCCGAGCTCCGCGGTGGCGTCGCCGAGGCGCCGCACGACGTCCCCGCGCATCGCCGGGTCGACGGCGGTGAGCGGCTCGTCGAGCAGCAGGGCCCGGGGGCGGGTCGCGAGCGCGACGGCGAGCGCCACCCGCTGCTTCTCCCCGCCCGAGAGCGAGTGGATCGTGCGCGGCGCGTAGCGCGGCTCGAGGGCGACGTCCGCGAGCAGGTCCTCGACGGACCGGCCGCTCGGGCGGCCCGCGCGCCGCGCGTCCTTGAGCGCGGCCGAGAGCGTGCGGTCGACGGTCCAGCGCGGGTCGATCCCGATGCCGGCCAGGCCGTCCTGCGAGACGCGGCGCACGTCGGCGGTGAACTGCTTCTTGTCCCGGCGGGACAGCTTGGTCACCGTCCGGCCCTCGTAGGTGACGTGCCCCGCCGTCGGGCGCACGAGCCCGACGAGCGCGCGCACGACCGTCGACTTGCCGGCCCCGGACTCGCCGACGATCCCGACGGGAGCCGTGCCCGGCGTCACCTCGAGGTCGATGCCGTGCACGACGTCGGGCCCGCCGTAGCCCGCCGCGAGGCCGGTGGCGCGCAGGATCGAGGTCGTCGTCGTGCTCATGGGTGTCCTTCTGCTCGGGTCGGTCGTCGGACGGTGGTCCGGGTCCCGTACGTCCGACGACCGACGCTACCCCGGAGTTCCGTGGTGTCGCGCACGCCGTCGGGGACGAGCACGTCGCGGCCGCGTCGGAGGGCGAGCAGAACGGCAGCTGAGAGGCGCGGCGGCGCGGTAGCCTTGGCCCTCGAACCGGATCCTCGAGCCCAGGTGGTCCTTCGACTCGCACCGCAGCAGCGCTCGCGGGCGGCGGATCGTACGGAGGACCTTGTGACCATGGTCGACGAGCCGAGGGGGCTCCTCGCTCCTGAAGACCCGGTGGACCTCGACAACTGCGCACGCGAGCCCATCCACGTGCCCGGGCTCGTCCAGCCGCGCGGCGTGCTGCTCGTCGTGCGCGAGGCCGACGGCGTGCTCCTCCAGGCGTCCGCGAACGTCGCGCAGCGCCTCGGGGCGCCGGTCGCCGCGCTGCTGGGGCGACCGCTCTCCGCGGCCCTGGGGGACGGCCCCGCGAGCCGTGTGCTCGCCCACGCGGCGGCCGTCGGCGACCTCGCGGCGCGCAACCCCGTCACGCTCCGCCTCGACGGATGGAGCGGCGGGCCCGGGGAGGTCGACGCCGTGCTCCACCGGCCCCCGTCGCCCCCGGACGCGCCGGACGCCGAGCCGGTGCTCGTCGTCGAGCTCGAGGCCGCGACCGGTGCCCGGCCGTTGTCGTTCCCCAACACCTACCTGGCGGTGCGCCACGCGCTGCGCGACCTCGAGCGTGCCGCGACGCTCGCCGAGCTGTACGACGACGCAGCACGGCACGTGCGCGAGCTCACCGGCTTCGACCGCGTGATGATCTACCGCTTCGACGACGCGTACAACGGCGAGGTGGTCGCGGAGGCGCGCCGCGAGGACCTCAACCCGTTCCTCGGGCTGCACTACCCGGCGTCGGACATCCCTCCGCAGGCCCGGGCGCTGTACGAGAAGAACTGGATCCGGCTCATCGCGGACGTGGATTACGAGCCGCAGCCGATCGTGCCGGTGACGCTGCCGACGACCGGCGCGCCGCTGGACCTCACGTTCTCGACCCTGCGCAGCGTGTCGCCCATCCATCTCGAGTACCTGCGCAACATGGGCGTGCGCGCGTCCATGTCGATCTCCCTGCTCCGCGAGGGCCACCTGTGGGGACTCATCGCCTGCCACCACTACACGGGGCCGCACGAGCCGCCCTTCGAGGTGCGCACGGCCGCGGAGTTCCTCGGCTCCACCCTCTCGGTCCGCCTCGTCGCGCAGGCCGAGGACGAGCGGGAGGCCGAGGTGCGCCGCGCGGAGGGCGTCCTCGCGCACCTCGCGGCCGACAGCCGCGACGAGAGCGTGCCGCTCGGCACCGCGCTCACCCGCTCGGGCTGGCTGCGGCGGCTCGTCCGCGCGCACGGCGCGGTCGTCGTGGCGGAGCGCGGGGTCATCGCGGTCGGCAACGTGCCGGACGACGACGGCTGCCGTGCGCTCGTCGGCTGGGTCCTCGGGCACGACGAGGACCTCGTCGCGACGGACTCGCTCGTCCGGGACGCTCCCGAGGTCGCGGCGCTCGCCCCTGACGTCGCCGGTGTGCTCGGCATCGTGCTCCCCGACGGCCAGGTCGTCCTGTGGGTGCGCGACGAGGTGCTGCGCCATGTCGACTGGGGCGGGGACCCGCACAACAAGGCGATCGCCCGCGGCGAGGACGACACCGTCCGGCTGAGCCCGCGCAAGTCGTTCGAGCGCTGGCGTGAGGTCGTGCGCGGTCACAGCGCGCCGTGGACCTCGGACCAGACCGACGTCGCGTCGGCGCTGCGCGGGCACCTCGTCGAGGCGCTGTACGTGCGCGGGCGCAAGGCCGTGCGCGCGACGGAGGAGCTGCAGCGCAGCCTCCTGCCGGCGCTCCTGCCCGACGTCGCGGGCTGGACCCTGCAGTCGCGGTACGAGTCGGCGGGCACCGGACTCGTCGGCGGAGACTGGTATGACGCACTCGTCCTGCCGTCCGGCCGGATCGCGCTCGTCGTCGGCGACGTGACGGGCCACGGCCTCCAGGCCGCCGCCACGATGGGCCAGCTCGGCACCGCGCTGCGCGCGGCGCTCGTGACCAGCGGCTCGGCGGTCGAGGCGGTGGAGCGGCTCGGGGAGGTCGCGCGCTGGACGCTGCCCGGGGAGGTCGCGACGCTCGCCGTCGCGCTGCTCGACCCGGCGAGCGGGATCGTGGAGCACGTGTCCGTGGGGCACCCGCCGCTGCTCGTCGTCGCGCCCGACGGCACGACGAGCTGGACCGAGCGGGCGAGCGTCCCGCCGCTCGGGCTGGTCGACCGCGTCCCGACGGCGCAGGTGCTGCAGGTCCCGCGCGGCGGGGCCCTCGTCCTCTACAGCGACGGTCTCGTGGAGCGTCGTGACGAGTCGATCCAGGACGGGCTGGAGCGTCTGGCCGCGGTCTTCGCCGACGGCCCCGGTGTCGACGTGGACGGCATCGTCGCCGCCGCGCGCGACCCTCGCTCCGCCGACGACGCCACGCTGCTCGTGGTGCGCCGCGACCGCTGACGCTCCGGGCGCCCGGGAGGAGGAACGTCCCGGACGCGCTGGTCAGCCGACCGGGAGGAGCGCGCTGCGGGCGCTCGACCCGGCGCGGAAGACGGGGACGTCGAAGCGTGCCCACACGTGCTTCTCGCCGGTCCCCGTGCAGTACCAGGCGACGTCGCTCGCCGCGCGGCGCGCGAGCACGAGACCGAACCCGCCCGCGCCGGGAGCCCGGTGGGAGGCGATCACGGGAGGCTCGTCCGGCAGGTGGTCGACGACGTCCACGACGAGCTCACGACCGTCGCTGAGGAGCCGGACGCACGTCGGCGGGAGCCCGTGCCGCAGGGCGTTGGTCGCGAGCTCGCTCGCGACCAGCACGATGCGCTCGGGCGTGGCGTCGAGGTGGCGGTCGCGCGGGAGCGGTGCGCCCGTGAGCATGCGGTGGAGCCCCTCGCGCAGCCGCGCGAGGTCGTCGAGGGCGCGCAGGTGCCACGACCCGATCTCGACGAATCCGGCCGGGACGTCAGCGTGCGCGATGCTCATGCGTCGTCCTGGATCTCGAAGAGCTCGACCACGCCGCTGAGCTCGAGCAGGTCGCGGACACGGTGCGGGACGCGGACGAGCACCGGCGTCCCCGAGCCGGAGGTGGCCGCGTGGTACAGGAGCCGCAGGCCGCCGGAGTCCATGAAGGTCACCGCGCCGAGGTCGATGTGGATCCGCTCCTGGGCCGACTCGGCGAGCCGCAGCAGCTCGTCCTCGCGGCGCGCCTGGACCGAGGCGTCGATCTCACCCTGCATCTGCCAGCGCGTCCCGTGGTCCGTCGTGAGGACGTCTCCGCTGCTCGTCGAGGTCACCGTGGTTCGCTCCCCTTCGCTTGCCATACCGGGCACCCGGGACACGTTACGCGGACGTGGAGATCCTCGCGCGCGTGGCTCGCGGTGGCTAGGGTCGGACGACGTGACCGCCGTCCCTCGTACCGCCGCACGATCCGTCGTCCCACCGCGTGCCGATCGCCCGGGCCGTGCGCCCTCGTGACCTTCCTCGAGCTCCAGCGCACCCTGCGTGCCGAGCGGCTGGATCCGTTCCTGGCGTACGCAGGCCGGTACGACGAGCTGCGGGGACCGTACCTCGACCAGTTCCGACGGACGCCGCCCGCGCGCGACACCGCGACGGTCCGGGGCGCGTGGAACCTGGTGGTCCCCGGAGACGGGACGTTCGTCGTGACGACGCGCGAGCACGGCCGCCCGTCCCACATCGCACCCGACCTCTCGGGGCCGGAGCCCGTGGTCTGCGCCGACGAGGCCGCCGCGTGCGACGAGATCTACGCCCAGGTGTACCTCGCGTCGCGTCGCGAGCGCGTCGAGGCGGTCGGGCCCGACGACGTGCCGCCGGTGCTCGCCACGTGGCTCGAGGCGTGCGGGTGGAAGGCCGCGGCGTCGCTGTTCGGCAACCCGTTCGTCGCGACGTCGGGCTCGCAGTCGTTCCGGGTCGCGGTCCGGGAAGGCCGTCACGAGCTGCACCTCCACGACCATCACGTCCCGAAGGTCGGGCGGCCGCTCGCGGCCTCCGACGACGCGCTGCACGTGTGGAAGGTGCTCCTGGCGGAGGTGGGGGACCGGTCCGCGCCGCGCCCGCTCGGCTGGCCGCGTGCCCGATGGCGTCGCGAGGACGGACCGCGAGCCCTCGACGCCTGCTCGCTGGAGACGCTGCGCGACGCCTATCTCGCCGAGCGTCCCGACGGCGCGGTCGTGGTGGCCGCCGAGGGAGCCGACCTGTCGCTCGTCACCGACCGGATCCGCGCGCTCGGCGAGGCTGCCGGCATGCCGCTGGCACGGTACTCCTCGCCCGGTACGGCGGTGTTCGACGGCGGGTACACCGGCGGGACGTACGTGCTCCGCCGGAACGAGGCGACGCCGCGCTACGCGCTCGAGCGCTGGGGCGAGCGACAGCGCAGCGGCCCCACCCTCGTCGCCTCCGACGACCTGCGCGTCGTGCAGGACCGGCTCGTGCGCGAGCTCGGCGGCTGAGACGGCGACGGGCCGTCCTGCGGCCGCGAGCCCGCAGGTGCGGTCGCGGCCCGTCCTGCGCCTGGCGGGCTGGTCCGCTCGCTCTGCCTGCGAGGACGCACGGTCGGCCCGGGGCGCCGGGCCCGTGCCGCGCCGCCGCGCGCGACCCGCCCGCCGTCGGCTGACCAAGGTTCTACCTCGCGCGACCAGGCCTCTACCTCGGCGACCACGGTTCGGCTTCGCCGACGGCGCGCCACACGCGGACCCGACCACGAGACGCCCGACCGACCCGAGCACCGGTGGCGCCTCACCCGCGGACCCGACCACCAACCGCCCGAGCAGGCACGAGCCCGCCGCGGCGGGTCAGTCCTCGCCGACCCAGGCGCTCGGGTCCTCGACGACGGTACGCAGGACCTCGCGGGCGCCGCCCGTGAGCGCGGCGTGGTCGCCGACGGGCGCGGGCAGCAGCTGAACGTCCGTCCAGGGGGCGGCGAGCACGCGCGCGCGGAGCTCGGCCTCGGCCGCCGAGCGCAGGTACGGCAGGAGCGCGGGGTAGATGCCGCCGAGGAGGACGGTGTCGATGTCGACGAGGTTGACGTAGTCCGCGAGCGCGCTCCCGAGTGCCGTCCCGGCGCGCTCGACCGCGGCGACGGCGTCGGGCTCGCCCGCGTCGACCGCGTCGACGAGCGGCGTAATGTCCGAGTCGACGGGCAGGCCGGCACCCCGCAGGAGCGCGTCCTTCCCGGCGTACTGCTCGAGGCAGCCCGTCGCGCCGCAGCGGCACCGCGGACCGCGCGGGTCGACGACGACGTGCCCGACCTCGCCCGTCCAGCCGTGGCGGCCGTGGAACAGGCGGCGGTCGACGACGATGGCCGACCCGATGCCCACGTCGCCCGACACATAGAGGTAGGTGGACGGCGCGGCGCCGTCGGGCACGACGCCGTGGCTCGACTGGGCGAGGGCGGCGAGCTTGGCCTCGTTGCCGATCTCCACCGCGAGGTCGAGGCCGAGGAGCGGTACGGGATCGAGGTGGGACCACCCGAGGTTGGGTGCGACCTCGAGACGGCCCGCGCGGGAGTCGACCAGGCCGGGCAGGGCGAGGTACGCGCCGGCGACCGTCATGCCGTCGGAACGGACGCTCTCGAGCAGCTCGCGCGCGATGCGACCGAGGCGGCCGAGCACGTCTGCGGGATCGCTGTCGTGGAGGTCGTCGGGGTCGACGTGCTCCGCCACGACGGCGCCGGTGAGGTCGAGCACCCGCCCGCCGAGGTAGTCGACGTTCACCTCGAGGCCCAGACCGACGAGGGTCCGCGCAGCCGGCGCGAGGGGGACGGCGGGCCGCCCGGCCCGGTGCGGGGTCGCGGGCGGGAGCTCGGCGACGATGCTCGCGGCGACGAGGCGGTCGACGAGCGTCGACACGGTCGCGCGCGTGAGCCCGCTGGCGGCGGCGATGTCGGCGCGTGAGCAGGGCACCGGGGACTCGAAGACGGCGCGAGCGGCGAGGGCGAGGTTGTGCTCGCGCAGCGTGGCCTGCCGGGCTGCTGGGGGACCCGTGCGGGTCGCGGCGCTGCGGTTCACGGTCTTGACCTTACCGACTCGGCCGGATAAGTTCATTCGTACGACATAAATGGGCCGACGGCGACGGTGTCGCTGCGGCCCTCTCGACGAGGAGACCAACCGTGGCCGACGAGACGACCCGATACGACACAGACATCAACTTCTCCTTCGGTCTGTGGACCGTGGGCTGGAACGCGCAGGACCAGTTCGGCAGCGCGAGCCGTCCGGCGCTCGACCCGGCCGAGTCGGTGCGCAAGCTCGCCGACCTCGGCGCGTGGGGCTTCACGTTCCACGACGACGACGTCGTGCCGTTCGGGTCCGACGACTCCGAGCGCACCCAGCGCCTCGACGCCGTGCGCACCGCGGCCGAGGAGACCGGGCTCGTCATCGAGATGGTGACGACCAACCTCTTCAGCCACCCCGTCTTCAAGGACGGTGGCATCACGTCGAACGACCGCGGCGTGCGTCGCTACGCGCTGCGCAAGGTGCTGCGCAACGTCGACCTCACCGCCGAGCTCGGCGCGAAGACGTTCGTCATGTGGGGTGGCCGCGAGGGCACCGAGTACGACGGCGCCAAGGACCTGCACTCCGCGCACGAGCGCTACGCCGAGGGCATCGACCTCACTGCGGCGTACATCAAGGAGAAGGGCTACGACCTCAAGATCGCGCTCGAGCCCAAGCCCAACGAGCCCCGCGGCGACATCTTCCTGCCGACGATCGGTCACGCGCTCGGCCTCATCGCGCAGCTCGACAACGGCGACATCGTCGGCCTCAACCCCGAGACCGGCCACGAGCAGATGGCGGGCCTCAACTACACGCACGGCATCGCGCAGGCGCTGTGGGCGGGCAAGCTCTTCCACATCGACCTCAACGGCCAGCGCTCGATCAAGTTCGACCAGGACCTCGTCTTCGGCCACGGCGACGTGCTCTCGGCGTTCTTCACGGTCGACCTGCTCGAGAACGGCTTCCCGAACGGCGGCCCCACGTACACCGGCCCGCGCCACTTCGACTACAAGCCGTCGCGCACCGAGAACGAGGTCGGCGTGTGGGACTCCGCGCGCGCCAACATGGACACGTACCGCCTGCTCGCGCGCAAGGCCGCGGCCTACCGCGCCGACAGCCGCGTCCAGGAGGCGTTCGCGCACTCGGGCGTCTTCGAGCTCGGCCAGCCCACGCTCGCCGCGGGCGAGTCCGTCGCCGACCTGCTCGCGGACCGCAGCGCGTACGAGGAGTTCGACGTCGACGCCGCGGCGAACCGCGACTACGGCTTCGTGCGCCTCAACCAGCTCGCGCTCGAGCACCTCATCGGCTGAGGTGACGACCGGATCCCGGACGTCGGACGCCGGCGGCGAGCGCACGCTCGTCGCCGGCGTCGACACGTCCACGCAGTCCTGCAAGGTCGTCGTGCGCGACGCCGCCACCGGTGCGCTCGTGCGCTTCGGGTCGTCGAGGCATCCTGACGGCACCGAGGTCCACCCCGACGCGTGGTGGCAGGCGTTCCGCGAGGCGGCCGCCGCCGCAGGCGGGCTGGACGACGTCGCCGCGCTCGCCGTCGGCGGTCAGCAGCACGGGCTCGTCGCGCTCGACGCGGAGGGCAACGTCGTGCGCGACGCCCTCCTGTGGAACGACACGCGCTCAGCGCCCGCTGCACGCGACCTGATCCGCGAGCTCGGCGAGTCCCGGCTCGCGGAGGGTGTCCCGGACGCACGCGTCCGCGTCGAGTCCGCGGACGAGGCCGGCGCGCAGGCGTGGGCCGACGCGATCGGCTCCGTGCCGGTCGCCTCGCTCACCGTGACGAAGCTGCGCTGGCTGCGCGACGCCGAGCCGGAGAACGCGGCGCGCGTCGCGGCCGTCGCGCTGCCGCACGACTGGCTCACGTGGCGCATCGCGGGCTACGGGCCGGCGGACGACCCGTCGGCGCCGCTCGGCCCGGACCTCGACGCGCTCGTCACCGACGCGTCCGACGCGTCCGGCACGGGTTACTACGACGCGACCCTGGACGACGGTGACGACGGCCGGGCCGCGTACCGCCTCGACCTGCTCGAGCTCGCGTTCGGGCGGACCGACGTCGTGCTGCCGCGCGTCGTCGCACCGTCGTCGGTCGCGGGCGTCGCGCATGCTTCCGTCGCGGGCGCGCAGGTCGAGGGCGGGACGCTCCTCGGCCCCGGGGCGGGCGACAACGCGGGCGCGGCGCTCGGCCTCGGCATGGTCGCGGGCGACGTCGCGGTGTCGATCGGGACGTCGGGCGTCGTGTCCGCCGTGACCGACGACCGCACCGCCGACGGGTCCGGCCTGGTCAACGGGTTCTCCGACGCCACGGGCCGCTACCTCCTGCTCGCGGTGACGCTCAACGCGAGCCGGGTCCTCGACGCGGCGCGCGCGGTGCTCGGCGTCGACCACGCAGGGCTCTCGCGGCTCGCGCTCGAGGCGCCCCCCGGTGCGGACGGGCTCGTGCTCGTGCCGTACCTGGAGGGCGAGCGCATGCCCAACCGTCCCGACGCCTCGGGCACGCTGCACGGCATCCGCCTCGGCACCTCCACGCCGGAGCACCTCGCGCGCGCGTACGTCGAGGGCATGCTGTGCGGTCTCGCGGACGGGCTCGACGCCCTGCGCGCCCTGGGCGTGACGGTCGAGCGTGTGCAGCTCATCGGCGGCGGCGCGCAGTCGGAGGCCGTGCGGCGCATCGCACCGCAGGTCCTCGGTCTTCCGGTCACGGTCCCCGAGCCGGGCGAGTACGTGGCCGACGGCGCGGCCCGCCAGGCCGCGTGGGTCCTCGCCGCCCACGCGGCGCGCTCCGCGGGTACCGACCTGGCCGACGTCGCCCCACCCACCTGGGCCGCGTCGTCGGCCACGGTGGTCGAGGCCGACCCGGTCCCGGCGATCCGCGAGCAGTACGCGGCGGTCCGCGACCTCGTCTGACCCGCCCCCCCGCTGAGTGCATGAAATAGTCGCGTCCGAGGCAGTCGGGCGCGACTATTTCATGCACTCAGCGGGAGACGGGGTAGTCAGGAGCCGCCGGCGAAGCCTGTCTGGCGCCACGTCTCGTAGACCGCGATCGACGCCGCATTGGTGAGGTTGAGCGAGCGGCGGCCCGGTTGCATGGGGATCTTGAGCTGGTCCGTGACCCGCGCGTGCGCGAGCACGTCGTCGGGCAGGCCCGTGGGCTCCGGGCCGAACAGCAGCACGTCGTCGGGGCGGTAGGCCACGTCGGTGTACGACGTCGTCGCGCGCGTCGTGAACGCGAAGACCCGTCCCGGGAGGGTCGCCAGGGCGGCGTCCAGGTCGGCGTGCACCTCGACGCTCGCGAGGTCGTGGTAGTCGAGGCCCGCGCGGCGCAGCTTCGGCTCGTCGAGGTCGAACCCGAGCGGCTCGACGAGGTGCAGGCGTGCGCCCGTGACCGCGGCGAGCCGGATCGCGTTCCCGGTGTTGCCGGGGATGCGGGGCTCGAAGAACACCACGTGGGGAAGGGTCGACGGCGGCCGGTCGGCGGGGTCCGCGACGTGCGGTCGCCAGTCGGTCCCGGTGTCGGGGGAGTCGCTCACGCGACCGATTCTCCCAGCCGTCGTGCGGCTCGAGGTGCACTACCTCGAGCCCGACCCCCGGGAGTACCGCGACCTGTGGGTGCTGCGGTTCGCGCCGGACGGGCGGGTCGAGCGCTTCGAGGAGTGGGCGTACTGGCCCGGCCGGTCGTACACGGCGTCCGCGCCCGCCGGGTCGTAGCCGATCCCAGGTGCGTCACGGTCCGAGCGCAGCTGCCTTGCGACGCAGCAGCTCCTGCTCGCGCGGGTTCGGGCAGAGCCGGACGGCGAGCGCGTACTCGGCGCGCGCCTCCTCGACGCGACCCAGGCGCCCGAGGAGCTCGCCGCGCACGCTCGGCAGCGGGTGGAACCCGGGCAGCCGGTCGGTCGCGACGAGCTCGTCGACGATCCGCAGTCCTGCTGAAGGTCCGTGCGCCATCGCGACGGCCACCGCCCGGTTGAGCTCGACCACGGGCGACGGCGCCACCCGCCCCAGCGCCTCGTACAGGAGCACGACGCGGTCCCAGTCCGTCTCCTCGACCGACGGCGCGACGGCGTGGCACTCCGCGATCGCCGCCTGCAGCCCGTACGGCCCGCGCCCCCGGCCGAGCGCGTCCGCGTGCGCGAGCGCCGCCCGGCCCCGCCGGACCGCGGACCGGTCCCAGCGCCGTCGGTCCTGGTCGGCGAGGAGCACGGGGTCGCCGTCAGGCGTGGTCCGCGCCGGAAAGCGCGCGGCCGAGAGCTCGAGGAGGGCGACGAGCGCGTGGGCCTCGTGCTCGTCGGGCACGAGCCCGGCGAGGACGCGCGCGAGCCGGACCGCCTCGTGGGCGAGGTCGGGCCGCAGCCACTCGTCGCCGGACGTCGCCGCCGAACCCTCGGTGAAGATCACGTAGAGCACGGCGAGGACGGAACCGAGGCGCTCGCGGCGCTCGTCGGCCGAAGGGACGGTGAACGGCACGCCCGCCGCGGCGAGCGTCTTCTTCGCGCGCGTGATGCGGGCCTGGACCGTCGCCGTGGGCACGAGGAACGCGCGGGCGATCTCGTCGCTCGACAGCCCGCCGACCACGCGCAGCGTGAGCGCGACTCGTGCCTCGGGCGAGAGCACCGGGTGGCACGCGACGAACATGAGGGCGAGCACGTCGTCGTCGACCTGGTCCGGGTCCCACAGCAGGTCGGGGTTCGTCCCGGCCGGCGCGCCCGACGGCGGTCCACCGGTCACGGCGGCGCCGTCGCCCAGGCCGTGCGCCAGGGCGGCGTACCGCTCGTCGAGGGCGGACCGCCGTCGGAACGTGTCGATCGCGCGCCGCCTGCCGACCGTGAGCAGCCAGCCCGACGGGTTTCGCGGAACCCCGTCGCGCGGCCAGGCGACGAGCGCCTCGGCGAGCGACTCCTGCGCGAGGTCCTCGGCGAGCGCGAAGTCGCCGGTGTACCGCGCGAGCGCGCCGACGATCCGCGCCGACTCGATGCGCCACACGGCCTCCACCGCGCGTCGGCCCGGGTCGGTCGCCCGACCCGGGCCGGCGGCGGGCGTATCGGTCCCGCTCACACCTGGCCGGTCGCCTCGCGCCACGCGCGCTCCTTGCGGATCCACTCGTTGTCCTGCGGGAACTCGTCGATCGTCGGGACGCGGCGGATCTCGACCTTCGTCCCGGGCCCGGAGTACGGGAGCCGCTTGGCCCACTCGACGGCCTCCTCCTTCGAGGCGACGTCGAGCACGTAGTAGCCGCCGAACAGCTCCTTGGCCTCTCCGTACGGTCCGTCGGTGACGACGGGGACGTCGGACGAGAGGTCGACGACCACGCCCTCCGCCGCGTCGTCGAGGCCCTCCGCCGCGAGCAGGACGCCCGCCCGGATGAGCTCGTCGTTGAACCGGCCCATGGTCTCGAGCATCTCGTCGAACGAGACGTTCTCGAACGCGGCCTGGCTCTCGTCGGTGCCTCGCATGATGAGCATGTACTTCATCGTTCGCTCCCGGTGTCGGTGGGCCGGTCCTTCCGACCCTCTCATCCTCAGGTCGAACGGGACAGGGCGAGATCGACACGACCTCCGACGACGTCGCGGAGCGTCTCGACGACCGTCCGCGCGGGCGGCGTGCCCACGACGGCGTCGCGCAGCACGACGTGGATCGAGCGCACGGGCGCCGGGCGCACCACGGGGACCGCGACGAGCCCCGGTGGCAGGTGCGCCGCACCGAGCGCGGGCAGGACCGTCACACCGATGCCCGCGCCGACGAACGCGATCGCGGTCGGGTAGTCGTGCGCCTCGACGTGGAACGGGGGGCTGAAGCCCGCGGCCGTGCACGCCTCGACGAGGTTGCGCCGGCACCAGCCGCGCGCGAAGTCGTTGTCGACCCAGCGCTCGTCGACCAGCTCGGCGAGCTCGACCTCCTCCCGGTCGGCGAGGTGGTGACCGGTGGGCAGCACGACGACGTACGGGTCGTCGAGCAGGTGGTGAGCCCGGAACCCGGGGCCGGGTTCGAAGTGCCGTGGCGCGACGACGAGCTGCACGTCCGCGCGCTCGTCCGCGTCGTCCGGGATCGTCTCGCGCAGCTCGAGGTCGTGCCGGACGCCCGGGAAGTCGGTCGTCAGCCGGTGCACGACCTGAGGGAGCCAGGCCGCGCCGACCGACGCGAAGTACGCGAGCGAGAGCGAACCGGTCCGCCCGGCGCGCAGGTCCGCGACGACCGCCTCCACCTCGCCGAGCCGCGCCAGCACGCCGTCGGCCTGCGCGGCGAGCGCGAGACCGGCCGCCGTGGGCCGGACGCCGCGGCCGGCTCGCTCGAGGAGTGCGAGTCCCGTCTCGCGCTGGAGTGCGGTCACGTGCTGGCTCACCGCCGAGGGCGTGTAGCCGAGGTTGGCCGCGGCAGCCTGCACGGAGCCGCTCGCGACGACGGAGCGGAAGATCCTCAGGCGGTGGACGTCCAGCATGGTTCGACCGTACAGCGCAACTGAATCGCGCGAAAGGAAAACGTGCTGGTGCTGAAGAGTCATGCCGAGGACGATCGAGACATGACGCCGTCCGAACCCGTGACCGCCCCTGACCTGCGACCGGCTCCCACCCCGCCGTCGGCACCCGACCGCCGACCCCGCGGGGGAGGTCTGGTCGTCGCCGCGGTCGCGGTGACGGTGGTCCTGTGGGCAGCCGCGTTCATCGGGGTCCGGGCGGCGGGCCACGACTACTCCCCGGGTGCGCTCGCCCTCGGCCGCCAGCTCGCGGGCAGCCTGGGCCTCACGGTGTTCGTCGCGGTCCGGTGGGTGCGCCGGGGTGCGCGCCCGGTCCTCCCGCGGGGCCGCGTCCTCGCCGCGGTCCTCGCCTGGGGCGTGGGGTGGTTCAGCCTCTACAACCTCGCGCTCAACGCCGCGGAGCAGCACCTCGACGCCGGGACGACGGCGCTCCTCGTCAACGTCGCGCCCGTCCTCGTGGCGGTGCTCGCCGGCCTCCTGCTCGGCGAGGGCTTCCCGCGACGGCTGCTCGTCGGCATGGCCGCGGCCTTCGCAGGGGTGGCCGTCATCGCGGTGGCGACGTCGTCGGGCGAGCGCGACGTGCTCGGCGTCGCGCTCGGGCTCGCCGCCGCGGTGCTCTACGCGGGCGCCGCGACGTCGCAGAAGCGGCTGCTGGCGCGCGTCGACGCGCTGACCATGACGTGGGTCGGCTGCCTCGCCGGGACCGTGGCGCTCGTGCCGTTCGCGCCGACGCTGGCTGCCGAGGCGACGTCCGCGCCCGCCTCGTCGACCTGGGCCGTCGTGCTCCTGGGCCTCGGCCCGACGGCGGTCGCCTTCACGACCTGGGGCTACGCGCTCTCACGCCTCAGCGCGGGCCGGACGGCCGCGACCACCTATCTCGTCCCGCCGCTCGTCGTGCTCCTGTCGTGGCTCCTGCTCGCCGAGGGTCCCACACCCGTGACCCTGGCGGGCGGAGCCTTGTGCCTCGCAGGCGTCGCGTTCGCGACGGCACCGCCCCGTCGCAGTGTGGGCGACAGGGGTGGTACCCGGCGATGACCGGGATCCCCGCCGCGCCCGCGGGTACCCGGGCGCCGGGTGTCTGCGTGCCTCCCCGGCGTCAGACGCCGGCCGCCACCACGGAGAGCCGGTCGCCGAGCCGGGTCTCTGCCACACTCGGCGCGTGGAGGAGAACCGTCCGGTTTCGCGAGTGCCCGCGAGGGACGAGATCCAGGCGCGCTGGAGGAGGGCCGCAGCAGGGTCGACCGTTGCCGGTGTCGGGTTGCTGCTCGCGCTGCTCCCCGCGCTCCTCGCCCTCCTCGTGGGCTTCGACTCTGCTTCGGTCCCGTGCGTCGAGAGCGGCATCGGCAACCCGTGCGACCTACCGGCGCAGGCGTTCGGTGCCGCCATCGCGATCCCTGCCGTCCCCGTGGTCCTGGGGCTGCTGATCGCCCGGCCTGCACGTCGCAACGCCTACCTGCTGATCACCGTCGCGGCTGCGCTCGCTGCTTTCGTGGCGCTGATCGTCCTGACCTGAGCAGGACGCGCAGCCGGTCGGGCGTAGGGTGGGTGCATGATCACGCAGAGCTGGTGGTGGCTGCCCCCGCAGCCGTGACCAGTCCTGCCCACGTCCCGAGCTGCGCGCCGCAGCCGGGACGTCGTCATGTCCGGGCCGGAACCTGACAAGGACGCGGCGCGCGGCTCCCACCGAAGGAGAGCCGCATGACCACCACCCTCGCCCCCGCGGAGGCGACCCGACCTGTCGACCCCGCTGCGCCGTCCGGCCCGGTGCCGTCCGCACCGCACTCGTCGACCGCGTCCGTCGCCGCCGCGCACGAGCGCTCCGCCGCGATCGAGGCGCGTCTCGCGGACGACCCGTCCGGCTTCCGCGTCCTCACCGGCGACCGCCCGACCGGTGCGCTGCACCTGGGCCACTACCTCAGCACGGTCGCCAACCGTGTCCGGCTGCAGGACGACGGCGTCGAGGTCGTGCTCGTCGTCGCCGACTACCAAGTCATCACCGACCGCGACGACGCCGGGGACCTGCGCGCGACCGTGCGCGAGGTCGTCCTCGACTACCTCGCCGCAGGCATCGACCCCGCGCGCACGACGATCTTCACGCACTCCTCGGTGCCTGCGCTCAACCAGCTCCTGCTGCCGTTCCTCAGCCTCGTCACGACGGCCGAGATCGAGCGCAACCCGACCGTCAAGGCCGAGGCGGTCGCTGCGGCGGCCCGGCAGGGTCGGCCCATGAGCGGCCTGCTGTTCACCTACCCCGTGCACCAGGCGGCCGACATCCTGTTCTGCCACGGCAACCTCGTGCCGGGCGGGCAGGACCAGCTGCCGCACGTCGAGATCACCCGGACGATCGCGCGGCGGTTCAACCAGCGCTACAGCCCAGCCCGCCCGTACTTCCCCGAGCCCGACGTGCTGCTCGCACCCGCGCCGACGGTCCTCGGCACGGACGGGCGCAAGATGAGCAAGTCCGCGGGCAACGCGCTCGAGCTGCGCGACGACGAGGACGCGACGGCCCGCTTCGTCCGCCGCCACCGCACCGACTCCGAGCGGCACGTCACGTACGAGCCCGAGCGCCGCCCGGAGGTCGCGAACCTCCTCACGCTCGGTGCGTTCGCCGCGGGGACGACGCCGGGGGCGCTCGCGGACGAGATCGGCGCGGCAGGGGCGGGCCGGCTCAAGCACGTGGTGACCGAGGCGCTCGTCGAGCACCTGCGCCCCCTGCGCGCCCGACGCCGCGCGCTCGCCGCGGGCGACGGCCCGGACCCTCTCGATGTGCTCCGCGAAGGCAACGCCCGCGCGAACGCGGTCGCCGACCGCACCCTCGCGGACGTCCGCGACCTCATGGGCATGTCGTACTGATCGGCGCCGTGGTCAGCCCTCGTCAGACGTCGAGACCCGCCCGGTCCACCTTGCGATGGAAGCGCATGCCGGCGATCCCGCCGAGCACGGCGCCGACGAGGCTGATCACGGCGGCCGCGACGAGAGCGATGACGCCTCCCGTCGTGAGGTCGCTCGCGCTCACCGGGATCTGGGGGAACGTGTTGAGCTCCGACAGCACGTTGTACTGGCTGCCAGCCACGAGCCCCACGAGGGCGAGGACGATCGCGATGACCACGGCCCAGAGCCACACGGCGAGCCCCTGCTTGGCGCCGTCGAAGCGCGCCATGCGGCCGGCGACGTACCCGCCGCAGTAGTAGGCGACGAACAGGACGACCACGAGGACGATGCCGCCCACGATGCCGATCGTCTCGGCGTTCTCGGTCGCCTGGTCGACGGCGTCCTGGGCGTCGGTCGTGCCGGAGAGGCCGAAGGCCGCGCCCGCGGCGGCAGCCAGCGCGGTGAGGAGCACGGCCGTCCCGGTGGCCGTGAGCCATCCGAAGAAGGCGGAGCCGAGCTTGATGCCGCCGTACTCCTCCTTCTCCCGCGCCACGACCGACTCGCGGTCGCGCGGGAGGGGATCGCCGTCGTGCTCGACCGCACGGCGGGAGTCCTCCGCACGGCGAGAGTCGCCCGCGTCGCGGGCAGCAGGGTCGTTCTCGGGCGGGGTGGCCCCGTAGCTCGTGCTCATGGCCGGTCGTCCTCTCGTGTCGTCTCGACGATCTCTTCGCGGACGCGTTCCGAGACCTTGCGCTCCTCGCCGAACCCCTGGCCCTCGTCACCTGACTGCTCGGTCGGCACGGTCTGCGTCTCGTACTCCGTGACGACGTACCGGCGCAGCCGGACCCGGCCCGCCGTGTCGTCGTCCGACCGGGCCGACGCGTCGCCGGTCGCTGGACCGGCGGCGTGCCTGCCGACGACGCCCGCATCTTCCGTGCGCTCGTCCCCAGTGCCGCCCTGGCGGTCCTGCTCGTCGTGCCGGTCAGGGTCGCTCTCGCCGTGCCGGTCGTCCTGGTCACCGGTTCCGTAACGGTCGGCGCCGGCGCCGGCGCCGGCGCCGGCCTGCGCCCGCCCGTAGTAGCGGTAGAGCTCTGCTTCCTCCTCCGGGGAGAGGTGGCCCTCGGAGTCGTCCACGCGCGGCGCGCCCTTGACCGTGTCCTGGTCGAACGGGACGCGGATCTCGTCGCCCTGGACGTCGGCGTCGGAGAGCGGGACGAAGGACTCGCCCGTGCCGAACAGGCCGGTCTTGACCGTCACCCACTCCGGCTCGCCGCTGCGGTCGTCGAGGAAGACCTGGCCGACCTTCCCGATCTTCTCCCCGGCCGGGGAGACGACGGTGCCGCCGGAGAGCAGCCGTTCGATCTGGTCCGTGCTGATCATGGTGGGTCCTTCGGGCGGTGCTGCGCCAAGGGCCCATCTGCTGGAGCCGACGTCTCCATCGTGCGAGGACGGACGGTCGCACGCACGCGGACAGCAGGACCACACGCCGTCGCCGGCTCGCCCGTCCCGGACGGCTGCGATCGTGGGAGGGTCACCCGACCGCGTCGAGGTCGTGGGCCCTACAGTGCAGGGATGGCAGAGACCGGAACGGACTGGCGGGTTCTCGCGGGCGTGCCGACGGCATGGTTCGATGCGCCGTCGCTGATCGAGGGAGCTGCGCTGGCCGGGCGCGTCGTGGAGCTGTCCCCCGAGATCGCGGTCGACGTGCGCGCCACGGGCGTCCGGGTCCATCTCGACACCCCCGAGCTCGCCGAGGCGGTGTCGGCGGCGGCGCGGCACCTGGGCCTTGCCGCGAACCCGGACGTGCTGCAGCAGCTGAGCGTCGTGGTCGACGCCGGCGACCCGTCGGTGGTGAGGCCGTTCTGGCAGCGCGCTCTCGACTACGGGGAAGGGCACGACGGCGGTCTGGTGGATCGGCTGCGGCGTGATCCCGCGCTGCGCGTCCGGCAGTCGGCCGAGCCGCGGCCCTTGCGCAACCGCATCCACCTCGACGTGGTACGGCCGGCTGCGGCGGTCGCACACGCGAGCCTGGGGGAGGCGACGGGACCGTACGGGGTCTGCCACACCGACTCCGACGGCAACGAGGTCGACCTGGTGCCGGGTGAAGCGCTCGGCGAGGGCGCCGGGACCGCCGACTGGCAGGCGGTGTTCAGCGCGATGGCGTGCTACCGCACCACCGCACCGACCCAGCAGCGCGACCTGGCCGCCGCGGCTGCACGACTGGCCGTGGACGCGGGGTTCCCGCTGCTGGTCGACCTGCGCCCCGGGCTCGTGATCCTCGACAGCGGCAAGGACCAGTGGGAGGGCGACGCCCACGGCCTCGCGCTCGACTTCACCGAGCTGGCCGAGAACCTCCAGACCGCCGCGCGCGAGGTCGGAGCCGTGGCGGACCTGGAGCTGCCACGCTTCGTCCAGCTCTTCCTGGACGCTGCCGACGTCGCCGCGGTCCGCGCGTTCTGGCTCTCCGCGCTCGGATACGTCCCCGACCGACGGGACGGGACCACCGACATCCTCGACCCCCGGCGGCTGAACCCGGTCCTGGTGTTCCAGGAGATCGACCTGTCGGAGACCGAGCGTCGCCGGCAGCGCAACCGGATCCACGTCGAGCTGGCCGTTCCGGGGGACGCCGTCCGGACGCGCCTGGACACGGTCGTCGCCGCCGGTGGCCGGGTCCTCGACGCGTCGCAGGACCGCTGGCGGGTCGCCGACCCCGAGGGCAACGAGCTGGTGATCGTCCGCGGGGATGAGCTCGCGGCCGACTGACCTGCACCTGGCGGTAGTGCGGAGAGAGGCGCCCCCTACGCGCCGAGCCGGTCGCGGAGCCGCGCGAGCTGGGCCCACAGCTCGTCCGGGACGCGGTTGCCGAACGTGTCGAAGAACGCCGCGGTCAGCTCCGCCTCGGCGAGCCACTGCGCGGGTGAGACCTCGAAGAGGGCCTCGAGGTCGCCGTCGTCCAGGTGGAGCCCGCCGAGCTCGAGCGCGCCCGGCGCGGGCAGCAGCCCGACGGGGCTCTTCACGGCGCCGCAGTCGGTGCGCACGCCGCGCGAGCGGTCGACCTGGGCCGCGATCCACGCGACGACGCGTGCGTTCTCGCCGAACCCGGGCCACAGGTAGCGGCCCTCGGCATCCTTGCGGAACCAGTTGACCTGGAAGATCTTGGGCCGCTTCTCCGGGTCGAGCGAGGCGCCCACCCGCAGCCAGTGCGCCCAGTGGTCGGCCATGTTGTAGCCGCAGAAGGGCAGCATCGCGAAGGGGTCGCGGCGGAGCTCGCCGACAGTGCCCTCGGCTGCGGCGGTCTGCTCCGAGGAGATGGTCGCGCCCATGAACACGCCGTGCTCCCACCCGTACGCCTGCGCGACGAGCGGCACGTTGGTCGCACGACGGCCACCGAACACGATCGCGTCGACCGGCACGCCCTCGGGGTCCTCCCACGAGTCGGCGATGGTCGGGCACTGCGCTGCGGCCACTGTGAACCGCGAGTTCGGGTGCGCGGCGGGGCGACCGGAGTCGGGCGTCCAGTCCTGGCCGGTCCAGTCGACGAGGTGGGCGGGCGGCTCGGGCGTCAGGCCCTCCCACCAGACGTCGCCGTCGTCGGTGAGCGCGACGTTGGTGAAGATCGTGTCGCGCGCGAACGTCTCGACGGCGGCCGGGTTGGTGTCGACGCCCGTGCCAGGTGCGACGCCGAAGAAGCCGGCCTCGGGGTTGATCGCGCGCAGGCGGCCGTCGGGACCGGGGCGCAGCCACGCGATGTCGTCGCCGATCGTCTCGACCGTCCAACCCGGGATCGTCGGGCGCAGCATCGCGAGGTTCGTCTTGCCGCACGCCGACGGGAAGGCCGCGGCGAGGTGGTAGGCGCGACCCTCGGGCGACGTCGCGCGGATGAGCAGCATGTGCTCGGCGAGCCAGCCCTCGTCACGCGCCATCGCCGACGCGATGCGCAGCGCGAAGCACTTCTTGCCCAGCAGCGCGTTGCCGCCGTACCCCGAGCCGTACGACCAGATCTCGCGCGTCTCCGGGAAGTGGGCGATGTACTTCGTGTCGCTGCACGGCCACGGCACGTCCTCCGTGACGGCCCCCGTGTCGTCGACGAGCGGCGCGCCCACGGAGTGCACGGCCGGGACGAAGGGCGCCCCGCCGTCGATCAGGTCCATGACCTCCTGGCCGACGCGCGTCATGATCCCCATGCTCACGACGACGTACGGCGAGTCGGTGACCTGGATGCCGGCCTGGGAGATCGGCCCGCCCACCGGCCCCATGGAGAACGGCACGACGTACATGGTCCGGCCGCGCATCGAGCCCTCGAAGACCCCGCGCAGCTCGGCGCGCATCGCCTCGGGCTCGCGCCAGCTGTTCGTCGGACCGGCGTCGACCTCCTCGCGCGAGCAGATGAACGTGCGTGACTCGACGCGCGCGACGTCGCTCGGGTCGGACCGCGCGAGGTAGCTACCGGGCCGCAGCTCGGGGTCGAGGGGGAGCAGGGTGCCGGCGTCGACGAGCAGGTCGATCAGCCGCTGCTTCTCCCCGGCGGAGCCGTCGCACCAGACGATCGCGTCGGGCTCGGTGAGGTTCGCGATCTCCCGGACCCAGGCGCGGGCGTCGCGCGGTCGGGGGTCGGTCCCGGACGTGAAACCCGGGACGGACAGGCCGGCGAGCTCGGTCTCGACGTCGTCGAGCAGCGCGGCGAGGCGCGTACGGCGGGGGTTGGCGGTGCTGCTGGTCATGGGGTCTCCCTGCGCTGGCGTCGCGAGTCTTGGTCCGTGCGAGGAGTCCGGCGCCGGGCTGTCGGTGCCGACGGCGGAGCATCCTCGTGCCTCCAGCCTCGCCCCGAGCGGGCGCCACTTTCCAGCCAGGACCATGTGAAGATCAGCGGATCTTGACGTACCGTCAAGGGATGGCCACTACGTCGTCGACCGGCCGCCCCGGAGGCCGTCCCGCCCGCGGCGCTCCCGAGCCGGAGGCCGCCGCACCGCACGGCGACCTCATCACGCTCGGCCGGCGCATCCGCCACTTCCGGACGTCGCGAGGTCTCACGCTCGACGCGCTCGGCGAGGCCGTCGGCACGGCCCCGAGCCTGCTGTCGATGATCGAGAACGGCCGCCGTGAGCCGCGCCTCTCGCTGCTGCAGCACCTCGCCCAGGCGCTCGACGTGCCGCTGACCGACCTGCTCACGGACGAGCCGCCGTCGCGCCGGGCCGCCCTGGAGATCGCGCTGGACCGGGCGCAGCGCGGACCGCTCTTCGCGGCGCTCGGCCTGCCCTCCGTGAAGGCGAGCCAGAAGCTCCCGCTGCCGGTGCTGGAGAACCTCGTCGGGCTGCACACGGAGCTGCAGCGCCGGGCCACGGAGGCCGTCGCGACGCCCGAGGAGGCCCGCCGCGCGAACACCGAGCTGCGCCTCGAACGCCAGGGGCGCGACAACTACTACCCGGAGATCGAGGAGCTCGCGGAGGAGATGGCGCGCAAGGCCGGGTACACCGTCGGGGCGCTGACGCACCGCACGGTCGCGCGGATGGCGGAGCAGCTCGGCTTCACGATCTGGCACGTCGACGACCTGCCGCACTCGACCCGTACCGTCACCGACCTCGAGAACGGGCGCATCTACCTCCCGCCGGCCTCGATCCCCGGCGGCCACGGTCTGCGCTCGCTCGCGCTGCAGGCGCTCGCGCACCGCGTCCTCGGCCACGAGCGTCCGCGCTCGTACGCCGAGTTCCTGAGGCAGCGCGTCGAGATCACCTACTTCGCGGCGTGCTGCCTCATCCCGCAGAGCGCCGCGGTCGACTTCCTCGAGCGGCGCAAGCGCGAGAAGGACCTCGCGGTCGAGGACTTCCGCGACGCGTTCGGCGTGACGCACGAGGCCGCGGCCCAGCGGTTCACCAACCTCGCGACCGTGCACCTCGGCATCCCGCTGCACTTCCTGCGCGTCGGGGACGACGGCGCGCTGTTCCGCGGGTACGAGAACGACGGGCTGCCGCTGCCCGCCGACGTGACCGGCGCGATCGAGGGCCAGATGGTGTGCCGGAAGTGGGCGGCGCGGGAGGCGTTCACGCGCC
The DNA here is from genome assembly GCF_059159975.1 of Cellulosimicrobium sp. BMG9.22. NCBI lineage: Bacteria > Bacillati > Actinomycetota > Actinomycetes > Micrococcales > Promicromonosporaceae > Cellulosimicrobium > Cellulosimicrobium sp. BMG9.22. The sequence goes on along the minus strand of NZ_JBZGBY010000009.1, from coordinate 16,449 downwards.
GTGACCGCGCGCAGGAGTCGTATCAGTACACCGACACCCCGGCGGGGACGTACTGGTGCTCGACCCAGACCGGCACGACGGCGACCGGCCAGTTCTCGATCGCCGTCGGGGTGCCGTTCGCGTCGGCCAAGTGGTTCCGGGGCCGGGACACGACGGTGCGACGCCAGTCGACGTGCCCGGACGAGTCGTGCTGCCGCCGCCCCGCGGCGGACGACGCGGCACGCTGGCGAGACGCGTCGTGGCCCAGCGCGCGCATGCACCAGCACGTGCTCTCCGCGCTCCCGACCGGCGCGTTCCCCGGCGTCGACGCGACCGAGGTCTACGCCTTCCTCGCCAAGCACGCCCCGCCGCCCGCCCCCCGCTGAGTGCATGAAATAGTCGCGATTCCGACGGGAAATCGCGACTATTTCATGCACTCAGCGGTGGGGTCACGTGGGGAGGGGGCCGCCTCGGGCGGCGAGGCGCTCCGTGAGCCGGGCGAGGACGTCGCCCGTGCGCAGGCCGTCGTGCTCGAACTCGTTCGTGACCCAGACGTCGGTGCTCCCGACGAGCGCCGCCGTCTCGAGCGACAGCCCTGCGTCGACGAACATGTCGTCGTGGTACACCGCTGCCTCGACGGGGACCTCGTTGCGGGCGAGCACGTCGAGGTCGTAGAGGTCGGGCCAGTCGTCCCACTCGGCGAGCGCCTCGGCCGCAGCGCGGAACGGCCGTAGCGCGCCGACGTCGTCGAACATCCAGGGGTAGATCATCTCGCCCGTGAACAGCAGCGGTCGCGCGGCCGGGTCGAACGCCGGCTCCTCGGCGCGGACCGACTCGGCCGCCCAGGCCGTCGGGCCCGTGCCCGACTGCGCATAGATCGACTCGTGAAGCACGGCGTACAGCGGGTTCGTCCGGAACGACGTGGCCGCGGCGACGTCCGCGAGGAACGTGTCCGTGAGCTCGTCGGGCGCGTCCGCGTCGAACGCCTCGTCCACGATCCAGTGGATCCGCTCCGGGCCCGGCTTCATGCCGAGGTCCATCCCGAGCGACTGCAGCCGGCGCACGGTGAGGGTGTCGCCGTCTGGCAGGCGGACGTCGCCCGCGGCGAGGCGGTCCGCGATGCGCCCGAGCCGCTCCGCGTCGTCGGCGTAGCGCTCGCGGTACCGCGCGTTCTTGGCGACGACGCGCGGCTGGGTGCGCCGGTAGACCTCGCGCGCATCGGCGGTGAGCCCGGGCAGGCCGCCGGTGACGTAGCACGCGGCCAGCGCATCGGGCGCCTGCGACAGGTAGGTCATCGTGAGGAAGCCGCCGTAGGACTGGCCGAGCGACGTCCAGCGTCGGCCACCGTAGACGATGCGCCGCACGCGCTCGGCGTCGGCGACGATCGCGTCGGCGCGGAAGTGCGCGAGGTAGGCGGCCTGGGCGGGGCCGTCGCCGCGCCCGGCGAGCGCCGCACCGCGCACGGCCGACGAGCGCCCAGTGCCGCGCTGGTCGAGCAGGACCACGCGATGGGTCTCGAGCGCCGTGGCGACCCAGCCGTCGGGCCCGGTCGGCCGCGGGCCCTTGCCGCCCGGCCCACCCTGGAGGAACACGAGCAGCGGCAGGTCGTCGCGGCGTCTGACCGGGTCCGCGAGCTCCCGCACGAACAGCGTGAGCCGGCGCGGGTCGCCGTCGTCCCACCAGTCGAGCGGCACCTCGACCTCGCGGTCGGTGACGTGCATCCCGGGCACGGTGTAGCTGGTCTCGCGCGTGGTGCTCACGCCCGCCACCCTAGCCAGCGAGGGTCCTTCTGCGGGTGGTCGCCGCCTCAGAGCTGGACGGTCTCGTTCTCGCCACCTTCGTACGGCTTGCCGGTGACCTTCGTCGTCACGAGGCGGAAGAGCGTGGCGACGCGACCGCCGGGGGAGTCCCAGTACTCGGCAGACTCGGCGTGCAGCCGGATGAGCACGACGCCCGGGGAGTCCGGCCCGTCGGGGAACCACGCGTCGGCGACGGCGTTCCACAGCTCGCGGATCTTGTCCGGGTCGTGGACGAGGGTCGCCCGCCCCGAGAGCGAGACCCACGAGCTCTTCCCGGAGAAGGAGGCGTTGGCCGCGGAGTCGCGGACGATCTCCGCCACCTTGTGCGAGTCCTCGGCCGCGAAGAACCACAGGTCGCCGTCGAAGTCGACGGCCTGGACGCCCATGGGCCGGCTCACGAGGCTGCCGTCCTCGGCGACCGTCGTCAGCATGGCGATCTGCTCGTCCTTGATGAGCTCGCGGACCTTCGCGACCTCGTCGGAGTCCGCGTGCGGCAGCTCGTGGTGCGTGTCGGTCATGGCGCCTCCCGTCGGTGACGGCCGCCGTGTCGCGGCCCGTCCCCGACGCTAGGCATCCCTCGTCCCGCTCGCTCGCCGAGCCTCGCGGTCCGCCCTGAGCGGTCGGTCGTCCCGCACGACGACGACCTTCCCGAGGGCCCGTCCCTCACCGTGGAGCGTGAGCGCCGCGGGTACCTCAGCGAACGGGAACGTGCGGTCCACGTGGATCTCGACGTCTCCGGTCGCGCAAAGGTCCGCGAGGGGCGCGAAGTGGCGGGGACCCTGCCGCACGAAGAGGACGCCGAGCCGGGCACCGGTCAGTGCCCCCACGACGGGACCGACGGTGAGCATGCGGAGCATCGTCCGCAGCGTGCCGCCCACCATCAGGCACCGACCGCGGCGGGCGAGCGCGCGCCGGTAGGCGAACACCGACCGCTGTGCGACCAGGTCGACGACGTGGTCGTAGGGGCCGGTCCGCGTGAAGTCGGTGCGCCGGTAGTCGATCACCGCCTGTGCGCCCAGCCGTTCGAGGAAGTCGAGCTTGCCCGCGTCGTCCACCGCCGTGACGTGCATGCCTCGCGCGACCGCGAGCTGGACCATGAAGCTGCCGGAGCCTCCGCCCGCGCCGTTGACGAGCACGCGATCCCCTGGCGCCGCCGACGTGAGTGCTTGCAGGGCGATGCCGCCTGCCTGCGGGATGGTGGACGCCTGGGCGAAGGTCAGCTCCTGCGGCTTGTGGGCCAGCGCCTTCTCCGGCATCACCACGTACTCCGCGAACCCGCCGCGACGCGGCAGGTTGTCGCCGTAGACGTCGTCACCCACGAGGAACCGCGTGACCTCCTCGCCGACGGCGACGACCCGCCCCGCGACGTCCGACCCCAGGACGTGGGTGCGCGGGGCGCGGAGCCCGTCGAGGCGCGTGTAGCCCGGGCTGCCCCGGAGCGCCTCCCAGTCCGACAGGTTCACCGACGTCGCGACGACCTCGACGAGCACCTCGCCCTTCGCCGGCGCAGGGGTGGGCACGTCCCGGAGCCGCAGCTCGTCGACGCCGCCGTACCGCTCGTAGACCCACGCGCGCACCCGGCCACCGTAGTTACTTCCGCGTGGCCGAGCGAGCGCGGCGCCGAGGGTCCGCGGCTCACAGCTCCCAGAGTGCCGAGACGGGGAGGCCCCAGAGGCCCCGTGCGTACTGGTAGCCGACGTCGGCGGTTCCCAGGACGACACCGACCGCGAAGCGATCGCCGAGCTTCTCCTTGAGGCGCACGAGCGCGGCGAAATGGTCGGACCTGTAGGTCCCGGAGGCCTTGACCTCGATGGCGACGATCCGGCCGTCGCCGAGCTCGGCGATCAGGTCGACCTCCATGCCGTCGCGGTCACGGAAGTGGAAGAGCTCGTGCTCGACGGTCGCCCACGCCGCCTGCTTGCGGAGCTCGGCCACGACGAGTCCCTCGAGCATCGGCCCGAGAAGGTCACCACCGACGACGGGGACGAGCTGTGCCTCGGTGATCCTGCCCAGGCGAAGGGCGAGCGCGGAGTCCGACACGATGGCCTTGGGTCGTCCGACCTCCCGGCTCGTGAGGTTCGGAGTCCACGGCGGCAGCGACTCGGTCAGGAAGAGCACCTCGAGCAGATCGAGGTAGGCCGTGATGCTCGTGGGTGGGATACCGGCGTCGCGAGCGATCCGCGCCTTGACAAGCTCTCCGGCCTGGTTCGCCGCCAACAGGCGGAGCACGGACTCCAGCCGTCTGCTGTCGACCACCCGCAGGACGTCCCGGGCGTCGCGCTGGACGATCCGCTGCAGGTAGCTGTCGAGCCACGTGCGACGAGGTCGCTCACCGAGCGTGACGACCTCGGGGTAGCCGCCGGCGGCCAGTGCCCGGGCGTAGTCGGCCCGCTGCCACCTCGTCGAGAAGCGCGACGGGTCAGGAGGATCCTCGATCAGTCTGCTCACGAACGCGTCGGTGCGTCCGGCCAGCTCACCCTTGCTCAGCCCGCGCAGCGGGATGGTCACGGCGCGACCGGCCAGGCTGTCCGGTGTGCGCTCCAGCCGGAGCAGGTCGGTAGAGCCCGTGAGCACGAAGCGTCCGGGTCGGCGATTCCGGTCGATCGACGCCTTGATGGGGAGAACGAGTTCGGGCGCGCGCTGGATCTCATCGATGACGAGCGTGCCGTCCCCTGCTTGGTCGACGAACGCCTGCGGGTCGGCAGCGACCGCACGACGCGTGGGCTCGTCGTCCAGGGTGAAGTGCCGCGCCTCGCGCCCCTCGACCAGCAAGCGCGCGAACGTGCTCTTCCCGACCTGCCGTGCACCCTCGACGACCAGCGCGGGAAAGGACTCCAGCGCCTCGAGAGCAGGGCCGAGTGCGTGACGACCGATCAACCCGTCCATACCGACAAACTAGCAGGCAGCGACGGTGCCTCGTAGTTTCGCGCCACACTCGTCGTAGGTTCGCGGTGATGGAGTCGTAGATTCGCGCCCGCCCTGCCGCGCATGCGCGACGGTCGCGATCGGCAGGGGATGTAGTGCGGCGACGACGCACGAGGTGACACGAAAGGAGGGGGTGGGGTGGTGCCGCCGGTCGTGGTGGGTCTGGCGGGAGCGCGCGAGGAACGAGCGCGCGGATGGTAGACCGGCGGCACCACCCCACCCCCTCCGGACGAGAAGGTGAGGCTCGGGTCAGACGAGCGGGACTACTGCTCCACGTCCTCGTCCACCCACTCGAACGTCTTCGTCACGGCCTTCTTCCAGTTGCGGTACAGGCGCTCGCGCTCGTCCTCCTCGACGGCGGGCGACCAGCGCTTGTCCTCGGCCCAGTTGTCGATGACGTCCTGCTCGCCCTGCCAGAACCCGACAGCGATGCCGGCGGCGTACGCCGCGCCGAGCGCGGTCGTCTCCGCGACCTTCGGCCGCACGACGTCGACGCCGAGCTGGTCGGCCTGGAACTGCATGAGCAGCTCGTTGGCGACCATGCCGCCGTCGACGCGCAGCTCGGTGAGGTCGACGCCGGAGTCGGCGTTCATCGCGTCGAGGACCTCGCGCGTCTGGTAGGCGGTCGCCTCGAGCGCGGCGCGTGCGATGTGGTTGCGGTTGACGTACCGGGTGAGTCCGACGAGCGCGCCGCGGGCGTCGGAGCGCCAGTACGGGGCGAAGAGGCCGGAGAACGCGGGCACGAAGTACGCGCCGCCGTTGTCCTCGACCTTGCCGGCGAGCCACTCGACGTCGGGCGAGTCCTCGAACATGCCGAGGTTGTCGCGCAGCCACTGGATGAGCGACCCGGTGACCGCGATCGACCCCTCGAGCGCGTAGCGGACGGGCTGGTCGCCGATCTTGTAGCAGACCGTGGTGAGCAGGCCGTTGGTGCTCATGACCTTCTCGGTACCCGTGTTGAGCAGCATGAAGTTGCCGGTGCCGTACGTGTTCTTGGCCTGCCCGACCTCGAAGCACGCCTGCCCGAACGTCGCGGCCTGCTGGTCGCCGAGGATGCCGGCGATCGCCACGCCGGGCAGGAGACCCTGCTGACGACCCTTGCCGTACACCTCGGAGGACGACCTGATCTCGGGCAGCATCGACATCGGGATGCCCATGTCGGCGGCGATGTCCTCGCGCCACGACAGGGTGTCGAGGTCCATGAGCATCGTGCGCGACGCGTTGGTCACGTCGGTGACGTGCACGCCGCCGTCGACGCCGCCCGTGAGGTTCCACAGCGTCCAGGTGTCGGTGTTGCCGAAGACGAGGTCGCCCGCCTCGGCCTTCTCGCGCGCGCCCTCGACGTTGTCGAGGATCCACTTCACCTTCGGGCCGGAGAAGTAGGTCGCGAGCGGCAGGCCGACGACCGACTTGTACTTGTCGGGACCGTCCGACCCGCCGAGCTCGTCGACGATCTTCTGCGTGCGCGTGTCCTGCCAGACGATCGCGTTGTACACCGGCTTGCCCGTGGTCCTGTCCCACACGACCGCGGTCTCGCGCTGGTTGGTGATGCCGACGGCCGCGATGTCGTTGTGGGTCACGTTGGCCCGCGTGAGCGCGAGGCCCACGGCCTCGCGCACGTTGTTCCAGATCTGCTCGGGGTTGTGCTCGACCCACCCGGCGCGCGGGAAGATCTGGTCGTGCTCGAGCTGCCCGGTGGAGACGATCTCCCCGGAGTGGTTGAAGACGATGGCCCGGGAGCTGGTGGTTCCCTGGTCGATGGCGAGAACGTAGTCGGCCATGGTGCGTTCAGTCCTTCACGTCGGTGTGGGTGTGCGGTGGTGCGTGGTGAGCAGCGGGTGGACGACGGCGCGTGGGCCGCGTGACCGGGGCGAACCCCGGTCACGCGGCGGGTCTGGCGGTGCGGTCAGGCGTACGTCGCGCCGAGCAGACCGGCGAGCACGCCGCCGACGAGCGGTCCGGCGACGGGGACCCACGAGTAGGCCCAGTCGCTCGACCCCTTGCCCCTGATCGGCAGCAGCGCGTGGGCGATGCGCGGGCCGAGGTCGCGCGCCGGGTTGATGGCGTACCCGGTCGGTCCACCGAGGCTCGCGCCGATGCCGACGACGATGAGCGCGACGGCGAGCGGCCCGAGGCCGGACGGCGTCCGCCCCGAGACGACGACGAAGAACACGAGCACGAACGTCGCGAGGACCTCCGTGACGAAGTTCCACCAGTACGAACGGATCTCCGGGCCGGTGGAGAACACGGCGAGCTTCGTCGCGGCCGGGGCGTCCTCGTCGAAGTGCTTCTTGTAGGCGAGGAACGCGAGGACGGCACCGATGATGGCGCCCAGCAGCTCCGCGCCGAAGTAGATGAACATGTTGCTGACGGTCGGCTCGATCGTCGCGGTGACGGCTCCCTCGGGCCCGGTGAGGGTCGCGAACGGCTGGTCGGCCGCGAAGAGGCCGATCGTCACGGCCGGGTTCAGGTGCGCCCCCGACTTGAAGGCGACGAACACGCCCGCGAAGACGGCGAGGCCCCAGCCGAAGTTGATGAGGAGCCAGCCGCCGTTGAAGCCCTTGGTCCTCGGGAGGACGACGTTCGCGACGACGCCCGCGCCGAGCAGGATCAGGGTCGCCGTGCCGAGGACCTCGGACCAGAAGGCGTTCATCAGGAGTTGATCCATCGTGCTCTCTCTTTCGTGGTGGACTTCTCTGTCTCAACCGGCCCGGCGCACCGTAGCGCCGGGTCCTCGGGTCGGTCCGCCGTCGGCGTGCGCCCGCGAGATCGGTGTGCTGCTGTCAGGTCGTGCGCAGGGGCTGGAGCGGCGACACGTCGTCGACCTCCAGCCGGGTGCGTTCGGCGGTGGCGTCGTCGGGCTGCTGCTCGGCGGCGGCCTCCGCGTTCGCGCGGTCGGTGTAGCTCGCGATCTCCGCGTCGCGCGTCGCGTCGTCCCACCCGAGCAGCTCGCCGGCGATCCCGGCGATCTCGGGCAGGGCAGCGAGGCCGCGGTCGGCGACCTCGTAGTTGAGGCGCGTGCGGTGCAGGAGCAGGTCCTCGAGGTGGAGCGCGCCCTCGTGCGAGACGCCGTAGGCGATCTCGGCACGCAGGTACGCGGGCGCGTGCTCGAGCGGCTTCGCGAGGTCGGGCTGCGTCTCGCACAGCTCGACGACCTCGCGCAGGTTCGACCCGTACCGGTGCAGCAGGTGGTCGACGAGCGCGGGGGTCCACCGGTAGCGCGACGCCCACGGGCGGGCCTGGCGGCGCACGGCGTCGAGGCCGACCGCGCCGAGGAGCGGGATCTTCTCCGTGATGGAGGGCAGCGCGCTCGCGCGCTGGCCGATCGCGAAGTCGACCGCGTCCTTCGCCATGACGCGGTACGTCGTCAGCTTCCCGCCGGCGATGACCGTGAGGCCCGGGGTGGGCGATGCCACGGTGTGCTCGCGCGAGACCTTCGCCGAGCTCGTGCCCTCCTTGGTCCCCGGCTGCAGGAGCGGTCGCAGGCCGGCCCAGGTGCCGATGATGTCGTCGCGCGTGAGCGGGTGCGCGAGGACGGCGTTCGCGTGGTCGAGCACGTAGTCGATGTCGGCAGCGGTCGCGACGGGGTGCTGGAGGTCCTGCTCCCACGGGGTGTCGGTGGTGCCGATCACCCAGTAGCGGGACCACGGGATCACGAAGAGCACGGACTTCTCGGTCTGCAGGATCAGCCCGACCTTGCCCTTGATGCGCTCGCGCGGGACGACGATGTGCACGCCCTTGGACGCGAGGACGCGCAGGCCGCCCTCAGAGCCCGCGAGCGCCTCCGTCTCCTCGGTCCACACCCCCGTCGCGTTGATGACGGCGCGGGCTCGCACGGTGATCTCCCGGCCGGTCTCCAGGTCCATGAGCACCGCGCCGTTCACTGCGCCGGTCGACCCCTTGGTGAGGGACACGACCTGCGTGCGCGACGCCGCGTGCGCGCCGTAGGACGCCGCGGTCCGCACGAGCGTGGACACGAGCCGCGCGTCGTCGACGGACGCGTCCCAGTACTGGACCGCACCGACAGCGGCGTCGTGCGCCAGGTCGGGGAACTTCTTCTCCATCCGGCTGCGTGACAGGTGCCGGTGGATCGGCATCGCGCGCTTGCCGGGCGCGAGGCCCGCGAGCGTGTCGTACAGCGCGATGCCGGCGCCGACGTAGGCACGCTCCCAGACACGGTGCTCGAGGGGGTAGAGGAACGGGACCGGGCGCACGAGGTGCGGCGCGATGTCCTTGAGCAGGAGGTCGCGCTCGGTGAGCGCCTCCTTGACGAGGTGGAAGTCGAGCATCTGCAGGTAGCGCAGGCCGCCGTGGACGAGCTTGCTCGAGCGGCTCGACGTGCCGGCCGCCCAGTCCTGCGCCTCGACGATCGCGGTGGAGAGGCCTCGTGTCACGGCGTCGAGCGCGATGCCAGCGCCCGTCACCCCGCCGCCGATGACGAGGACGTCGAGCTCCGCGTCGGCGCTCGTGGACGCCTCGAGCGCGGCCAGCGCCTGTCGTCGCGACTCGGCCGTGAGTCTCGTGGATGCCATCCGTCTCCCTCTCTCGCCCTCGGTGCTGCGGTGCTCCGCAGGACGGTCGCGCCCACGGTGCGCTCACAGCGACGGTCCCACGCACGCCCAGGTCGCGCGAGCCGGAACCGCCGTGCTCGCACCGGGGTTCCGGCGCGGTGGCACGGCTCCCACACCACCACGGCACGAACGGGCGCGCAAGCGCAGTGCACGAACGTGCAGAATGGAGGTCGGACGAGAGGAGCCGGCCATGGCCGACCGCGAGCAGGACGTGCTGCGTGCAGCGTCGATGTACTACCTGCAGGACATGAAGATGGAGGCGATCGCCAAGCACCTGCACACGTCGCGGTCGACTGTGTCGCGCCTCGTCAAGCGGGCTCGCGAGACAGGGTTGGTGGAGATCTCGCTGCGCCCGACGCAGAGCCGCGCCCCCGGGCTGGGGCAGCACCTGTCCACGACCTGGGGCATCGACGCCTACGTCGTGCCGGTGCCGGACCAGGCCCCGCAGGTGGAGCGGCTCGAGCAGGTCGCGCTGACGACGGCGCGGCTCGTGTCGACCTGGTTCGACTCCGACATGATCCTCGGCATCGCGTGGGGGACGACGCTCTCGGCGATCTCCCGTCACCTGCCGCGGCGGCCCACGCGGGGCAGCGCCGTCGTGCAGCTCAACGGCGCGGCGAACACGCGGACGTCGGGCGTGCACTACGCGGGCGACCTCATCGCGGGTTTCGGCACCGCGTTCGACGCGCACGTGCACCATTTCCCGGTCCCGGCCTTCTTCGACTACGCGGAGACCAAGCGCGCGATGTGGCGTGAACGGTCGGTGCAGCGTGTGCTGGACGTCCAGCACCGCGCGGACATCGCGCTGTTCTCCGTGGGCGCGGTCGCGGGCGGCGTGCCGTCGCACGTGTACTCGGCGGGCTACCTGGAGGCGGACGACATCGCGGTGCTCGACGCAGAGGGTGTCGTGGGCGACGTGTGCACGGTGTTCCTGCGTGCCGACGGCACCTACCGCGACATCGCGCTCAACGAGCGGGCGACCGGGCCGGCGCCCGAGGAGCTGCGCCGCGTGCCGCGGCGCGTGTGCGCCGTCGCGGGCGACAACAAGGTCGCGCCCCTGCGGGCCGCGCTGCGCGCCGGCGTCGTCACGGACCTCGTGGTCGACGAGATCACGGCGGCCCGGCTCGCGGCGGGTGCCTGACGCGGACGGCCGGCGCTTGGCCCGTCGCGCGAATCTATGTCACTGAGCGCATGAGTATGCATCGATCCGTTTCCGACATACAGTGGCGCAGTGATCGCCAGCGCCCCCGAGGGGCCGACGCAGAGCCGGCCCGGCACGAGCCCCGAGGTCCGGGTCCGCCCGGCGCTGCCCGCCGACGTCCGCGCGATCCGCGGGCTCGTCCAGCCGTACGCGGAGGCGCGCATCCTCCTCGCCAAGGAGATGGTGGGCTACTACGAGGCCGTCCAGGAGTTCGCGGTCGCCGAGGCGGTGCCGGCCCAGGTGGACGACGGCGCCCCGGACGCGCGCGTCGTCGGCTGCGGCGCGCTGCACGTCATGTGGGACGACCTGGCCGAGATCCGCACGCTCGCCGTCGACCCGGCGTGGCGCGGGCACCGCGTCGGGCACGCGCTCGTCGCCGAGCTCGTCGACAGGGCACGTGCGCTCGGCCTGCGGCGCGTGTTCTGCCTGACGTTCGAGGTCGACTTCTTCACGCGCCACGGGTTCCGTGCGATCGAGGGCACCCCCGTGTCGCACGAGGTCTACGCCGAGCTGCTCCGCTCGCACGACGACGGCGTCGCCGAGTTCCTCGACCTCGCGCGCGTGAAGCCGAACACCCTCGGCAACACCCGCATGCTCCTCGACCTGGCCTGAGAGCCCACCCGCGCGTCGGGCTCAGCCGGGCAGGCGGTACATCTCTCCGTCCTGCTCGACCAGACCGTCCTCGACGAGGCTCCCGACGCACCGGTCGAGCTGGGCGGCGTCGTGCCACAGCTCGCTCACGACGGCGCGCGGCACGGGTCCGGGCGCGCCGCGCAGCGCGGCCATGACCCGGCCACGGACCTGGCGGTCGGTGCCCGCCCAGGCCTGCGTGCGCCGTCGACCCGCGTGCTCGTCCGCCGGACGCCCGGCGAGGCGCCACGCGCACGCCCGGCGCACCGGGCACGCGTCGCAGCGTGGCGCCCGGGCCGTGCACACGAGCGCGCCGAGCTCCATCGAGGCCGCGGCCCACAGGACCGCGCCGTCGTCGTCCGCGGGGGCGACGGCGCCCGCGAGCGCACGCTCGGCGGCCGTGTACGACGGCGCGGGCAGCGCCGTCCCGGCCACAGCCCGGGCGATGACCCGGCGCACGTTCGTGTCGACGACGACGGCGCGGCGCCCGTGGGCGAACGCCGTCACCGCCGCGGCGGTGTACTCCCCGACCCCGGGCAGGGCGCGCAGGGCTTCCTCGCCGTGCGGCACCTCGCCGTCGTGGCGCTCGACGATCACGCGTGCGCAGTCCTGCAGCCGCAGCGCCCGCCGCGGGTACCCGAGTCGTCCCCACGCGCGCAGCACGTCGGCCGTCGGGGCCGCCGCAAGGTCCGCGGGTGTCGGCCAGCGCGCCATCCACTCGCGCCACGCCGGCTCGACACGCACGACCGGCGTCTGCTGGAGCATGACCTCGCTGACGAGCACGCCCCACGCCGTCCGGTCGGCCGCGCGCCACGGGAGGTCGCGCGCGGTCTGGCCGAACCACCGCCCGACGGCGTCGCGCAGGGCGGCGAACGGGGCGCCGGTCGTCGGGGTGGTCATCGGGTAGAGGTCCTCCTCCTCGGGGAGCATCGGCAGGGCGCGTCGGTGGGGCAGCACGAACATTGTCCCCGACCTGCGGCGTCGTCGGCGCGGCTCGACAGGGCTGCGCGCCCGTCCGGTTAACGTGGTGGCGACCATCCACCTGCACGTCGGAGGAACCGTGAGCACGCCGCGGACCGAGCGCGCTGCCAGGCCGAGCACGACGCGGCCCACGCGCGGGGCCCTGCTTCGTCGCCGCCTCGTCGCGCTCGCGCTGCTCGCCGGGCTCGTCGTCGGCCTCGTGCTGCTCGGGCAGGTCGTCGTCCGTGCCGTCCAGCCCCTGCTGGCCGGCGAGGACACCCCCCAGGAGGGGAAGTCGGCGCCGCCGACCCCCGAGGAGGCGGGGCCGCCGCAGGACTGCGGGGCGGACGCGCTCGAGCTCGGCGTGACGCCCAGCGCGACGGAGTACGAGCCCGGGCGGGTGGTCCAGCTCTCGGTGTCGGTGCGTCACGTCGGCGCCAGGCCGTGCCTCGTGGACGGGTCCGACGCCGGGCGGCAGGTCCTCGTGTACTCCGGGGGCGAGCTCGTGTGGTCGTCCGCGCACTGCGGGTCGACCGACCGCCTGCTGCTCATGAGCAAGGGCGACGAAGACCCGCTGTCGCTCGTGCGGTGGGACCGGCACCGGTCGGTCGAGGGCTGCGCGCCCGACCAGCCGGAGGTGGGCCCGGGCACGTACACCGTCGTGCTGAGCATCGCCGGGGTCGAGGGCGCGACGAGCGCACCGGCCACGTTCACGCTCCTCGAGCCGCCGCCACCATCCCCCACGCCGGGGGAGTCGGCGCCGCCCGCAGAGCAGACACCCCCGCCCGCCGAGCCGACGGCCCAGCCCGCCGAGACCGCGCCGGGCGGCTGACGTCCTCGACGGTCGGGCCGCTCGCACGCCACCCGTCAGCCGCTGAACGGGTAGGGGATGCGCCGTGCCCTGACGAGGTTGGCTCGCAGCTGCTCGCGGGTCTGGTGCGCGTGCGCGGCCCAGGCGGGTTGGCCCGGTCCCGTGCGCCAGGACTCGCGCAGCGGGCTGTTGTCGACGGTGTCGAAGCCGAGCTCGTCGTAGAGCCGTGTGACGAGCGCGACCGCGTCGGGGTGGTCGCTGGAGACCGACAGCGCGTGGCGGCCCGGGGCTCCGGCCGGGCGGGCGGACAGGAAGAGGCGTGGGGCCTGGATGTGGCTGAATGCCTTGGCCACCCGGGAGGTCGGCAGCTGTTCCTGGCGCAGCTCGTGCACCGTCTTCTCGCCCGAGTCGACGGCCGGGTAGCGACCGTCGCGCCACGGCATGTAGTTGTTCGTGTCGAGCACGATCTTCCCGGCGAGCTGGTCGACGGGGAGGGTGTTCACGGGCTTGAGCGGTGCGGCGACGATGACGAAGTCGCCGGCCTCGGCGGCCTCCGCCGCGGTCCCGGCGCGCGCCGACGCGCCGAGCTCGCCGACCAGGTCGGTCAACGTCTCCGGCCCGCGTGAGTTGGCGATCACGACCTGGTAGCCGTGAGCGATCACCGCGCGGGCGAGCTGGCTACCCACCTCGCCCGCGCCGATGATGCCGACGGTGGTCATGGTCACCAGGCCAGCGGGCCGTACCGGTCGATGACCCGGCCCGTCCCGGCAGAGGCGCCCTCGGTGGCCAGGGTGACGATGGCGTCGGTGCCCTCCGTCACCGTCTGGTGACCCTGGTGGCCGTTCAGGTCGGTCGCGGTGTAGCCGGGGTCGGCGCCGTTGAACCGCACGTCGGGGACGGCCTTGGCGTACTGGGTCGTCAGCATCGTGAGCGCCGCCTTGGAGGCCGTGTAGAGCGGAGCGAGCACCTGCGACTCGACGCGGTCCGGGTCGAGGGTGAGCGCGACCGACCCCAGACCGCTGGTGACGTTGACGACCGCCGGCGCGTCGCCGGCACGCAGCAACGGCAGGAAGGCGCTGGTGACCCGGACGACCCCGATGACGTTGGTGCCGAAGACCGACGTGGCGTGCTCGCCGTCCAGCAGGTCGGCAGGCACCGGGTCGCCCGCGGTGCCGGCGTTGTTGATCAGCAGGTCGAGGCGACCCTCGTGCGACGCGACGTCGGCCGCGGCGGCGGCGACCGACGCGTCGTCGGTGACGTCGATCTGCACGAAACGGGCCCCGAGCTCGGCGGCCGCCCTCTGGCCGCGCTCGGGATCGCGGGCGCCGATCAGGACGGTGTGACCGAGGGCGGAGAGCCGGCGGGCGGTCTCGAACCCGAGGCCCTTGTTGGCTCCGGTGATGAAGGTGGTTCTGGACATGCCTCCTAGCGTGGTCCGGTGGCGACGGACCGGCCAGGGATCCTGGTTCCCTGGGAACGCCAGTACCACCGTGCCGCCACGGTCCTGCCACGGGGGAGGAGAGAATGGGCGGGTGCGCGACGCAGAGAATCGACTCGGGACCACGCTTCGCGCATGGCGCGACCGGTGCTCTCCGGAGGCCGCCGGGCTTCCCCGGCGTGCGGTCCGCCGATCGCCGGGGCTCCGGCGAGAGGAGCTCGCCGAGCTCGCCGGGATCTCGGTCGACTACGTGGTGCGACTGGAGCAGGGTCGCGCGAGCGCGCCGTCGGACCAGGTCGTCGCCGCGCTGGCCCGCGCGTTGCAGCTCGACCCCGACGAGCGGGGCCATCTGTACCGGCTCGCCGGGCTGCACCCGCCGTCCGCGGGCCGGATGGTCGACCGCCTGCCGCCCGGGATGGCACGACTCCTTGCCCGGATGACCGACGTGCCGGTGGCGGTGTTCGCCGCGGACTGGACGCTGGTGTGGTGGAATCCGCACTGGGTGGGCCTGTTCGGCGACCCGACCGCCATCGACCCCGACGCCCGGAACCTCGTCCGGCTGCGCTTCCCGGTGGCCGAGGACCGCGGGCGGCTGACGAGCTGGCCCGTGATCCCGGCGGACGCCGAGGCCGCCGACCGGGCCCTGGTCGCCGACCTGCGCCGGGCCTCCGCCCGCTACCCCGACGACCCGCGACTGGCCGCGCTGGTGATACGCACGCTCGCGGGCAACGCCCGGTTCGCCGCCTTCTGGGCGGAGGGAGCCGTGGGGCGGCACGCCGAGGCCCGGAAGCTGATCCGTCACCCCCGTGCCGGTGACATCGCGGTCGACTGCGACGTCCTCGCGGACGGGGACACGGACCTCAAGGTCGTGGCGTACACCGCGGTCCCGGGCAGCGACGACGAGACGAGGCTGAAGACGGTCGCGGAGGGCGACGCGGTGGGTCAACGGGTCGCGAGCGCCCAGCGGAAGGCGTTGCGCAGCAGGTAGCTGCCGTCGGTCCGGCGGAAGGGGCGCGCCGCGGCGAGGACGTCGGGTCGGAGCTCGGCCTGGAGCTCGGGTGTCTCACCGAACATGAGCGCGGCGACGACGGCGTCGGCGTCCTCGAGCACCATGGGCGCGTCGGCGAGCTGCTCGGTCACCACGGTGAAGCCGTGCTCGGCGAGGAGCTCGCTCAGGTGGCCCTCCTCGCGGCTGGGCCCGCTCGGCTCGTAGTCCTCGCCCGCGACGGCGCGCTCGAGGAGCGTGACGTCGTTGACGTCGTCCTCGGCCCAGTTCGCGACGGCGACCAGACGACCGACGCGACGGCACTCGCTGAGGGTCTTCGCGGCGTCGGTGAACGTGAGGGCGTTGACGAGCGTCACGAGGTCGAACGCGTCGTCGGGCCACGGGAGGCGTTCGGCCTGGGCGACGCGCAGGTCAGCCTCGGGGCTGCGCTCGCGTGCGGCGTCGATCATCCCGACGGCGGCGTCGCACCCGGCGGCGTCCGCGCCCCGGGCCACGGCGGCCGCGACGAGCTCGCCCGTGCCGCACCCGACGTCGAGCACGCGCGACGCCGGGCCGATGCCGGCCGCGTCGAGGATCGCGTGCTGCGTCGGTGCGGCGGCGGGCGCCCAGTACCGCGACCAGGCGTCGGCCAGCGCCGACCACTCGTCGACGTGGTCCACGGGCACCCCTCCGTGCGGTTCGGCGGTCGGTCGGTCAGACGTAGCGTTCGAGGATGCTGGACTCGGCAAGCCGGGAGAGCCCCTCGCGCACGGCGCGGGCCCGCTGCTCGCCGACGCCGTCGACGGTCATGAGGTCGTCGATGCTCGCGGCGAGGAGCTTCTGCAGCCCGCCGAAGTGCGCGACGAGCCGGTCGATGATCGTCGCGGGCAGGCGCGGGACCTTCGAGAGCAGGCGGTAGCCGTGCGGGGCGACCGCGGCGTCGAGCGCGTCGCCGCCGCCCGGCAGGTCGAGCACGCGACCGATCTGACCGAGGTCGAGGAGCTGCGTCGAGTCGAGGCCGCCGAGCGACTTCTGCACGTCGGCCAGCGAGCGGTCCTTGCGGGCGAGGTCGACGTAGTCGCGGATGACGAACTCCCGGTCGGAGCCGATGCCGCCGATGAGCTCGTCGAGCTGGAGCGCGAGGAGGCGC